>DYFW01000121.1 GCA_020725005.1 Thiobacillus denitrificans
CAATCGCACCGGCAGCGTGCCGGGTTCCGTTGACCGTTGCGGCGACACGCAACCGTACATAGCCATTATTCATGGGGGTGATCCTCATAGGGTCGAATCTGCTGCAGATCGAGGCGGGCAGGAACGCCCAACCCATCGGAAAGAAGTTGCCGATAGGTGTTGCTGTCCACTTCCAGCATCTCGCCCGGCTCGTGGTGGGTGCCGCCGATGATGCATTGCCTGGTAATGCGCACCCCCAGCATTTTCAGTTCACGCATGGGCCGCTCCTATCAAGTGATGCTGGTAGCAACCACAAACGCGGCAGGATGCACGAGCCCCACGTCAGCAGTCAGCAGGCAGCGCACGCCGATGATGCCAGTCGTGAAACCCGAAAACGGGTCGACCTCGATGTTCACGCCGCTGCCCCATATTCCGAGCACGAGGTTGGACCAGTCGCCGGTGATGAGGGTCGCGGCTGGCACGCTGGTCGACGTGATTGCAGGCGCGCCGGCCATGCGGTTATCGGTCCACACCATACCGCTGCCGGTGGCGACTTCACGTTTTTGCAGCAGCTCGCGCACAGCCGGCGCGCTAACCCACGCGGTAGGCTCGGCGCGTGCGACAGCGGCCAGGCGCTGCATCGCGGCGATGCCGGCCCAACCGAGCGAGGTGCCAGATTGGGTCTGGATGCCCGCTGTGTTTAGCAGGCCGGTGGGCTGGCCCGAAGTGCCAGGCCCATTTAGCGCGGCCAGGTCGAGCGCTTCGCCGATCGTGGCGAGCAGCTCCCGGCGTACCAGCCCTTCGACGTCGGACTGAAGCTGCAACAGCCGCGTCAATTTCACGAAAGCGGAAACCGTTTTGGGCGTCATGGAAATCTGGCCGATTGTGGCTTGCGACTGAGTGGCAGCGGTTGCTTCAGTGGTGAGCCAATTGGCAGTCGACGCGGCGGTCACTCGCGGAATCTGGGTGTCGCCTTTCAGGTTCGGCAGCACGGTTGCGCCAGCGCGCGCGGTGACAGACACGGCGCGCAAAATGTCGGCAGCCGGCTGAATATCGCTCGGGACCAGGTAGTTTGAGCCCGACGTGCCGGCGCTGGTCATGTCGCGCGTGGCGAGCAAATCCAAGGGCAGCGTGACTCGGTTTTCGTCAAAAGGGTTGCCGGCCCGGGTGGCGAGGTCTTTGGCGACTTCACCCTCGAAAGTGCCGCGCAGGGCGCCGGTTCCCATTGCGTTAATCATTCGCGTCACCGAAAAAGCGGCCCGCTCGCGTTTGTTCAGCATGTTGTCTGCCTCCAAAGATTGTCCAGGCTTCAAGGTATCGTGTTTTTCATGCGGGTTGTTTCGGCAATTTCCGCATCGGCAAGGATGTCGAAAACCGTGCGCACGCCGCCCGGCAGGTCCGCGCCCAGGCACTTTGCCTTGAACAGCAGCGCCCGCGCTGGGCCGGCACTGGCAGGGGCTTCGGCTTCACCCTGCCACAGCGCCCACAGCCGGTTTTCCATGTCGCGGCACAACTCCGCCAGCGCGGCGGCACGCTGGGTGACGGTGCCAGGCAGGTGCTCGGCCGCCTGGCGCAACAGGTCGTTGCGGAGCGCGTCGTTGGCCTTCTGCCGGGTGCCCCAGCCCAGGCGGCGTGCAAGGTCGATGCCTTCGCGGTGCCGCAGCCATCGCAGCGCGGCTTGCTGAAACCGACGCGCAGTTTCCGGTGACAGGGTTTCACCCGGCTTCAGGCTGACCAGCTCGGCAAGGTCGCGGTGGGCCTGTTTCACTCGCCCCCGCCCCCTTCCGGTGCCGGCGCTTCGCGCGCCGTGAGTGCGGCCAGGGCGTCGGCGGCAGCGGCGTCGAGCGCGTCGAGGTCGGTGTCGTCGCAATGCTCGGCAGCAGCGACCTCGATGCGACGGATCAACTCGACCCATTCGTCGCTGTTGGTCGTGCCGCGCAATGCCAGCTCGCTCTCGACCAGCAGGGCCAGCAGGCGGTCGAACATACAGTCGCCGTCCTCGATGTAGCTCTCCAGGAACGCGATGCGCTGCCGCGCCTCCGCCAGTTGCGCACCCAGCTCCGCCTCGACGGCGGCGACGCGCTCGTCGGCTTCCACCACGGATTTGCGTAGCGCCGAGACGTCAGCGATGGCAGCGCGCAGCACGCGTGAGCGCACGCGGCCGGGGTCGGTGTTCTTCAGCACTTGCCGAACGGCGGTGTTCACGTCCAGGCGGCCGTCGACCGGGTTGATCGTCACCGTGCCCGCAGCGATCCAGCGGCTTACCGCCTGCTTGCTCACGCCCAGCAGCCGGGCGAACTCAGCAGGTAGAACGCGCAAACGTAGCAGTTCCGGTGCATCGGCCAGCAGTGAAAGTGACGCCTGACTTTTTTCGGGGTCGGAATGCGCGCTCATACGCACCCCCGTTCCGTGGTCACGCTGGTAGGCAACGAAGTTGCGTATATCAGCCGGTTGTAGCCTAGGAATTCAACGAGCTCGAATTGACCCGCCCGCGAAAGGCCCATAAGGTAGCTTGGCGCATGGTCAGGCTTGCGGGTGATGGGTCGGTCGGTTTCGCTCGCGCGCTCCCCCCTAACGAATTTGTCGAATAACTCGAATGACTCGGGTGATTCGAGTAATTCGACTTTTTCGTTAGGTGGTTGCTTTCGCCTACGCACGGCATTGATGGATAAAAGAAAAGTGTTCTCAGTTGGTTTCATGGCGAATCACTCCCCTTTGTCGAAGCACTTCGGGTTCACCCGGTAGCACACGGATGGCGGCGCGCCCCGGTTCATCAGCTTGAACTCGCGCAGCACGTCGCGCTGGGCCAGGCGCTCGGCGGCCTTGATGAGTCGGTCGACCGAACGGAATCGCCCCTCCATCGACTTCTGGCATTCCGACCGCTTGAACGAGGTCAGGCGGTTGGCCTTGACCCACTTCAGGATGGCCGTCGCGTCGCCGTCCACGCTGTCCGCGCCGAGCAGGCCGAATGCTTCGTGCGCGTGCGGAATCAACAGACGGCACAGTTCTACGGCACGCTCGACCGACCGGTGACTGACCAGCTTCGCGCCCAGGCCGACGTCGGCCAGCTCGATCAACCCGGCAATGCGCGCCGCCGCGCCGGGCAGCTTCGACGTCCAGTCGGTGATGGCCTCGAACTTGCCGCCGTCGCCCTGGCCGCGCTCGATCTCGTCGGCGAAGTCCAGCCACGCCTCGCGCGCCGCGTCGGCGAACGCGATCTTCGTCGGCTTGTCCGGGGTCAGCGTGCGGCCTTCCAGCAGTTCAAACAGGCGGTGCTCATAGGCGCGCGCCACGGTCTCAGGGATCGCCACGCGTCGACGCACGTCGCGCTTGCCGACGTTGCTTTCGGGGATGGCATAGAGGAATCGCGCGAGCAGGCCGGAATCGCGGAAGCGCCGGCCGCTCGCAACGTCGGCGAGTACGCCGGGTTGCAGCGCCAGCCCGAAGCTCATCGCCGGCCGCTCCAGATACGCCTCGCGCTCGGCACGGTCGACGCGCACGGGCGAGCCGGCGTGGCCCTGCAGGAATACGTCGAGACTCGCCTGGCCGCCTGAATACAGCCCAGCCATCACCAGAAAGATTCCGGCCTCATCGGTCAACACGGCCATGCGCTCGCCCTGCTTCACCAACAGCGTTTGCAACGTCTCTGCCGTGGTGTCGCCGGTGAACAGCTTGGGTGCGTGGATCTCGGCGGGCATTTCATCTTCGATGCGCGCGATCTCGTCGCGCAGTCGGCGACGCTGGTGTTCGTCGTCGTTGCCGGCCGCGTCCTTCGTCAACTTCTCGATGCGCTTTTTCGCGACGGCGCGCGCCGCGTTGATGCGTGCGATCTCAGGCCGCAGACGGTCGCGTTGCAGCTTCTCCCAGCGCAGCAGCGGACCGGTCAGCGCGTTGAGCACGGCAGTCTTGCGGCTGCCGGACTGCATCGCCATCAACGTCCACAGCGACAACGGCTCGGTGTAGTCGTCGTCAAACGGTGCGACCTCGACCCGCCGCTGCAGGGCGGTGGCGAGGATGCTCAACGACAACAGCGTCGCCATCGCTTCCGGCGTCTGGGTCGAGTCGGCGACAGCGCGCGCCATCTCGCCTACCGGGCCGGGCAGAGTCGTTGCCGGGATCACCGGCACGCGGATAGAACCCGGCAACATCGGTTCCGGCCACTCCGGCTCGGAATCCGGCCTGCCAGAATCGCCCAGGTGCGACGATCTCGGTGCGGGTGGTGTCGTAGTACCTACCGGCCGCGCAGCGGCCACAGAAGCCCGCACAGCGTCGGGGCCGGCCACTTGGGCGAGGTCGTTCATGTCGGTCATCGTGCTCATGCCCGGCCCTCCCCAAAACCAAAATGCGGGCGCGCGACGAAGCCGCCGACCAGCATCGCCGCTTCGGTGGCGGCGGTCAGGCCGGGATTGCCCGGCGTGGCCTGGTCGTCGTCGGCGATGAGAATGAACTTGGTGTGCGGGTGATGGCACGCCAGGTGCTGCGCGACGCGCTTCAGGTTGCCAGCATTGAACGCGACCGCCGTCGCGTAGCCGGTGCACTCGAAAACCGTCGCGGCAGTGGCATAGCCCTCGGCGACGCATATCGTGCCGGCCGGCTTGCCGATGGCGAAGTAGCAGCCGCCGATGCGGCCGCCGGTGAGAAATTTCTTCTCGCCATCCGGGCCGATCAACTGAAGCGAATGCAGCGCTCCGTCGCGCCGTACCGGAACTAGTAGTTGGTCGCGCAACTGGCGTATGCCCCAGGCCTTCACGCCCTTGCGCTGCAGGTACGGATGCGCAGCATCTGCCGGCCGCGACGCGCGCCACATCTTCTCGGCTTTGGCGCGCGCCTCGGCGTAAACGGTCTGTTGCGCCTGGTATCGGTCGTTGCGCAGGGCGCGCATCTTCGCCTGCAGCGCCTGGCGCTCTTGCCAGTTGATCCTACGGGCTTCGGCGTCGCGCCAGGGGTGGGTCTCGTTGGTGCGCCACGAACCGACCGCGCCGTGCGGAATCGGGTCGAGGTGTAGCGCATACCAGCCATTGCGCGAACCCGGTTTATCGCCCTCGACGCGGTAGCGGTGAATCCTGCCATCGGCGATGGGTGTGTCCTTCACCGGGGTCAGGCCGACCGCGTGCATGAAGTCGAGGAAACGGTTCTCGACGTCTTGCGGTAGCGTCGGCGTCTGACTATGATTTGCGGTGTAGTTGTATCCCGATGCCGCCGCGTGCTCCCCAGCCCTGGCGGCATTGTTCTTTTGGTCGGTCATGGTGCGCCCCTTACTTGGTGGCGCTGGTCGAGCTGCGCGGCGCGGTCAGCTTGGAATCGGCATAGCGGTCGAGCGCTTCCATCTCATACACGGCGTACTTGCCGTACCGGCGGTACTCGGGGCCGCCGCCTACTGTGGCGAGCTTTTGCAGGTAGGTGCTCGCGGTGCGCAGGCCGCGCTCGTTGGTCAGGTAGTCGGCGGCTTCCTTGCGGGAAAGTAGCTTGCCCATTTTTTGCCTCGCATCGTTAGTGAACGTATGGCAAGGCTAGGGGCTGAAACGAATAGCGCCGGTCCCATTAGCACCGGCAGAAAGCGGCTTATTGGGACGGGTGGCGCAGGGCTTTCTCGACGCGCTGCTTTGTGACGGGCTCGGCCGGGTTGTAGAGGGTATTGGCGATGCGGGCGATGGTGCCCATCATCTTGCTGGCGTAGCGGTGCTGAAAATGCGCCGCCAGGTGGCGCACGAAAGATAACAGTTCTGGGTCATCCCGCTGTTTGCCTATCGTCCGGCCGGGCTGGCGGGCAGCGATGGCGGGTATCTCGTTCTCGGCGTATTCCAGCAGGCTATCCAGACAAAGCGGGACCGCAACAGCGCGGTGCATCTCGGCGACTGGCGCGCCCGACGCCCGCCATGCAAGCACGGCGTGTGTGCCGTCCATGTCGATGAAGTGCGCGTTGTCCAAAAACGGCGCCCTAGCAATGGCGTCACGCAGTTGCCGTACAGCCTTCACCACGGCGTCAATCCGCTCTGCTTCGTCCGTCGATGGTAGGCGGCGGCACTCCCGGTGCGCGTCCTCGAAAGACTGGAATGTCAGGCTCATGACGTGCCGGCCATCGGGTACGCGGTGGCGCGCCAGCTCATGCCAGGCGCGCGCCATGTCCTCATGGTCGGCCAGTCTCTCGGCTACGCGCAGTCGCCATGCAAGCGGGTGGCGCTCAAGGTGGCGGTTTTCCTCAATCCACTGAACGACATCATGCTTGAGGTCGGCGCCGGTCATTTCACCACCCGCAGCTTGGGTGCGGGCGCCGGCGTGGGCGCGTCCGCCTGCTTCTTCAATCCTTCCAGTGCCACGGATGCGGCGCGCTCTGCCAGAGTCGAGCGGCTGCGCTCTGCGAAATGTATATATCGGAGCGTGGTCGAAATCTGCTTGTGTCCGAGCGCTTCCATAAGCTCAACGGCCGACGCTCCGCTCATCGCCAGGTGGGTGCCGATTGAGTGCCGCAAGCCGTGTAGACCCAAGGTAGGTGGAAGTTTCGCTTCCGTCCTCACCTTGGCCCAAATGCCGCTTAACGCCATCTGCCCCTCGCCTTTTGCGGGGCTGAACACGAACGAATCGGGATCACCCTGGGGTTGACGGGCGACGATCACCTGCGCCTCGGCGGGCATGGCGATAATGCGCGGCTTGCCGGTGTGGTGCCCGCCCTTGTGGGCCTTGGGCGGCAAGGTAATCATCCCGGTTTTCAGGTTGACCCATTTCCACAAAAGCCCCGTCGCCTCGCCACGGCGAACGCCGGTCAGGACGATGAAGCGAATCGCATCGGCAGCGGCAGACCGGATGCGCTTCTCGTCCTCCATCTTCTGCAAAGCAGCGAACAGCCGGCCGTATTCCTCGGCGCTGTCTAGTATGGTTTCGCGGGTGCCGGTGCCGCTGCACTTCATGCCGGTGCATGGGTTGACCTTGGCTAACTTCTGACCGATGGCCCAATTGTAGGCGGCGGATAGCAGGATCACGCACTTGTTGGCGGCGCCCTCCCCTCCGCGCACCTTGGCAAGCCCCCTGGCGGTCGTCTTGATCCGCACCGCCGTCTTGCCCTCTTTGATGGCGGTGTGCATCTTCGCCACCTGCTCGGGTGACAAGGTGTTGACGAACTCATTCCCGACCAGCGGGATCAGGTGCCGAGCGATCCGCCCTCGGTCCACCTTCTGAGTCGTCTCGGCATTGGCGGCGAACTTCGCCGACGCCATGTACAGGTCGAGCATTTCGGTCAGGGTAAGGGACTTGCGGCGCGCCTGCTTTTCCGATGCCGGGTCATTGCCCTGGAACACATCGAAAGAAAAATCCTTGGCCTTCTTGCGGGCCTGCTCCACGGTAAGCGCGTCGCCGAACTTCCCGAGCGTGTAGCGGCGTGTACGTCCCTCGGGCGTCCGGTATTGGTAGCAAAACGTCTTTGTGCCGCTCGGGAAAATCTTGACGCCGAAGCCCTTCAAATCGGAGTCCCAGACGAATCTGGGGCTCTTGCCAGGCGGCTCGGATTTGACGCTCGATGTAGTCAGCTTTGGCATAGTCCTGTTGTCTCCGTGGTAAGCGTATGGTAAGCAGGCGAGGGTAAAACACGGTAAAAAACACCCTCACAACAGGACTAATAGTAAGTGCTAAACGCCCATTTATCAAAGCTTTCGTAATGTGTTGCAAGTCTTGGTAAGCAATGGAAAGGGTACCTCGCCAGGATTGTGATTCCTGTTGTCGTGGGTTCGAGTCCCATCATCCACCCCACCGT
>DYFW01000122.1 GCA_020725005.1 Thiobacillus denitrificans
GACGTGGGCGAGAAGATCGGCGGCGCACGCAAGGACACGGCGACGAGCACGGGTCCGCGCGGCGCGCGGCCGCGGGACGAGACACCGGGCTGGCGCAAGCGCTACGTGGTGAGCCAGATCGTGGCGAGCGCGCGCGCGGGCGAAGCGGGCCGCTGGGTGATCCTCGATTCGCGCTCGAAGGACTGGCGCGGCCAGCCCAAACAGGTGGGCAACAGCTTCGACTCGCAGGCGCAGGCCGAGGCGGCGATCCCGCTTGTGGAGGTGGCGCGCAACCATCGCGTGCTGTTCCAGCGCGACGCCGCCGGCGCGGAGAAGTACGCGATCTTCCGCACAGTGAGCGAGCGCAAGCGCGTGCAGGTGGTGCAGCAACTCTTCGACACCGACGACGCGGCCAAGCGCTACATGGCCGAGCACGCCGCCGAGATCATCGAGACGAAGACGAGCTTCGGCGAGGAAATCCTGCCGCGTCCCGACCGGGTGGTGCGCGAGGGCGCGCAGCGCCGCGAGGGCGACGTCAAGGGCGAGGACTTCCTGCGCACATTCGGGTTCCGCGCGGTGGAGTTCGGCCTGTGGGAGGCGCAGGACGAGCGCCAGACCGTGATGAACCACGCCTACGACGCGCTGATGGACCTGGCCGACGTGCTCGGCGTGCCGCCGCGGGCGCTGGGCCTGAACGGCGAGCTCGCGCTGGCGTTCGGCGCGCGCGGGCAGGGCCTGTCGGGGACGCGCGCGCACTACGAGCCGGACTACGGCGTCATCAACCTGACGAAGATGAGCGGGGCCGGCTCGCTCGCGCACGAGTGGATGCACGCGGCCGACCACTACTTCGCGCGGCAGGACACCAAGGCCACGTCGGAGAAGGCGAAGAACGCGCGCGGCGATACCGTTCTGAAGAACGAGCTCGAGCCTGAATCCAAGACGTTCGCGAGCTACGGCTTCAGCGGCGATCGGTCGAAGGCCCGCGCCGAACTGCGTGCGGCCTACGACGCCGTGATGGACACGCTCCGCTACAAGGCCGAGCAGTACGTCGAGGACACGCAGAAGGCCGACCGTTTCGTGGCCGAGGCGCGCACGGACGTGGCCAATCGGCTGCAGGGCATCCGCGAGCACCTGGCCAACCGGCAGCAGTACGGGTCGAAGAAGGAGCCGGCCACGGCCGAGCAGTTGGCGCGGTTCGACGCGATCGCGGAGAAGATCATCGCCGGCGAATACCTCGACCTCGACTGGAAGCGCACGCCGGGCAGCAAGGGCATCGGCACGTACCGCTGGTCGAACGACGCTCTTGAGGCGCTGAGTGCGGTCTACAAGGAAGTGCGCGGCCGCAGCGGCATGACGGCGCAGGGCGGACCGCTGGTCGACCTGGCGGGCGACATGAAGCGCTACGGCGCGCGCCTGAAGATGCTGGCCGATGCGCAGCAGCAGACGGCCAAGACGCGCAAGCTGCCGACGGGCTTCGCCACCGAGGCCAAGCGCATCGACCAGGGGCGCGCCTCGGACTACTGGGCCACGCCGCACGAGATGCTGGCGCGCGCGTTTCAGGCGTACGTCGAGGATCGCATCGCCGACCGCGGCGGCCGCAGCGACTTCCTGACGTACGGCACGCACTTCGTCGTGCCCACGCCGTGGGGCTGGGCGCGGCCGTTCCCCGAGGGTGCGGAGCGCGAGGCGATCAACGCGGCGTTCGATCGCTTCGTCGCCACGCTGCGCGCGCGCGAGACGGATTCGGGGGTGGCGCTCGAAGACCGCACCGACTCCGACGTCGACCGGACGCCGAGCGGCGAAGGCACGGTCGACGCGATCGACGCCGTGCTGCCGCCGGCAGTGCAGCCGGCCTACGTCGCCACCCCGAAGCAGCTCGCGACCGCCTTCCGCAAGTGGGAGGCGGGCCAGATCAGCGACGAGCAGTTCCGGCTGGCGGTGCGCGCCGAGATCGAGCGCCGGCAGGACCGCCGGCTGCTCCGCGGCGCGCGCGTGCGCGGCGCCGAGTGGCTGCGCGAACGGCTGATCCGCGCGCGGCGCACGGGCGAACTGTCGGCCGAGCAGGTGAACCTCGCGCTGTGGCTGCTCGACCAGGCGCCGCAGGTGGCCACCGATCTGGGCATCAGCATCAAGGACGGCGACAACGAGATCGCGAACGGCACGTACAACGTGCTGGCGCGCATCGTCACGATCTTCGCATCGAACTCGAACGCGAACACCGCCACCCACGAGATCCTGCACCACACCGAACGCATGATGCCGGCCGCCGTGCAGGCGGGCATCCGCGCCGAGTGGCTGCGGCAGTTGCGGCAGCAGGTGGCGGCGGCGCGCGAGAAGGCCGACGCCGGCCAGCGCGCGATGCTCGACTGGATGCTCGAAGCAGCCGAGGCGGGGCAGGATCAACTGGCGCTGTCGATCTGGAAGGGGCTCGGCGGCAATGGGCTGTCGGGGCTCGTCGACTACCAGTACGCGGCGGCGAGCGAGTTCTGGGCGGTGAACGCCGCGCGCCTGCTGCGCGAGCGCCACGAAGCGACGACGTGGATCGGGCGCGCGCGCCAGTGGTTGCGCGAACTGATCGCGAAGGTGCGGGCGCTGTTCGATCTGCCCTCGGACGCCGCGGTGATCCGCGGACTCGAGGCCGTGATGGAAGGCGACGGCTCGTTCGTCAGCCCGTCCATGATCTCGCGGCTGAACGGCACGGTGAACGAGGAAGGCGGAGAGTTCGCCGACCTGACCAGGCGCGACCGCCGCCCCGACTGGATCCGGCAGCAGCCGGCCGAGACGCAGGAGGCGCTGCGCCGCGCCGGCATCTGGACGCACGCCGCCCCCTGGGCCGAGCGCTTTGCCGAGTGGAAGAAGCGCTGGCGCCTGCGCATGACGCAGGGCGTTGCCGACCAGTTCGCGCCGCTGAAGGAACTCGGCTATCACGAGTACGTGCTGGCGCGCATGTCGCGTGGCGCCGACAACGCGCTCGAAGCGCTGCTCATGCACGGCGTGCCGTTCATGGACGCCGAGGGCGCGATCGACGTGCGCTACGAGAAGGGCGGCTTCCTCGGCACGCTGTCCGGCCTGCAGGACGAGCACGACCGCTTCATCGCGTGGGTGGTGGGCAACCGTGCCCAGCGCCTGCTGGCCGAGGGCCGCGAGCACAACTTCACGGCCGATCAGATCGCGCGACTGCTGAGACTGAACGACGGCACGATGCCCGACGGCCAGCGGCGCGCCGTCGTCTACGAGCGCGCGGCAACGGAACTCGACCGCTACAACCGCGCCGTGATGGACATCGCGCAGCGCGCGGGGCTCATCGATGCCGACAGCCGCAAGGTCTGGGAGAAGGCGTTCTACGTGCCCTTCTACCGCGTGATGGAAGGCGACCAGACGATGGGGCCGCGCAACTACTCGGGCCTCGTGAACCAGTACGCCTTCAAGACGCTGAAGGGCGGCGAGAAGGAGCTTGGCGATCCGCTCGAGAACATGCTGCGCAACTGGTCGCACATTCTGGACGCGAGCCTGAAGAACAACGCCGCCCGCGAGGCGCTGCAGGCGGCCGAGCGTGCAGGGGTGGCGATCGAGGCCGACGAGCAGACGGCGCGCGCGATGGCCAAGGCCACCGACAACCGCCGCGGCGTGGTGTCGTTCGTCGACCAGGGCGTGCGGCGCTGGTATCTGGTCGACGATCTGCTGGTGCTCGACGCGCTGCGCGCCATCGGTTTCACTGGCTTCGACTCGACGGCGATGCGCGTGATGGGCAAGTTCAAGCGCTGGCTCACGCTCGGCGTCACGGTGAGCCCGACCTTCCGCATCCGCAACGTGATCCGCGACTCGCTGTCGATGATCGGCACCAACCCGGCGAGCTACAACGTGCTGGGCAACGTGCTGGCCGGCTGGCGCGGAACGAAGGAGGGCAGCCCGGAGTACGCGCAGATCATCGCCGGCGGCGGCGTGATGCGCTTCGGCACACTGCTCGAGGGCGACCGCGCGGCGCACGTCAAGCGACTGATCGAGGCCGGCGTCAAGGACAAGACGATCCTCGATACGCCGGGCAAGGTGAAGGCGGCCATGCAGGCGGCCTGGGACTGGTGGCAGCACACGGGCGACCGCGCGGAGAACATCAACCGCGTGGCGCTGTACCAGCAACTGCGCGCGCAGGGTGCCAGCCACTTGGAGGCGAGCTTCCGTGCGCGCGACGTGATCGACTTCAGCCTGCAGGGCTCGTGGGGCGCGATCCGGTTCCTGACGCAGACCGTGCCGTTTTTCAACGCCCGGCTGCAGGGCCTGTACAAGCTCGGCCGCGGTGCCGCCGAGGATCCGAAGCGCTTCGCCGCGGTGACGGGCGCCACGGCGCTGGCCTCCGTGCTGCTCTTGCTCTACTACCGGGACGACGACGACTGGAAGAAGCGCGAGGACTGGGATCGCGAGACGTTCTGGTGGTTCAAGGTGGGCGACACGGCCTACCGCATCCCGAAGCCCTTCGAGATCGGCGCGCTGGCCACGGTGGCCGAGCGCATGGTCGAACTGCTGGCCTCCGACGAGTTCGGCGGCGAGGACTTCGCCAAGAGCATGCTGGCGCTGGTGTCGCAGCAGTTGTCGATGAACCCGACGCCGCAGGTGGTCATGCCGGCGATCGAACTGTGGGCGAACAAGGACGCCTTCACCGGGCGGCCGATCGAGACGCCCGGCATGGAGAAGCTGCCGAAGTCCGAGCGTGCCGGACCCAACACGTCGGCGGTGGCGCAGGCGCTGGGCGCGCCGGGCGTCCTGTCGCCGGCGCAGATCGACCACCTGATCGGCGGCTACTTCGGCTGGCTCGGCATCAACGTCGTGGCGCTGTCGGACCTGGCGGCACGGCCGGCGCTCGGCCTGCCGCCGAAGGCCACGGCGCGACTGGACGACATCTTCGTGGTGGGCGACTTCGCCAAGGAACTGCCGGCCTACCAGAGCCGCTACGTGACGCGACTCTACGAGCACGGCCGGCAGTTTCAGGAGGTGCTGGCCGAGTACAAGCTGGCGGCGATGTTGCGCGACAACGAGAAGGTGAAGGAACTGCAGGCCGAGCACGGGCAGGATATCCAGCTCGGCGCGCTGTACGAACGCGCGCAGCAGGCGCTATCGAAGCTGAATGCCGAGATCCGCCGCACACAGTTGCGCGACCTGCCGGCCGACGAGAAGCGCGCGCGACTCGACGACCTGTACGCGCGGCGCAACGCCTTCGCCCGCGTCATCGAAAGTAAAGCCAGAGCGATTCGGCAAGCAGCGCCGCCGCGCCGATGACGGCGGCCGCGCGCGACCACGACCACGACTCGACCAGCCGACCGATGCAGTAGACGGCGGCGATCACGAGCAGCGCGACGAAGACGGGGTGGTCCACGGCGCGGCCACGATACGCCGCGCAAGGGGGTGAGCGCAACACCATAGCCGCAGTCTCACACGGGAGGCTGCGATGCGCTGGTGGCTGTTCACGCTGCTCGGCCTGTACCCGGGCGTCATGCTCATCCTCGTCGGCTGGACGGTGTACGTGGTCCGCCCGCACGTCGGCAACCGGCTCGCTTTCGGCTGGGCTTGGAAGGCGGCGGTCAACGTCGTCGCCGAGTACGCAGCCTTCTTCGTCGCGCCGATCGCCTGCGCGTTCATGCGCGAGGCGGGGCTGCGCAAGGCGTGGATCGCGGTCGACAGCGGCCTAGCGGAAGTGTCGGTGCCGGCCTATCGGTTGCCGCGCTGGGCGCGCTGGCTTGAGACGCACGACGACGAGTACGGGCTGCTGCCGGGCGGCACCTACGAAGACGCGATCCGCCGGGCCTACGAACGCCGCGGCCTGTGGTGGGGCTCCGTGCGCTGGCTGTGGCGCAACCGCGCGTACCGCTTCAGCAGCCGCTTCGCGGTGCAGAACACGCGGCGCTTCGAGACGCGCGATCTGGGCGGCGCGAAGACGCTCATCGTCATGCGCGACTGGGAGCGCGTGCCGGTGGCATTCGAGCTGCGCGCGACCTTCCGCTCGCCGCGGCCCGGCAAGGTCGGCCGCTACCGCGCGGGCTGGAAGCTCGCCGACTGGACCGACGGCGACGGCCTGGCTGGCGGGGCCACCGGCATCCTGCAGACGCCGAGCCCGCGGCCGTTCCAGTCGGAATGACGCCGCCGGACGAGCATCTGCTGGCGGTCGGGTTGCTGTGGCTCGTCGTCGTGGTGGCGGTGCTGGCGATGGCGTGCCTGTAGGCGCGCCTCTGCATTCTATGCACCGCTCGAATTTGGCACTGATTTGTCACTGAAGACCCGGCCGAGCGCGCTATTCTATAGACGAATCAGTGCGTTGCCATGGTGGAGGCGGCGGGAATTGAACCCGCGTCAGTAGCTAGCTAAAGAGGGAATCGCCCCTCATTTTTCCCCGCCGAACCCTGCGCGCCCCTCTGATTTGTCACTTGATTTGTCACCGAGGAAGGCGTGCAACTTCGCTAGTTCGCCGCGGTGGCGCGCGGCGTCCTCGATCCAGCGGGCGTACTTCCGAAAGAATACCTCGACCGAGTGTCCGAGCTGCCCGGCCGCCCACGCTGGATTTGCACCAGCCATGAGCAGCATCGTCGCATAGGTGTGGCGCGTCTGATACGGCGCACGGTGCCGCAGCTTCGCAAGCTTCAGCGCGGTCCGAAAGTGCTGGCCCTGCTTATTCTCGTCCTGCCATGGGCGCCCGGTGTGCGGGTTCAGGAACACGCTGGCTCCTGCGAGTTTGGTCCTGACCTTCTGGCGCGCCAGCACTGCCCATGCGCGTTCGTTCAACTGCACGTCGCGCGCGTGGTGCGTTTTCGTAGACTCCTTCCGCACGCTCATCGTGATCGACGGTTCGCCGTCCTGGTTGCGCGCGCCAGTCTCGACGCCGGCCCTCGGCAGCCCGCGCACGCGCACAGCGTCAATGCGCATGCAGCGACGGCGCTCGTCGATCGAGCCCCACTGAAGCTCGATCTGCTCGCTTGGCCGCAGCCCAGTGAAGAACGCGAACTCGTAGTAGTCGGAGAGCCCGTCGCCGAACCGAGCGGCCAGCACCTTCAGCATGGCCTCAATCTCGTCGATCGAGAACGGGTCGGGCTCGTCCGTCTGCACGTTGCTGAAATCGATGCCGTCAAGCGGGTTGCTACTAATCGAGAGGTCGCGAAACGCCAAGGCAAAAATCTGCTTGCCGACGGACAGTACGTTGTTCCGCGTCTTCTGTGATCCCCACGGGTGGCTATTGAGCTTCACCTTCGCTTCGCTGTGCCGCACGGCGTCGACGCGCTGCTCGCCGAACCACGCTCGCCAGTGAGCAGACGGTCACCGCAAGCCTCAGTAACCCGCCCTTAGCTCGCCCTTCCCGCCAGCCAACCGTTCATCGGTCGCGGCGATGCGCACACTTGACATATACCGTACAGTGTGCATAATGCGATTCATGGACGGCCGATTGGCGGCCGGCGAACGAGGAGAGAAGAGATGACGACGAAGCGCAGCGAAAACTACTACCGCCAGCCGGTGCGCATCCTGACGAGATTGGCCAATGGCCGCAGCCGCATGCGGCTCAGCGGTTACGACGCGATCAAGCGCGCGCGCGAAGCCGGCAAGTTGCTTGGTGCGTGGAGCACGAGCACCGGCAAGCCGCTCGCATGACCGGCCGCGTATCCACGCCATGACCCTCGCCGGCCGATTGGCGGCCGGCCAACCAAGGAGAAAAGAGATGACGACTCTCAACTACACCGCCCACGACTTGGACGGGACGCTGATCCAC
>DYFW01000123.1 GCA_020725005.1 Thiobacillus denitrificans
TACGGCGCGGCCCCGGCCGTGTTGATCCCACCCGTTCGCACCGCATCCCTTGCCGAACAGCCACCTTGCCGGTGGCGGATGCCCACCCTCATCCCTGCTGCCATCCCTCGGAGGATTCGTCCTCCACCGGGGAGCGGCGCCTCCGATCTCATCCATTGGAGGTTGCCATGCGCACTGTTCATGCCGTCGAAGACTCGTGCATCGAGTCGATCATCCATCCCACCAGGCAAGGCGACGACTGGATCATCCGTCAGGCCATCGCCCTGCTCGAGCGTCGCATCTTCGGCGAGAGCGCCGTACTCGGCAGCCCAGCCGAGGTGCGCGACTATCTTCGCCTGAAGCTGACGGGAGAGCCCAACGAGGTCTTCGCCGTCATCTTCCTCGATACGCGCCACCGGGTGTTGTCCTACGAACCGCTGTTCCACGGCACGATCGACCAGACCGCCGTGTACCCCCGGGTGGTCGTGCAGCGCGCCCTGGCAGCCAATGCCGCGGCCGTCATCCTGGCCCACCAGCATCCCTCCGGCTGCATCGAGCCCAGCATGGCCGACCGCGCGATCACCTCGCGCCTCAAGGCGGCGCTGGAACTCATCGACATCCGGGTGCTGGACCACTTCATCATCGGCAAGGGCGAGCCCTACTCGTTCGCGGAGGCTGGCCTGCTGTAGCCGGCATCACCCTGCACGGGCCTGTACTCAGGCCCGTGCAGGGTCGTCGTCTTGCAAGGCATGCCAGGTACACTCGAACGATGAGCTCCTCGCGTTGTTCCGAGGCCTCGACGTCTCGGCGCAGCAGGCCAGCCGGCGGTCGCACCACCACTGTCGGGTGCTGATGCCCCGCGACCGCGTCAGCGGTCCGCCAGCTCTCTCAGAAGGGCGTATTGCTCCGGCGTCAAGATGCCGCGCAGGCGATTCACGAAGTCGACGTGAATCTCGGCGATCTCCCGCTTGACCTGTTGCAGGCGACCGAGGGGTTCCGCCAAGGCGCGGCTGTCGACTCCGTCGAAAGCAGCAACCGCGATCTCCCGTTCCAGCCTGCCGGCCTCGGCCTGGCGGGACTTGGTCGGGCCGCGCACGTCGGTGATGAGTTGGTCAATGGCCTGCTGTTGGCCGCCTTCGATGCGAAAGTCATCGCCGTTGTCCTTGATGAAGCCCAGCACATGCGGCAGATGGAAGGGATGGATCAGGGAATACTGCGCGGGCGTCGGTTCGATGCGCGCGCAGGCCTCGCCGTCGGGGCGGACTTCGGCCCGAGCTGTCAGGCTGAGGAACGACGACAGGATCAGGACGACAAGCTTGCTGTTCAGGTTCATGGCGATACTCCTACAAGGGATAAACCGAGTCGTCGACGAGCCGCTATCAGCAGCGCAACCGCCAGCGACGCAGCGGCGAGCGCGGCCAGCATGCCGGGGTAGCCGAGGCGGTCGAGCAGCAGGCCAGCCGGCGGCGCGACAGCGATCCGGCCGAGCGTAAACAGGCTGGCCTGCAGGCCGTAGTCGGCGGCCCGCCAGCCATCACGCGCGAACTCCATCATCAGCGCGAAGGCGAGTGCGGAAGCCACGCCCATGGCGACCGCGAGAAATGCGGCGGCGGCCACCAGCCCGGCGGGCGTCCCGTACCCAGCCGCGGCGGCCAGCAGCGCAAGCGCAAGGGCGTTGGCGCCAGCGGAGAGCGGCAGTACCCGGAGGATGAGCGCGCGCGGCACATGTCCGGCGGCGAAACTCGCCAGCGCCCCGAGGGCGCCGCCGCCGACACCGGCGATCCAGGCGACCTCGCTGGCCGGAAAGCCGCGATCGAGCAGCAGCGGCTTGAGATAGACCCACGCGGCGGCGACGAAGGGGAAGTAGCCGAGCAGCACCACCGTCCAGATCCCCGCCCCCGCCTGTCGGAAGAAGCCGAGCCACACGGCGAGCGGCGTCGAGCGGTGGGAGCCGGCGACGCCGCCATCCTCCTGGATGCATCCGAGCAGCCCCAAGGCCACGAGCAGGCAGGCACCCAGTAGCAGGAAGGGCGCCGCCCAGCCAAGCGCCTGCTGCAACAGCAGCATCGCGCCACCGCCGACGATCGCGCCCGCGAACGTGGCGGCCGAGCGCACCCCGCCGGCGCGGGGGCGCTCCTCGGCGGGAAACAGCTTGATCGCCAGCGCATTGACCGGGATGTCCGCCCAGGTGGCGCACAGGGCGGCCAGCAGCGTCAGCGCGAAGAGGATGCCTTTGTGGGCATCCGCCCCCAGCGCGGCCAGGGACAGCAGGGCCAGGAGGTAGCCGCCGCCGGTCAGCCACGCCCAGCGCCGGTAGGGACGGCGTCCCGCCCGCCAGCGTTCGATTGGCAAGGCCAGGAAGAGCTTGAACACAGCCGGCAGGCCGGCCAGCTGGAAGAGCCCGATCTCCGCGCCCGACCAGCCCTGCTGCCGCATGACGAGCGGCAGCCCCAGCCAGAGATAGATGGCCGGCGCCGTCAGCGCGAAGTTGATCCAGCCGAACAGCACATGGCGCGCGCGCAGGCGGGAGAGGTTCGTGCTCATGCGACCTTCCGGGCGACGACGACCTGCAGCGGCGCCATCGGAAACAGGGCGGAGGCAAAGGTCTCGATGCGGCAGAAACCGATGCGCCGCAGTACCGCCGCCATGTCACCCCGGTGGCCGACATGGCGCCCCTGCATCAGCATGGGGAGGTAATACTGCAACACCTCGGCCGCTGCGGCCGGCTCGTCGCAGATCTCGGCGTGCGCGCAGATCAGTGCGCCGCCCGGCCGCAGCGCGGCCAGGATCTTGCGCAGGACCGCCTCGGTATCCGGCACGAAGTGCAGCACCGAGGAACACCAGATGAGGTCGTAGTCGCTGCCGCCAACACTGCCGATCGCGTCGACCGCCACGTCGCCGCCGAGCACGGAGAGCCGGTCTGCGAGGCCTGCGGCGGCGATGTTCTCGGCCGCGACGGTCACGGCTTCGGGGAAATCGAAGACCACGCCGGAAAGCCCGCCCTGTCGCCGCGCCAGTTCGATCGCCACCCAGCCAGGGCCTCCGCCCAGGTCGAGCAGGTTCGTCGCCGCCGCGAACTCCGGCAGGCGCGACACGATCTCCAACGCGGCCGGCACGGTGGCCGCATGCTGGTCCTGGGCCAGTTGCCCGCGCGCGGCGGCGGCCCACTGCTCGGCCATGCGTTCGAGGGCCTGCCCGCCTTCGGCCTGCGCCCCCTGCCGTACCTGATCGCGCAACAGTCCTGCGGCCTGCCTGAGCCGGGCCTCACGGTAGCGCCAGGCGTCGCCGGACCAAGTGGGAGACACGGCCAGGAAGTAAGCGCGTCCGACTTCCGCGAGGCCGTACACGGTCACCGATCCCCCGATGTGGTCCACGGCGAGGCGTGCGGATCGCTCCAGCAGACCCATGCCCCACAGCAGCTCGAGCAGGTGGGCGGTGTTCCGGGAATCCAGGTCGAGCTGGGCGGCGAGCTCGTCGGGCGTTCGGGGCTCGGCCAGGGGCTCGAAGATGCCCAGCGCCAGGGCTGCGCTCAGTGCCTCGGCCTGGATGGGCGCGGCCGCCAGCGCCCAGTAGCGTTGTAGAGGGTGCATTTGTTCAGGACTCATGTGCATTGCTCCGTTTACATGCGCCAGGTCAGCCGCACGCCCAGCTCGCGCGGCGGGCTGTAGATGGTGGCCACGCCGTTGAGGAATCCGACGGTGTCGTACTGCTTGTTCGTGGCGTTATGGACGTAGGCGGACAGCTCGGTGCGCCCGAAGGTGTAGCCCGCCAGCAGGTTGACGACGCCGTAGCCCGCCCGCCCATAGGTGTTGGCGGCGTCGAGATAGACCTTGCTCGCGCCACTCAGATGGGCCTGGGCATACCAGCCTTGCGGGGCGTCGTAGCGCACCCCGAGGTGGCCGGTGATATCCGGTGCGAGCGGGTTGTGCTTGCCCTTGAAATCATTGGCGCCATCCCGGAACTCGCGGAAACGGGTGCGATTCAGCCCCAGCGCGGCCTGGAGCTGCCAGCCCGAACCGAGCAGGTACTGCAGCTCGGCATCGATACCGACCGGACGCGCCGACGCGGCGTTGGTGAGGAGCATCTGGCCGGGCAGGCCGATCTGCTGGACCTGCATGTCGCGCACGTCCATGACGTAGGCGGCGACGCCGTAGCGCAGGCGCCGCGCCAGAAGCCGCCCCTTGACGCCAAGCTCGAAGGAGCGCACCCGTTCCGGCTGGTAGCGCCGGTAGGCCTCGGGCGCGAAGGCATTGAAACCGCCGGCACGAAAACCGTCGGCGACGCTGGCATAGACCTGTGCGTCCTGCCGCCATTGGTACTGCAGCGCCACCTTGGGCGAGAAGCGGGTCCATGCGCGCGACTGTTCGCGCTCCCCGGCCAGGGCGAAGCGCACCTCGTTGCGCTCGATGCGAGCGCCCGCCGTGACCGTCCAGCGATCCGCCAGCGGGGCGATCCAGTGGGTGAACAGCGCCGCCGAGTGGCCCTTTTGCGTGGCCGAGGTCGTTGTCGAACCCAGCGGAATCTTCTGCCCGAAACTCAGGTCATGATCGTCGCGGTCCGCGTAGAATCCCGCCAGCCACTGCGCCGGGCCCACCCTGCCCTCCAGGCGGAATTCCTGCGACAAGGTGCGGAAGTGGTGGTCGCGGCTCACGTGCAGCAGGTCCGCCGGCATGAAGTCGATGTCCTGCTTGATGCGGTCGGTGAATTCGTTGTTGGCGGTGATCGAGCGCAGGTTCAGGTCGGGCGCCAGTTCGTGCGCGATGTCGAGCGACACGGTGCGCGCGGTCGAGTCGTTCCAACTGTCGGTGCCGGAGCGCACCGTGGCGCGCGGCGCGCTGACCGACCCCCACAGCGAGCCCGCGTCGCGATACTCCCGTTGGGCATAGCGCAGCGTGGCATCGGTGCGCTCGCCGGGCGTCCAGCGCAGCGCCAGGCGGCCATTGCGGCGTTCGCGGTCGTCCTCCTTGCCGCCCTTGAAGGCGTTGTCGACGAAGCCGTCCTGGCGGAACAACTCGCCGGCCACCCCGAGGTAGAGGGTGTCCTTCACCAGCGCGTGGCTCGCATCGAAGCGCAACGCACGCTTGTCGCGGCTGCCGAGCTCGGCCGAAACGACGGCGTAGGGATCGTTCCCCGGCTGGCGCGTGACGACGCTGACCACGCCGGCCTCGGCGTTGCGCCCGTACAGCGTGGACTGCGGCCCACGCAGCACCTCCACCCGCTCGATGCCCAGCAGGTTGTCGTCGAAGCCCTGCCCGCGCAGGGTCGGCACGCCGTCGACCACCAGCGCGACCGATGACGAGAAGCCCATGATGTTTGCCGTCAGGCCGCGCATCACCGGCGGCTGCAGGCCCGACTGCCCCGACGCCTGGAAGGTGAAGCCGGGCGTCATCCGCGCCACGCCTTCGAGGCTGTCGATGCCGGCGGCTTGCAGGTCTTCGCCGTCGAAGGCCGAGACGCTGGCGGGAACGCGCTCCAGCGCCTGGGATTGCTTGTTCGCCGTGACCGTGACGGCGGGCAGCTCCTGTACTTGCTCCTGCTGCGCCGCGGCCGGCAGGGCCGCGCCAATCAGCGCCAGCAACCCGGCCGCGCGGCTGGAAATCGTGGGCATCGCTTGTCCTCCTCGAGTTCATGTGGACCGCATGGTATTCGTCAATGCGAACCGTTCTCATATAGAATCGATTGCGTTCGGGAGGGTTTTGTATGCAAACGGGAGCGAGGCGTGGCGCCATGACGGATTTCGTACGCGCGACGGGTGCGGCCGGGCCCGCCGTCCCGGGGGCGGGCGCAACGCACGTGGCGTTGCCCGACCGCTTCGGCGATTGCTGGATCGAGCGCACCGCGCTCGACGATGGGCTGACCGTGGTGCACTCGCACTACCGCCCCACGCGCGAACTGGCCGAAGAGACCGTCCAGACGGGCAGCAGTCCGACACTGGTCATCACCCTGGGTCTGGCGGGTGAGTCCGGCTTCGTGGCGCGGGAAGGAACCCGCCTGCGCTTCCGGGCCGGGCACACGACCCTCACCGCTTTCAACGAGAGTCGCGGCGAGCGGCGTTTCAATGCGGAAGGAGCGGTACGCCAACTGCGCCTGGTGCTCACCGGAACGGTGCTGTCGCGCTACCTCGGAGAGGCAAGTGTGGCCCGCCTAGCCAGCCGCACGGGCGTGCGCATCCTCGGCGAGCACGCGACGCCGCCCTGGTGTCGCGCCTTGCTGCGCCCCCTGCTCGCCTCCGAAGCGACGCCGCTGGATCGGCACATCGCCGCGCTGACCCTGGCGGCCGAGTATCTGCGCCCGCTCATGCCGACCGGCGCGTCCGCCGCGCCGTCACCCACGCATCTCGGCGCCGACGACATCGACAAGCTCCAGCGCGCCCGCGACCTGATGCGAAGCCACATGGACCGTGCATTGACGATTGCGTATCTCAGCACCACCGTGGGCATGAACGAGTGCAAGTTCAAACAGGGTTTTCGCGAACTGTTCGGCGCCCCACCCCATCGATTCCTGCTGGAGTTGCGCATGCGGCGCGCGTGGATGCTACTTGAGTCAGGATCGCGGGTGGCACAGGCCGCCTACGCGGTCGGTTACCAGCATCCCGCAAATTTCAGCGCGGCATTTGCACGGTATTTCGGGCGCACGCCGAAGTCGGTTCGTTGAGGATGCAACACCCTTCATCCGACGCGGGCCAGACTATCCAATGGACGACATGCCTGGATCTCCAGGGCAGCCACACCCATGTCCCGCAGTTCGGTGCGTAGCCGCGCCAGCGTTTCGGCATCCATTTCAGGCGGGACAGTGCAGCGGACCTGGTGGGCAACCCCGGAAGCGAGCAGCAGCCGCAGCGCATTGCGGGCCGGACCGCCGCCGTCACAGCCGACAACGCGGGCGTAGTCGCCGAACGGAGCCTTGACGTCGAAGCCGACCCAGTCGAGCAGCGGCAGCACGGCGGCGAACCGCTCCGGGTAGATGCCGGCGGTGTGCAGCCCGGTGGCGAAGCCCAGGGCGCGAACCTCGGTGAGCGCGGCGGCCAGACCGCGCTGCAGCAGCGGCTCGCCGCCGCTGAACACGACGCCGTCGAGCAGGCCGCGACGCGTCGCCAACCAGGCGATCACGTCCGCCCACGACCGGTCGCCGTCGTGCGGCGGCAGGAGATGCGGATTGTGGCAGTAGGTGCAGCGCCACGGGCAGCCCTGGCAGAACACGACGGCGGCGAGCCGGCCGGGGAAGTCGATGGTGGTGAACGGCACCAAGCCACCCACCGCCAGCCGGGGCTCAGGCATGGGCCGTGCGTCCGCCATCGGGTTCGATGAAGTGGCGCCGCTCGGCGTGCTCGCCCTGCTTGCCGGCGTTGAACTCGGACACCGGGCGGTGGTAGCCCATGACGCGCGTCCAGACTTCGCAGCGCTGGCGTTCGTGGTCCTGCAAAGGGATGTGTTCGGTGGTCGGGGACATGGTCGCTCCTTAGGTTGTGGGTAAAAGAATCAGTGGGCCTGCCCGCGGCGAGCGAGGAGTTCTTCGTCGCACTTGGGGCAGAACTCGTGCTCGCCTGCGAGATAGCCGTGCTTCGGGCAGATCGAGAAGGTGGGTGTGACCGTGATGTAGGGCAGGCGGAAGCGGGTCAGCGCGGTGCGCACGAGCTGCCGGCAGGCCTCTGACGTGGAGATGCGCTCGCGCATGTACAGGTGCAGCACGGTGCCGCCGGTGTAGCGGGTCTGCAGGTCGTCCTGGCGCAGCA
>DYFW01000124.1 GCA_020725005.1 Thiobacillus denitrificans
GTGCGGCGCGACATGGTGCACGTCCTTCACCTTGTGGTCGGCGGAAATCGTCACGCCGGTGTCGTTGGCTTTCGACGCGTCGTCGACGATGAAGGCCATCGGGTGGCCGACCTCGACCACGCTGCCGACGTCGGCGATGGGGCCGGAAAGATAGCCTTCCTGGAACACCTCGACGTCCATGATGGCCTTGTCGGTCTCGACCGTGGCGACGATGTCGCCGCGGCGGATGCGGTCGCCCGGCTGCTTCTCCCAGGTGACCACGACACCTTCGGTCATGGTGTCCGAGAGCTGCGGCATCACGATCGGCGTGCCGGCGTGGTGCGGGATCATCTCGGTCTGGGCCTTCGCCTCGACCACTTCGCCGGCGGCGATGGCGACATCGCCCGGGGTGTCGGAGATGTAGCCCATCGCGGCGCCGACGGCAATGGTCGCGCCGACCTCGGCGAGCGGCCCCGCCAGATAGCCGGCCTTGAACACCTCGACGTCCATGATGGCCTTGTCGGTTTCGACCGTGGCAACGATGTCGCCGCGTTCGACACGGTCACCGGGCTGCTTTTCCCACGTCACGACGACCCCTTCTGTCATCGTGTCGGAAAGCTGGGGCATCGTGATGGCGTAATGTTGGGACATATGTATTTCCGTGAGGAGTTAGGGGTGAGGTGTGAGGCGGGCAGGGCGCAGGCGCGCCTTGCCCCTCACGCCTCACGCCTTACCGAAAAGCTTGAGAACGGCCTTCACCACGTCTTCGTGGTCGGGAATCGTCGCCTTTTCCAGCGTGTGGTTGTAGGGCTGCGGCACCATCGCGGAGTGCACGCGCACCGGCGCGGCATCGAGCTCGAAGAAGCATTCCTCGTTGATGATCGCCATGACCTCGGCGCCGACGCCGACCGGGGCCTCGTCCTCTTCGGCGATGACGGCACGATGCGTCTTGGCCACCGAGGCCTTGATGCCGGCGCGGTCGAGCGGCGACAGGCAGTAGAGATCGATGACCTCGGCCGAAATGCCGTACTGCTTGTCGAGAATCTCGGCGGCCTTGAGGCACCAGTGCACCGAGATGTTGTAGCCGAACAGCGTGATGTCGGTACCGGCACGCGCGACTTCCGAGCCTTCGAGCGGGTGGAAGTATTCGGTGTCGGGCACCTCGCCCTTCATGTTGTACATCAGCTCGTGTTCGTTGATGAACACGGGGTCGTCGCAGCGGATCGCCGACTTCAGCAGGCCGTAGGCCTGCTTCGGGTTGGAAGGCGTGACCACGCGCAGGCCGGCGATGCCCATGAACACCTTTTCCATGCGCGCCGAATGCTGCGCGCCGAGCTGGTGCGCGGCGCCGCCAGCGGCGCGGAACACGCACGGCGCGGTGAGCTGGCCGCCGGACATGTAGCGCACCTTGGCGGCGGAGTTGAACATCTGGTCCATCGCCAGCCAGGCGAAGTTGACCGACATGATTTCGATGACGGGGCGCACGCCGAGGAAGGACGCGCCGATGCCGAGACCCGTGAAGCCGCCTTCGGAGATGGGGGTGTCGATGACACGCAGCGGGCCGTATTTTTCATACAGGCCCTTGGTCGCCTTGTAGGTGCCGCCGGCGACACCGATATCCTCGCCCATGCAGATGACCAGCGGATCACGCGCCATTTCTTCGTCGTGGGCGCGCTGGATCGCTTCCCAATACATGATGTTTGCCATGCTGTCTTTTCCTTAAACCTTAGGCGGCCTTGCCGGTGAGCCACGGCAGCTGCGTTTCACGATCGGCGAGCACGTATTTCTCGAGGTCCTCGACGCGCGGCTCGGGCGATTCCTCGGCGAACTTGATCACTTCGTTCTCGATGTAGGCGTCGATCTCCTTTTCCATCGCCTCGAATTCGGCCAGGGTCAGCGCCTTTTCGGCAACGAGGCGGTCGCGCAGGATGAAGATGGGGTCGCGCTGCTTCCACATTTCCTCTTCTTCGCGCGAGCGGTAGCCGCGTGAGTCGGACATCGAGTGGCCGCGATAGCGGTAGGTCATGAGTTCGAGGAAGTAGGGGCCCTTGCCGTGGCGGACATGGTCGACCGCGACACGCGCCGCCGCGTACACCTTCTCGACATCCTGGCCGTCGCATTCGGCGGCCTCGATGCCATAGGCACAGACGCGCTTGTGCTGGTGGACGATGGCGGTGGAGCGCTCGATCGCGGTGCCGATGCCATAGAGGTTGTTCTCGCACACGAACAGCACCGGCAGCTTCCACAGCGCGGCCATGTTCATGGTTTCGTGGAACACGCCCTGGTTGTTGGCGGCGTCGCCGAGGAAACAGATCGCGATCTCGTCGCCGCCCTTCAGCTGGATCGCCTTGGCCATGCCGGCGGCGAGCGGGAAGGGGCCGCCCACCAGCGCGTAGCCGCCCATGAAGCGGTGCTTGACGTCGAAAATGTGCATCGAGCCGCCGCGTCCCTTGGAGCAACCGGTTTCCTTGCCGTACAGCTCGGCCATCACTTCCTTCGGGTCGGCGCCGCACTTGATCGCGTGCACGTGGTCGCGGTAGCCGGTGATCACGTAGTCGTGGCCGGGACGCGCGGCCTCCATCACGCCGTTGCAGCAGGCTTCCTGGCCCGGATACAGGTGGAGGAAGCCGCCGATCTTGCGTTCGATGTAGGCCTGATAGCAGCGCTCCTCAAAACGGCGATGCAACACCATTTCGCGCAGCACGCGTTTCTTGTCTTCAATCTTCATTCGGTTACCCTTGTTGGATGGGGCGGAAAATGCGCTGTGGAAAAAATCAAAAGCACGCAATTATCCGGGAAACCCCGCCGCCCATCAAGAAAAACGCCACCCGCAAGGACTCGTGATGCTGCCCAAACTCGCTGAAAACAAAAAGGAAATCCCCGCGCAAACGCTGGCCGGCGCAGGCCATGCGCTGCTCCTGCTGCCGGAATCGAAGACCTTGCCCGACATGCCGGGCACGGCGGAACTCAAGGCCGCGATGAAACGGCGTGCGCTGAAACCCGATGCGCTGGCGAAGTCGCCGCTGGCGGTACAACTGCCCGGCGGCACGCTCGCTGTCTACGCGATGCTGAAGGCCGATGCCTCCACGTTCGAGGTGCACGAGCGGGTGCGCAAAGCCCTGGCGCTGCTGCTGGCCGAGCACCCGAAGGCGCTCACCCTCGCCGTGTTCGGCGACGCCGCGTTCAGGGCGCGCGCGGCCGAGGCCGCGGTCTACGCGACCTGGGTCAACGCCGTGCCGCTGCCCGCGCGCAAGGCAAAGCAGGATCCGGTGCTGAAGACGGTGAGCCTGTACGGCTATGCCTCCGCCGACGGTTTCGCGCGCGCCGCCGCGCTCGCCGAAGGCAATGTGCTCACGCGCAGCCTCACCGTGCAGGGGCCGGACGAACTCACGCCCGGCGTCTACCGCAAGCGCATCCGGGCGCTCGCGAAGCAATATGGCTGGAGCGTCGAGGAATATCCCTACGCCAAGCTGAAGAAAATGGGCGCGGGCGCGTTCTGCGCGGTGGCGCAGGGCTCGCCGGCGAAGGACGCGGCGATCGTGCGCATCGGCTACCGGGGGGCGAAAGGCAAGGGGGCAGGCGTCAGGGGGCAGGGGTCAGGGAAGACCGTGGCGTTCGTCGGCAAGGGCATCTGCTTCGACACCGGCGGCCACAATCTGAAGCCGGCGAAATACATGCAGGGCATGCACGAGGACATGAACGGCTCGGCGGTGGTGCTCGGCATTCTCGCCGCGGCGTCACGCATGCAGCTGCCGGTCGCGCTCGACGGCTGGGTCGCGCTCGCCGAAAACCACATCAGCCCCGAGGCCTACCGGCAGAACGAAGTGGTGAAGGCCTTGAACGGCACCACCATCGAGATCGTCCACACCGACGCCGAGGGCCGCATGGTGCTTGCCGACACGCTGACGCTCGCGGCCAGGGCCAGGCCCGACCTCATCGCCGATTTCGCCACGCTCACCGGCAGCATGCACTACGCGCTCGGCAGCCGCATGTCCGGCGTGTTCGCCTCGTCGAGCGCCCTGGCGCACCAGGCCTCGCGCGCGGCGAGCGCCAGCGGCGAGCGCATCGTCGTCTTCCCGTATCCCGAGGACTACGACAGCAGCCTCGAATCGACCGTGGCCGACGTCAAGCAGTGCAGCATGGAAGGCGAGGCCGACCACATCCTCGCCACGCGCTTCCTCTCGCGCTTCGTCGGCGACACGCCATGGATCCACATGGATCTGTCGGGCCACAGCTGCAAGGGCGGGCTGGGCGCGGTGATGAGCGACGCCAATGGCTTCGGCGTCGCGTGGGCGCTGGCCTTGCTGGAGGCGTGGCGGCAGGGCTGATCGTGGCCGGCAAGGCCCGGGATCGCAGCTCAGTCGTGCTTGTTCTTGTGCTTGTGTTTGTGGTGGCCCAGGTGCAGGCCGTTGTCGTGCCGGTCATCCCCATGGATCTCGTGCTCGACGACTACCTCGCGGGTCACGGTCTTGGGCGCTCTGGAATCGCTGGTGGCGATTGCCGCGCCCGCCGCGCCGCCGATGGCGCCGCCGATGATCGCGCCTTCGCGGCCGCCGATAGACGAACCAATGGCGGCGCCTGCACCGCCGCCGAGCGCGCCGCCGACGACCGCATTCGTGTCGACGGCGTAAGCGGGGAGGGTGAACGCCGTGCACGCGGCGAGAATGGCAAGAGGCTTGAGGGTCATGAGGTTTCCTTTCCTGTGGGCTTGAGTGAGCATGCCTATGCAAGTTCGATGCCTGCATCGGACTTCCGGTGTCCGATGGCGGAGCGTCACGGCGCGTCCCGCGGGCTGACGTTTTTGGGCACGGCCTGACGCAAAATGGCAGACTTGGCGCATTCTACGACGACGCAGGCCCCGCCGGCGAACCTGGCGAGTCCGGCGGGGGTGACGGTGCGCCACGTCGACGATAGCCTGCTCGTGCTCGACAAGCCGAGCGGACTCCTGTCGGTGCCGGGACGCGGCCCGGACAAGGCCGACTGCCTTGCCGCGCGCGTGCAGGCCATCTATCCGGACGCACGCGTCGTGCACCGCCTCGACCAGGACACCTCGGGGCTCATGCTGATGGCGCGCGGCGTGGCGATGCAGCGCGCCCTCTCGCAAGCCTTCGCGACGCGCGCGGTGGACAAGCGCTACGTCGCTGTCGTCACCGGGCGCATGACACCGCCGGCGGAGGCGTGGGGTGTCATCGACCTGCCGCTGATCTGTGACTGGCCCAACCGGCCGCGACAAAAGGTCGACCCCGTGCGCGGCAAGCCGAGCGTGACGCGCTGGCGGGTGCTGGGCCACGAGGGGGAAGCGACGCGCGTCGAGCTGGCGCCGCTCACCGGGCGCTCGCACCAGTTGCGCGTGCACCTGGCGGCGCTCGGCCATCCGATCCTCGGCGATCCGCTCTATGCCCCGGCGTCGAAGACGCCGCGCCTGCTGTTGCACGCCACTGCGCTCGGGTTCGTGCATCCCGCCAGCGGCACGGCGCTCGCGTTCGAATCCGCGGCGCCTTTCTGACTCATCGCCCCCGCAGCACCGAGGTGCGCGGCACGACCACGCGCACATAATCGAGCATTTCGTAATTGCGGATCTGCGCCGGGCCGCTCGGCGCGACATCGATGTAGGAAGGGAAGTGCTCGGTCGCGAGGCCGCGCCAGCCGGCGAAGGTTTCGCACACGTGCACCGGGATGCCCTGGTCGCGGCTGAGGCTTTCGGCGAGCTGATGGACTTTCGGATTGCCGGCGCGACGGCTCGCCTGCAGCGCGAACATTTCCTGGCCGTGGGTGACCAGCGCCATGGGCACGCCGGGGTGGCGGGCCTTGAGTCGCGCCGCCGCGTCCTTTACCCAGGGCAGGGCGAGTTCCAGCGCATCGGGGTCGCGGTCGACGATCTCGAACACCACGCCCGGCGGCGGCGATGGTCGTGCAAGGATGTCCTCGAGCGTGGCGGGCGCCGCCGCAGCCTGGGCGCACAGGGCCAGGCCGAAGCCGGCGGAGAGAAAGCGGGCGAGAAGACGGGTCATGGAGCGATTACCGGCGTGTGACTTGCTTGGGATGCCACATGGGGTGCAGAGGTTCCGTCAGGAAGCCATCTCCGTTTACCGCCTGCCCGCGGAAAAGGCCGGTCTGTCTGGGCTGCGTTTCGGCCGATCGGGGCGGAGCGGGCCGCGCGGCCTGGTATGCTTGGCACGCGCACCCCTGCCCTCAGTTCTTCTTGCCGATCAGTTGCAGGAATTCCTGCCGCGTGCGGTCGTGATCGCGGAACGCGCCCAGCATCATCGAGGTGACGGTCCACGAGTTCTGCTTCTGCACGCCGCGCATCATCATGCAGAAATGCTGGGCCTCGACGACGACGCCGACGCCGGCGGCGTGGGTCGCGGTCTGGATGGCCTCGGCGATCTGGGTGGTGAGCTGTTCCTGGATCTGCAGGCGGCGCGCGTACATGTCGCTGATGCGCGCGATCTTCGACAGGCCGATGACCTTGCCGCGCGGCAGGTAGGCCACGTGGACCTTGCCGACGAAGGGCAGCAGATGGTGCTCGCACATCGAATAGAGCTCGATGTCCTTGACGATGACCATTTCGTTGTTGTCCGAATCGAACACCGCGTCGTTGATGATCTCGTCGAGCGACTGGGCATAGCCCTGGGTCAGGAACCTGAACGCGGCGGCGGCGCGCTCGGGCGTCTTCAGGAGCCCGTCGCGGGAAATGTCCTCGCCCGCGCTCTGGATGAGCTGTGCGTAGAGCTTGGCGGTGTCCATGCAGTGGCCTCGTGATTCGGATGGGGGTTCGAATTTGGCAGAGGCGGGCGGGGGCGTCAACCCGGCGGCGCGTGCTCAGCGCGCCGACAGGTAGCGCGGAAAGGCGTGCTTGTCGAGCAGGATTTCGATGAGGTTGATGCCGCCCGTGAGATCGGCCGAGTCGAACATCGCGTCGAGATCCCCCTCGCTTGCCACCCGGTAGTGCGCCACGCCGAACGACTGCGCGAGCAGGCCGAAGTCGGGGTTGGCGAAGTCGCAGTCGATATAGCGTTCGCCGTAGAGCTGGAACTGGTTCTTGCGGATGAGCGACAGCGTGCCGTTGTTGATCACCACCACGTTGAGGGGGATGCGGTGATTCACCGCCGTCATCATCTCGAAGCCGCACATCTGGAAGCCGCCGTCGCCGAGGATGGCGAAGGTGGGACTGTCCGGCGCGTAGCAGCGCGCGCCGATCGCGGCGGGGATGGCGTGGCCGAGCGACGAGATGCCGGTGTTCGGGAAGTAGTGATTGCGGTCGGAGACCTCGAAGTAGCTCTGCGCGAACACGATGTTGTCGTCGAACACCAGCGCGCCGTGCGGGAAGCGCTGCGCCAGGCGCTCGTAGAACAGCCGCATCAGGCGGAACTGCGCGTCGTGGGGGTCGGCGGCCGCCGGCGTGGCGGTGGCGCGGTGGGCCGTCAGCCGCTCGAGCGTTTTCGGCGGCATGGCCCCGGCCTTGAGCACGCCGACGAGATCCTCCAGCACCGCGCGCAAATCGCCGCACAGCGCGACATCGGGCTTGAACACGCGGCCGAGCTGCGCGGGGTCGCGGTCGACCTGCGCGATCTTTTTCGACCCCAGCAGCCGGGCGTCCCACAGATAGCTCGTGCGCTCGTTGAAGCTTGCGCCGAGCACGATCAGCAGATCGGCGTGCTCGACGAGGTAGCGATAGGCGTCGC
>DYFW01000125.1 GCA_020725005.1 Thiobacillus denitrificans
CATGTCGAGCTCGCGCGGGTCGGGCTGGGCCTGAATCTGCTTGGCCAGGGCGATCAGGCGGTTGGTCTCGCCAGACATGGCCGAGAGCACGACGACGACCTGATGCCCGAGCATCTTGAACTTGGCGACGCGTTCCGCGACGGCGCGGATGCGTTCGACGTTGGCGACCGATGTGCCGCCGTATTTCTGAACAATGAGGGCCATGTTTTGGGCTGGAGTGGGAGTGAAGGGCTGGGAAAAAACAGCAATATTAAGGGATTAGCGCTCAAAAAGCGCGATCGACTCGACGTGCGCGGTGTGCGGGAACATGTTGGCGACTCCCGCCGCCACCAGCCGGTAGCCTTTGACGTGCACCAGCACCTCGGCGTCGCGCGCCAGGGTCGCGGGGTCGCACGAGACGTAGACGATGCGCCGGGGCGCGGCGGCTCCGGGCAGCGATTTCACGACCTCGATCGCGCCCGAGCGCGGCGGGTCGATCAGGAGCTTGTCGAAATGCCCGAGCGCGGCGAATTTCTCCGGCGTCATCTCGAACAGGTCGTCGACCATGAAGCGCGCGTCGGGCAGATGGTTGCGCATGGCATTTTCCTTCGCGCGCGCGACCAGTTCCCCGCTGCCCTCGACGCCGAGCACCTCGGCGCCACGGCGCGCGATCGGCAGGGTGAAGTTGCCCAGCCCGCAAAAGAGGTCGGCGATGCGTTCGCCCGGCTGCGGATCGAGCAGGCGCAGCGCGCGGCTCACCAGCGCGCGGTTGATGGCGGCGTTGACCTGGGTGAACTCGGTCGGCGAAAACGGCATCACCAGCCCGAATTCGGGAAGGCTGTAGGAAAGTTCCGGCGCGATCTGCGGCCAGAACGGGCGCGCCGTCTCGGGGCCTTTCCGCTGTTCCCAGACCTGCACGCCGTGGATCTCGGCAAACACGCGCACGCGCGCCGCGTCGTCGTCGGTCCAGGGTTCGAGCAGGCGGAACACCAGCACCGTTACGTGCTCGCCGACGGCGATCTCGATCTGCGGAATGCGGTCGGAATTGGAGAGTCCGGTGATGAGCATGCGCAAGGGCTGGATCAGCGCAGACACGTGCGGCGTGAGCACCTCGCAACCGGCCATGTCGGTGATGAAGCTCGAGCGTTTTTCGTGGAAGCCGACCAGCACGCCGCCCTTTCTGTCGACGCGGCGCACCGACAGCCGGGCGCGATGGCGATATCCCCAGGTCGGGCCGTGCAGCGCGCGCAGGATCGTTTCCGGCTTGACCTTGCCGATGCGTGCGAGATTCTCCTCCAGCACGCGCTGTTTCGCGGCCACCTGCGCGGCGGGTTCGAGATGCTGCATCGAGCAGCCGCCGCAGCGGCCGAAATATTTGCACTTCGGGGGGGTGCGCTGGTCGCTGGACGCGAGGATGGCAACGGCGTTGGCCGAGTTGTATTTGGCGTGCTTGCGGTAGATGGCGATTTCGGCGCGCTCGCCGGCCAACGCGCCATCGACGAAGGTGACCTTGCCGTCGAGGCGCGCGACGCCGTGGCCCTCGTGGTCGAGGGAGAGGATGTCGACGACGGGATTCATTGCCAGGCGGCCAGGAATTCCTGCCAGTGCTGCGCGGGGTGGCTGGCGACGGTGTCGCGCGCGAGCTCGATCTCGGCGGCGTAGGCCGCTTCGGTCAGGGTGCCGCGCAGCTTCTGGAAACGCAGGTAGACCAGCCAGGTGTTCATGACGTCGGTCTCGCAGTAATTGCGAATGGCGTCGATCCCGCCGTTTTGCCAGGCCTCCAGCACCTTCGACCCGTCCATGCCGAGTTTGCCGGGAAAGCCGCACAGCTTCGCCACGTCGTCCAGCGGCGCGTTGGCGCGCGGCTGGTACATCGCGAGCACGTCCATCAGGTCGAGGTGGCGGGTGTGGTAGCGCGACAGGTAGTTGTTCCACTTGAACTCCTTGTCGTCGTCGCCCCAGTCCCAATAGCGCGCCGCCGCCACGCCGTGTATCAGGCTGCGATAGTGCAGCACCGGCAGGTCGAAGCCGCCGCCGTTCCACGACACGAGCTGCGGCGTGTAGCGCTCGATGCCGTCATAGAACCGCTGGATCAGTTCCGCCTCGGCGCTGTCGGGCTCGCCCAGCGACCATACCTTCAACTGGTCGCCGCTCCGGAGCACGCACGATATCGCGACGATGCGGTGCAGGTGGTGCGGCATGAAATCGCTGCCGGTCCGCTGCCGGCGCGCGAGCAGGGCCATTTCGGCGAGTTCTCCCGGGGCGAGCGCAGTTTCGTCGATGCCGTTGACGGCGGCGAACCCGGCCAGATCCGGGATGGTTTCGATGTCGAAGACGAGGGTGGGTTGCATGGGCGGCTGCGCGACGCAAAAACCGCCATTTTACGCCGTCAGTGGAGCGCTGCGTCGAGTGCCGAGGCGGCGATGAGCGCGTCGAGATAGGCAACGGAAATCTGGTGCAGCGGGATTTTCAACTGCTGGGCGTAGGCGGCCAGGGCATCGCTGTCGTTCTGTTCGCAGGCCTGCGCGAGCTTGAGGATCCGGCCTTCAGGCGTCGGCTCTGCACTCAGTGCGCGCGCCGAGCTCGGCGCCAGGCCCAGCTTGCGGACGAGCGTTTCGATCGGCACGCCCAGCGCGTGCGGGGCGATCGACAACAGGCCGGTTTCGAAGGCGGTCGCGGCGTTTTCCGCGGGCCCGCCGAGCCGGGTGATCTTGCCCATGAAGAGGGCGCGGGTGAGCGCGGCGACGGTGAACTGCCGCGAGGCGTCGCTGGGCTGGCTGCCGGCCAGTGCCAGCAGCGCCGCCACCCGGCCGGCGCGTTGCGGGCCCAGCATGATCAGGGCGTGTGCCACGGATTCCGCCGGCCGGCTCAATCCGCCGGCGGGGGCGTTGGCGATGGCGAGCAGGCGCGGCGCCATGTCCGGGTTGAGGCGGAAGAACTGGGCCAGCGTGTCGGTCGAGCCGCGCAGCGCGATCGCCAGCAGATCGAGCTGCAGCGCCTGTTCGCGGCTGATCGCGGCCGGCGGCGTCTCGCCGGCGGTGTCGCCGGAAAAGAAGCCGCCCTTGAACCAGGCGTCATCCGGCCATTGCGCCTGCACTTTCGAATGCCGCACGCCATCGACCACCAGGCGCGCCGGGGTCCTGATCGGCTTCTCGTCGGCATGGCAGGCGACGTAGCGCCAGGCCGGCGCGCTGTCGAAAACGACCGGATTGCCGCGATTGAGGCGTGGGCACAGGGTGAGCCCGGCGTCCTGCAGGGCGAGCGCGCGCGCCAACTGTTGCTCGTTGTCGAGATCGACGACCCAGATGAGCTTGGGATCGTTCAATTGCTGGAGCAAGTCGCTGAACAGAAGCTCGCTGCTGATCTGGACCAGCAGCGGCAATTCCTTGCCGAGGCCGCCCTGCACCAGCGAGAACAGGCCGGTGAGCAGCATGTCCTCGTCCATCCGCCGCAGTTCCGGCGGGGAGTCCGGCCGCGCCGTGCGGCCGCGCAGCACCAGTTGGTTGGCCACCAGCTGCGACGCGGCATCGAACAGCGGGTCGAAGGAAAGGAAGCGCGCCCGCAATGTCTCTTCACGTACCGGCGCCGCATTGTCGACGCCGAGCATCTGCGTGACCACCGTGGGTTGTTCGCTCTCGCCGGTGCTGACGCCGCCGCCGACGATGCGCGAGGGCTGGGGATTGTTTGAGCTCATGCTGTCCGCCGCGTGAAATCTGTAGGAGTATTCTAGCGCGCACGGCGAGCTTCCTCCGTTGCGGCGGCACGCCGTATTTCCACACCATTCCGTAGGAGTGAGCGCATGATTTCGAGATTCCAGCGCCTTGCCTGGGGCGCGGCGTGCCTGCTGGCATCCGGCGTGACGACTGCCGTACCCGCAGGCGAAACCACCAGCACTGCGGCTGACCAGAGCGGGGTGGCCGTCACGATCTACAACGACGACCTCGCCCTGGTGCGGGATGCGCGGCGCGTGCGTCTCGAACGCGAGCGCAATCGCCTGGCGTGGCGCGAGGTCGCCGCCCAGATGCATCCGGAAACGGCGCGCCTGCGCAATCTTTCGAACCCCGCGGGCTTTCACCTGCTGGAGCAGAACTTCGACTTCGATCCGCTGACGCCGGCCAGGCTGCTCGAAAAACACGTCGGCCGCGAGGTCGCCGTGATCCGCACACATCCGGCCACTGGCGCCGAGACGCACGAGACCGCGACCGTGCTGGCGGCGAGCAATGGTGTCGTGCTGAAGTTCGCCGACCGCATCGAGACCGGCGTGCCGGGGCGCATCGCCTATCCCGGCGTGCCCGACACGCTGCGCGACCGGCCCACCTTGTTGTTGACGCTGGCCAGCGCGGCGGCCGGCGTGCACGACCTGGAACTGTCGTATCTCACCGGCGGCCTGTCATGGCGCGCCGATTATGTCGCCGAGCTCAATGCCGACGACAGCCGGCTCGATATCGACGGCTGGGCGACGCTTGCCAACCGCAGCGGTGCGGCGTATTCCGACGCGCGCCTGCAACTGGTCGCTGGCGACATCCACCGCGTGCGCGACGCGCGGCCGCCCGCGCGCGAAGCAATGATGATGGCGGCGAAGGCGGCCGATGCGGCCGGGGTGCAGCAGGAGGCGCTGTTCGAATACCACCTCTATACCTTGCCGCGGCCGATCACGCTGGCCGACAACCAGACCAAGCAGGTGGCGCTGTTGGCGGCGGCGCGGGTGCCAGTCAAGAAGCAGTTCCTGCTCGCCGGCGCGGACTATTACTACTCGGGACAGCACGCTGACCTCGGACAGAAGCTCAAGGCCGGCGTCATCGTCGAATTCGGCAATCGGGGCGAAGGCCTCGGCGTGCCGCTGCCGCGGGGCATCGTGCGCGTGTACAAGCGGGACGGCGCGGGTAACGCGCAGTTCGTCGGCGAGGATCGCATCGACCACACGCCGAAGAACGACAGCGTGCGGCTGAAGCTGGGCGATGCCAACGACGTGACCGCCGATCGCAGGCAGACCGATTTCAAGAAGCTCGCCGGCACCGCCCGCTACGACTATGTGTTCGAGTCGGCCTACGAAATCGTGCTGAAGAACACGAAATCCGAGGCGGTGACGGTGACCGTGCGCGAGCCGGTACCGGGCGATTGGAGCGTGGTGTCGGAATCGCTGCCGCACACCAGGGTTTCGTCGGGCGCCGCCGAATGGCAGGTCAAGGTGCCGGCCGCGGGGCAGGTGACGCTCGCTTACCGGGTCCGGGTCAGGTACTGAGTCCGCGACGCCGACGGATGTCGGCGATGAGACCCTGCGTCGAGCCGTCGTGCTCGCCGATGACGCGCACCGAACTGAGTGCGGCGCGGATCGGCGGCGCGAGCTGCTTGCCGAGCTCGACTCCCCACTGGTCGAAGCTGTTGATCTGCCAGATCGCCCCTTGCACGAAGACCTTGTGTTCGTAGAGCGCGATCAGCATGCCCAGCGTGTGCGGGTCGAGCTTCTGGTAGAGCAGGGTATTGCTCGGGCGGTTGCCCGGGAAGACCTTGTGCGGCGCGAGCGCGCGCGCTTCGTCGCGGCTCATGCCCTGCGCGATCAGCTCGGCCTCGATGACCGCGCGCGATTTGCCCTTCAGGAGTGCCTCGGTCTGCGCCAGGCAGTTGGCGAGCAGCCATTCGTGCTGGTCGGCCAGCGGCGTGGGGTTGACCGCGGCGACCAGGAAATCGGTCGGGATGAGCCGTGTGCCCTGGTGCACCAGCTCGAAGAAGGCGTGCTGGCCATTGGTGCCGGGCGCGCCCCAGACGATGGGGCCGGTATTGTAGTTGACCAGCTTGTTGGCACGGTTGACGTTCTTGCCGTTCGACTCCATGTCGAGCTGTTGCAGGAAGGGCACCAAGAGGCGCAGGCGCTGGTCGTAGGGAAACACGCCGTAGGTTTCGGTGCCCCAGAAGTTGATGTACCAGATGCCGAGCATCCCGAGTATGACCGGCATGTTGGCTTCCAGTGGCGTTTCCCGGAAATGCACGTCCATCGCGTGCGCGCCGGCGAGCAGCGCCTGGAAATTGCCCCAGCCGATCTGCAGCGCGATCGACAGGCCGATCGCCGACCACAGCGAGTAGCGGCCGCCGACCCAGTCCCAGAAGATGAACATGTTGTCGGGATCGATACCGAAGGCCTCGACCGCCGGCTGGTTGGTGGACAGCGCGACGAAGTGCCGCGCGACCGCCGCCGGCGCGCGCAGCGCGGCGAGCAGCCAGGCCTTGGCCGAGTTGGCGTTGGCGAGCGTTTCCAGCGTGGTGAAGGTTTTCGACGCGACGATGAAGAGCGTGGTTTCAGGGTCGAGCTGCTTCAGCGTGCCGGCAAGGTGGGCGGGATCGAGGTTGGAGACGAAATGCACGCGCAGGCTTTCGACCGCGTAGTGGTCGAGCGCGTGGCACACCATCGCCGGCCCAAGGTCGGAGCCGCCGATGCCGATGTTGACCACGTCGCGAATCGGCTTGCCGGTGTGGCCGCGCCAGCTGCCGTCGTGGATGGCCTCGACGAAGCGCTGCATGCGTTTGAGCACCTTGGCGATCTCGCGCTCGACGTCGACGCCTTCGACGATGAGGGGCGGACGCACGGGCGCGCGCAGTGCGGTGTGCAGAACCGCGCGTTTCTCCGTGAAATTGATGCGCTCGCCGCTGAACATGGCGTTGCGCAGCGCTTCGAGTTCGGATTCGCGCGCCAGCTGCATCAGCAGCGCCATGGTTTCCTGTGTGATGCGGTTCTTCGAGTAGTCGAGCAGGAGGTTGCCGCAGCGCAGCGAGAGCTGGTCGAAACGATGCGCATCCTCGCGGAAGGCCGCGCGCATGTCGAAGGATCGCATGGTCTTGAAGTGCTGTTCCAGCGCCTTCCAGGCAGGCAGTTGCTTGAGCGGTTTCATGGTCGATCAGTGTTGAGAGACAGGCGTCGAAGGTATCATAAGCATGCAAGCATGGAACGGCGCCCGGATTTGCATGGATGGCGCCGCGTTATTCCGACGCACAGGATAGAACAGCATGACTACCGTTACGCGCAACAAACTCGTCTACATCACTTATTCCATTCTCGACTCGCGTGGCATGGTCGTCGAGCAGCACGACATCCCCGTCGGCTACGTGCACGGCGCCAACAGCGGCATCCTGCCGGCGATCGAGGCCGCCGTCGATGGCCGCAAGGTGGGCGACCGCGTCGAGATCACGCTGTCGCCCGAGGAGGGATACGGCGAGCGCGACGAGAGCCTGGTTTTCGTCGACGACATCGAGAATGTGCCGCCGCAGTTCCGTCGCGTCGGCGCCGAAGTGCTGTTCGAGAACGAAGCGGGCGAGACGAAGCCCTTCTATGTCACCCGGATCGAGGACGGCAAGGTGACCGTCGACGGCAATCCCTCGCTCGCGGGGCAAAGCGTGACCTGCCTCGTCAACGTGATGGACATCCGCGATGCGACACCGGAGGAAATCCGCAACGGCCGGCCGCTCGACACGCCAACCGGCACCGTGCACTAGGGCGCGCTGTCGCACGGACGCAAAAAAAGCCGGACCCCCGGCTTTTTTTGCGTCACGGCAGCGATTACCTGGCAACCGGACAGGCCTTGTCGCCGGGGATCTTGCCGGGCAGGCGCAGGAAGGCCTCGAACGGCCCCATCACGCCCATGGCTTCCATCTT
>DYFW01000126.1 GCA_020725005.1 Thiobacillus denitrificans
GCCGCGCACCGCGCCGCGCACCGCGTCGTCCACCGCGTCGCCCACCGCGCCGCCCACCGCGCCGCGCACCGCGTCGCCCACCGCGCCGCGCACCGCGCCGCGCACCGCGCCGCGCACCGCGCCGCGGCGGCGCGCCAGTTCGATCACCAGCGCGGCAGTCGGAGCTGCAATCGCCAGTACCAGTGGCGACGTGACCCACACGACGCGACCCGGCCACTTGATGCCTGCGGCGGCATAGCACTTCTCAGCGGCCGACTCAAAGGCCGGCCGATCGGCCGGGCCGGTGCGTAGCCCAATGCCGATCCACTCGCCGGCATGGGCGTCCATCCGAGCGATTTGCTCGGGCGTCAGTTTGTCGATGCGCTTGACCATGGATCAGCCTCAATCGGCGACTCGGCGCATCAGCGCGGCGTCGTACTCCATTTGCGCGGGGATCTCGTAGACGCCAGGCGGGATCGTGTGTGCGGTGTGCTCTTCGTGGGTCAGCGACACTGGCTCCTGGACGACGAGGTAGCGGTCGCCGTTGTGCTCGTAGAGCTTGGCCTTGCAGCGCGCGATCAGCGCCTCGACGATCTCGGCGGCTGCGGTCTCGCCTATCGGCGCAGCGCGTTGCTCGGTATGGTCAGCGATCGCGTGCGCGTGGCCCGTGACTTCACCGTGCGCGAGCACGATGCGGCCGCGCTCGGCCGGCACTTCGACGGCGCCGTCTGGCAGGCGGTCGACCTGATGCAGGAATACGTCGCCTTGGCGGATCTGCAGAGTTTTCATGTTCACCTCTCGGTTGTGTGCGCCGGTGGCGCGTGTTAAACGCTGGGCAGTTGGAGCGTCAGCGTGTTCTCGCGGTTGCGCGGATCGCGCAGCTGGCCGCGGTTGCGGATGGCCTCGTCGAGCAGCCGCTTGGTGAGCGCCACGTCGTTGAGGCAGTAGTCGACGAGCGCGCCGTACTCGCGGCGCTGGTACTGCACGGGGGCACGCGCGCCGTGGCCGGTCTTGCGCAGGCCGAAGTTCGCCTCGCAGGCGGCGTCCAGGCCGAAGCCCAGGTGCGTGGGATACGCGAACTGCGGGCCGAGGCCGGCAGCGCGCCACAGTTCGACGAGGATGTCGTAGCTCTTGTCGTCGGGCACCGCGATGCCGTGGGCCGCGCAGACGCGGTTGTCGAACGCGATCCCGTTGAAGGACACGATCACGTCGCGCGCGGCCACGAGGGCGGCGAACTCGGCGTAGTTGTCGTCCATGAACACGCGGTAGCGGTCGGCGGCGTAGTCGTAGGCGCAGATGCATGAGATGCCCATGTTGGCGTGGTCGTGCCAGCCGGCGCAGTAGTCGATGCCGTCGATCGGTTCCTCGTTCTTGCCGAGGATCGCCTTCTTGATCTCGATGTCGTAGATGAGGGCGTTCACTGGGACTCCTATGCGAAGTGTTTGCGGTACAGCTCGTCCAGCCGCTCGACCTGCCGGTCGGTGAGTCGCGTCAGCGTGCGCTGGATGCGGCGGTTCTTCATCGTCAGGACGAAGGCGATCTCCCATGGCGACAGGTCGTTGGTGTCGAGCAGTCCTTCGAGTTGCTGGACCATCGTTTCGGTGCTGACGAGGCGCGGCATCACTCGACCTTCGGATGGCCGGCCAGCCCGCAGTAGCCGCGGCGGGCATCGCCGAGCCGGCGGTCTTCGAGTGGCGGTTCGGCGTGCGGGCCGCCGAGCGCCTGCGCTTCGGCGATCGTCATGACAGGCACGCGCATGGTGGCTGGGTCATACCAACGCCACATGGCGCAGCAGTCCACCAAGCAGACGGCAGAACGATCCTCGGTCTGGTGAGCCGGGCACCACACGGCCTGCGCTTCTTTGCGGGTGAGCAGCATCGTCAGAAGCTCGTCGGCCGCGCGACGGCGCGCGTCAGTTGCATGATTCCGGTCTGCAGCGTGGTGCGGGCGACCGACAACCAGCGGCCGGGCTCGGCGGCGTTGAAGGCGGCTTCCTCTTCCGTCGTGTCGACGTCCCTGGCGAGCATCTGCTGCACGTAGTAGCCGTTGTGCTGCGCGACCCGCTCGATCAGCGCGGCCAGTTCAGCGCCCTTGGCCTTGATCTCGTTCATCAGGTCGATCTCGCCCTGACTCAGTTCGCGGTAACCCTTGATCTGGCGGTGCTGGTTGTCCATCTTCGTCCTCGAAAAGATCGCGTTGCTGGGTCTTGGCGTTGCGCAGCCGTGCCGCGCAGGTGGGGCCGATGCCGGCGGCGATGCTGCGCGGATCACGCAGCGCGCGCCGGCACCGCGGGCACTTCACGCCTTCTTGCTCTTGACCGGCTGCAGGCGCTTGACTGCGCGCTGATGCGCGAGCGCGAGCACGGCGTCGATGTGCTCGTCGCCGTGCTCGCGCGCCCAGGCGGCGGCGCGCGCGTGCAGGGCGTCGGCGGCTTCCACGCTGTCGGCGGCCTCCATCGCGGCGGCCCAGTCGGCGACCTTGGCGCCGATGGCGGCGTCATCCGGCGTCTGGCCGGCGGCGGGGTCGTCGGCGGCAGCGATCGGCTCGCCGCCCGCTTGCGGTGCTGCACCGACCGCGACGGGCTCGGCCGATGCCGGCACGGTGACGGGCACGGTGGGCGAGGGTGCGTGCTCGAGTGCCGGCTGAATGCTGGCGTTGAGCGCGGCGATGGTCTCGTTGCCCTGCGGGGCGACGACCTGCGCCTCGACGATGCGCTGCGCCTCGTCCTCGTCGTAGATGCCGACGAACGAAAACGCGATGCGCGCGCACTGGATCATGGCTTTGTGGCGCAGCATGCGGCGCGGGTGGGTCTGCCAGGGCTGCGTGCCGCGCTTGCACTCGACCATGTACTCGCGGGCGCGCGTGGCGTGCTCGCGGTCCTTGCGGTAGATGACGGCTTCGATCCACTCCGGCAGGCCGTCCTTGCCGGCGGGGCCGTCGACGAACTCGATGCCGTCGAACTGCGGGTGTTCGTTGATGATGCGCGCCCAGCCGTCGACGCCGACCACGGGCACGACGCCGTTGTTCTTGTCGGGGAAGGCGTAGATCTCCCGCGTGAACGGATTGAGTCGGTACTGATCGGCGACGATGAGCAGCGCCATCATCTGCTCGTTGCTGACCTCGCCCTCGCGCAGCTTGAAGGCGGTCTGCTTGAGCGTGGCGAGCATCTTGTTCGGATCGACCGAGTAGCGCGCGGCGATCTTGGCGAGCAGGCTCGGCGCCTGCGGCCGGGCCACGATCGCCGTGGATTCGATGACTGCGGACATAGGACTCCTTTCGCGGTTGGTCAGGCAGCCTCGCGCAGCGCCCAGCCGGGCATCTGCAGGGCCTCGATGGTGTCGTAGTACCCCGGCCACCAGTTGCGGGCGAGCGCCTGCTGGTAGCGGACGAGCGCGCGTTCCATCAGGCGCGCGCCGGCGAGGATCTGGTTGGGTTGCATCACGTAGGTCGCCACGCCGTACGGCGGCTCGTTCTCGACGGCGACGAACGCGAAAAACGGCGGTGTACGGTGCAGCAGGTGCTCGGCGCCGCTGAGGTAGTGCGCGGCCTGCACGTGGTACAGGTAGTTCGCCACCGCGCGGCCGAAGTCTTCCTCGGCGGCGTTGGTGGTGGTCTTGACGTCGACGATGCCGCCGTCGTCGCGCAGCCAGTCGGCGCGCATCTTGCACGGCACGTCGAACTGCGCGTCGCGCCAGAACAGGCTCACTTCGGCGCGGCCGGCCTCGAGCAGCCGCTGCGCGCCGGGGTGGCGCCGCACGGCGTCGCGCATGCGGCAGGCGCGGTCGTACTGCTCTTGCGTGACGAGCAGCCGACCCTCGGCGGCAGCCTGGGCTTCGAGCGCTTCGACTTCTGCTCGGCCGGCCTTGGTGCGTTTGTCGAGACCGTCGGGCCGCAGCAGCACCAGCGCGTCGAGTCGATCGGGCTCGAGAATGGCGGTGTGCGCGACGGTGCCAAGTCGCATGCTGTCGGTGGGCTCCTTGGGGTGGTCGCGCATCCAGCGGTAGTGCAGCGGCGAGCGCAGCATTTCCTTGGCACCCGACGCGCTCATCGCCTCGATGGCGTGATACTGCTCGGCAGGCATGTCGTGGAAGACGCCCGGCTCGAAGGGCGGCGGCTCGGCCGGCGCTGCCGGCGCGGCAACAGCCAGCAGATCGGGTTCGGTCATGTCGTTCATCGGCCGAGCCCTCCGCAGGAAAACAGCAGCAGCAGGAACGCGGCCGCCGCGGCGAGCGTGGGCCAGAAACCGTCGAAGGCACCGAAGGCGCGCGAACGCTCGACGCGCAGCAACCAGGGATCGCGGTCCATGTGTCAGTCCAGTCCGAAGTAGCGCACCTGCACGAGCCACAGGCCGTCGGGCTGCTGGATCGGGCCGAGGGCGACGTGCGGGCTGCGCATGTAGTCGATCGAGGCCACGGCCTCGCGCGCGGCGCGCTCGACGGCATCGCGCACGCGGCCGGTGTAGGTGATGCGGGCGCCGGAGCCTTCGGGCGCCGATTCGGCGCGCACGCGCAGGGGGTCGAGCACGGCGTTCATGCGGAGGCCGCTCCCCACAGCAGGCGGCGCAGGAACCAGTAGGCGCGTTCGCGCAGCGGCACGTGGATCCGGGCGCTCGTGGTGCGCGGCGTGAGCGCGTGTGCCGGCACCCACGGCTGCCACGCTTCGCGCAGCGACCGCGGGAACTGCAGGACGACGTGCGAGCGGTTCATCGCTCAGAAGCGGAGGTCGAGGCGCGCCACGGCGCCGTCGGCGCGCGGCGCGATCACGAGCGACGCCTGCTGGCGCTCGGACTCGCGCTGCCAGACGACGACCGCCAGCGCGGCGAGCGCCACCGCTACGGCGATGCGGCCGCCGCGGTCGGAGCTGGGCTGCGGGGCCGGCGTATCGGGCACGACCACGCGCGGCGGCGGCGTGGGGATCTTGACCTGCCCGCCGCTGGCCAGTGCCGGCTGCGCGGCGAGCAGCGCGATCGCGGCGGCGATGAGAACGCGTTTCATAGAACCTCCGTTCAGGTGAGGACGAGGGCGAGCACGGCACCGACGACGGCGCCGAGCGCGAACCAGATGGCGCGCACCTGCGCGGCATGGCGCCGCGCGCGGCGCAGCGCGCGACGACGCGCCGCGCCGGCGAGCGACAGGGCGACCTGCCGGTGCTGCAGGTACTCGGGGGCGCCGCCGCCCAGGCGGGCTGCGGCCCCGAGCGCGCGCGCTTCGATCGAGCCGGGGCGCATGGCGTCAGTCCCGGACCGAGTTTTCAACGCTGTCGTAGTGCCGGGTGTTCCAACCGTCGTCGCTGCCGTCCGACTCTTCGATCTGCGACTCGTCGGTATCGGGCAGCGGCGCGGCAGCCAGCAGTTCGATCAGGCGGCCGTCGAGCTCGACCGCGCGCGGCGGCGCGGCGGACAGATGGGCGTCGATCGCGTGCACGAGTTCATGCGCCTCGGCGTTGCCGCACGAGGCCACGTAGTCAACGAACACGCGGGCTTTGAGTAGCAGCGCCTCGCCGGCGCTCAGCGCGCGCGGCGCGCTGGAAGGGGTGTGGGACATGGGGCCTCCGTCGTGATGACGGAGGCAAAGCTACACGAGTGTTTAGGCGTTGTCAACAGACGTGTAGCCGTGCGGCGCGGAAGGCCCTCTGCTAAGCAGAGGGGGCTGTCTGCTAAGCAGAGGGCAAGCTACCGCGTCACGCGCTGCCAGCCGCGGGCGTACAGGCAGTGTTCGTGGATGGTCCTGCGGTCGCGCGTGCGCGCGTACTGCTCGGCGTCTTCGCGGGCCGCGCGCTGGCCGCGCTCGATGGCCGCAGCCACGCTCGGCGGCTGCGCGCCGACCACGACGTTGGTCTGCGGAGCGGCGACGGGCTCGGGCACGGTGTTGCGCGCCAGCGCCAAGCACTCCACGTTGTCGGCGTAGAACTGCTCGGCCGGCTTGGTCGGATGCTGCCAATACGTCTGCGTGGCGCAGGCGGCGAGGATGGGCAGGGCGAGTAGCGTGCGCTTCATTTGGGCTCCCGGATGATCTCGCGGATGTAATCCTCGAGCATGTGCACCATGCCGAGGGCGAAAGTCGGATTGCGGTAGCTCTCGCCGGCGACGTGGCAGACGTACACACGGCCGCGGAATTGGGCGGCGAAGGCGAGCCCCACCAGGCGGCCGGCGGCAGCGTCGTCGCGCAGCGCTTCGAGCGCGTCGACGACGTCGCGCGCAGCCAAGTTGTCCTTGAGCAGTTCGATGCGGGCGCGCATGCGGCCGTCAGGCGCGCTTCTTGTGCGCGGCCTTCGCGTGCCGCGGGGACCGATAGCCGCCTTCGCGCTCGCGCGGCTTGAGCGTCACGGCGGCGGCCGGCGGCGGCGCCGGCGGCAGGGCCGCGGCCACGCGCTCGTTGGGTGCGACGCCCGTGACGCCGTGGTTGCGCAGCACGCGCTGCGCGTAGGCGGTGTACTTCTCGGCCTCCGCCATCAGTTGGCCGACGAGCTCATGCTGGTGATCGTCTGGCAGTGCGCGGAAGGCGAGCACCAGATCGCGCTCCTGGTCGGTGAGGAACAGGCTCTGACCGGGTAGCGGCGGCTGGCGAGCGGCCTCGAAGCGCGCGACGAGCTGTTCTTTCGGCAGTGCGTGCGGATCGAACGCGTCCGACTCGAGCTCGCGCAGCGAGAACCCGAAGAACGCCGCCAAGCGGCCGGCGAACTCCGAGCGGCGGCTGTTGCGCGACACGAGGTTGGCGACGTTCTGCGGCGTGGTGCCGACGGCCTGCGCGACCTGCTCGTAGGTCAACCCCAGCCGCTCGCGCAGCGCGCCGACGTTCTTGCCCAAGGCCATGCGCGCAGCGTATTCACGGCGGTTTATACCGTCCATCAACTGCCGTTGACACCGGCTATACAAGTGTGTATCTTGGGCGTCGATCATGGACGCCACCGAATACCGCCTGCGGCCCGACACGCTCGCCATGACCCCGCTGCCGCTGACGCCGCGCTTGGCGGCGTTGCTGCGCGCGATCGAGATTGCGAGCGGCGAGGGCAACCCGCCGTCCATCACGGCGCTTGCGCGGCGCGCCGACATGACGACGCAGCGCATCTGGAACTGGCTGAACCGCAACGGCTTCGTGCCGCTGGACTGCGTGCCCGCGATTTCGCGCGCCACCGGCAATCGCGTGACGTGCGAAGAACTGTGGCCGGACTACGACTGGGAATACATCCGCGCGGCGGCGGCACCGCAGGCCGCCGAGCAGGGCGTCGTGACGACGTGAAGTACCGCTTGTCTCCTTGCGCTGCTCCAGCAGCGTTTGCGCCGCAGCCCGATCGCGGCGCTTCTTCTTTGCCGCCCCGGCGCGTGTCCTCCTCCGTCGCGCCGCGCGCTGTCCGTCCCCGCGGGCAGCGTTGCACTGCCGGGGCGGCTCCCACCTGCTGACGAGGTTGCGCGTGTCGCTCGAAAAGAAGGACACCAAGATCTACCTCAAGCCCGAAGTCCATCGGCTGTTCTCCGCGCTCGCCGACAGTAAAGGGATGACCAACGCCCAACTCGGATCGTTGATCGTGACGCGCGCCGTGCTCGAAGAAGCTCATGCGGCGACTGTAATCGCGGAGATCGCGAAGGAAGTCGGAATCGACCGGATTCGCGCGGGAATGGTGCGGGAA
>DYFW01000127.1 GCA_020725005.1 Thiobacillus denitrificans
CGTGCCGGCCCCGGCAGGCTTGAGGTCGTAGCGGTTGAAGCCCATGTCCATGCCGGCCATCTGGAATTCCGCACTGGCGCGGCGTGCATCCGGCGCCTGGAGTTCGACGCGGAAGGCTTCCATCGGCGCCGGCGGCGCGCTGAACCGCAGCGTCGCCTCGGCGCCCCGATGCAGGAAGCGGCAGCCGGCGACCGGGTCGGCGCAGACGACCGGCACGGCGTCGGGCGGGCGCTTCATCCACCAGCCGGCCACCGCGATCGCGATCAGCGCAATGGCGAGCAGCAGCGGCAGCGCGACCACCCGCCAGGGGCGCGCCGCCTGACGCTCGCCCTGCGGGGGGTCACGGCGCAGCCGCTTCATGTCCACGCGCCCCGCAACAGCGCCACGCCGTGCGCGCCGTGCGACCGCGCGCGCGCCACGTCGTCGCGCCCGAGCCCGCCCAGCCCGTAGACCGGAATCGGGCTCGCGGCGGCAAGTTCGGCGAAGCGTTCCCAGCCCAGCGTCGGCGCGCCGGGGTGCGTCTGCGTCGGCAGCACCGGCGACAGCAGCGCGAAATCGGCGCCGATCGCCGCGGCGTGCGCGAGCTCGGCGCCGTCGTGGCAGGACACGCCGACCCACTCGCACGCGGGACGGGCGCTGAGCGCCGCCGCCGCCGCGGCATCGAGATGCACGCCGTCGGCGCCCGCGGCCTGTGCCAGCTCGAGCGGACCGTTGACGAGCACGCGCGCATCGTGGCGGCGGGCGCGGCGCACCGTTTCCCGCGCCAGGGCGAGGCGCTCGGCGGGCGCGAGCGACTTGTCGCGCACCTGGATCAGCCGCAGCCCGCTCGCGAGCGCGACGTCCAGCCGCGCGAGGAAGCTGTCGACGCCGAGGGCCTCCGCATGCGTGATACCGAGCAGGTCGGGAAGCGTGAGCGCCTTGACGATGGGGAAATTCGCCGGCAGCAGCGGCGCGACGTCGACTTTGGCCGGCAGCTGCCACGACAACACCTGGCCTTCGTGCGGATGCAGCTCGCCTTCCCAGGCGAACACGCGGAAGAAATTCAGCCGCACCGTGGCGTGCGGATACTCGAACACGCGGGTGATCCAGCGGCACGGCGTCGCAATGCGGATGCCGAGTTCCTCGGTGAGTTCGCGCGCGAGTGCCGCCTCCGGCGCCTCGCCCGGCTCGACCTTGCCGCCGGGGAATTCCCAGTATCCGGCGTAGGCCTTGCCGGACGGGCGCTGCGCGAGCAGCACCTGGCCGTCGGGCCGGGTCACGACGGCGGCGACGACTTCGGTGATCGGCTCCGGCATCACCGGCTGCCCGCCCAGTCGCGCGCGAACTGCCACGCCACCCGCCCGTTGCGCGCGCCGCGCCCGAGCGACCATTGCAGCGCCGCGCGTTCGAAGGCCGCGTCGTCCGCCGGCGCGCCGAGTGCTGCCGCCCAGTGGCGCGCGACAGCAAGATAGGTCTCCTGATCCATGACGTGGAACGATACCCACAGCCCGAAGCGGTCCGAGAGCGAAATCTTTTCCTCGATCGCCTCGCCGGGGTGCACCTCGCCGCCGAGGTGCTTCGTTTCCAGGTTCTCCGCCATGTATTCCGGCATCAGGTGGCGGCGGTTGCTGGTCGCGTAGATCAGCACGTTGTCGGAGGGCCCGGCGAGCGAGCCGTCGAGCGCAGCCTTGAGGCTGGCGTAGCCGGGCTCGTGCTCGCCGAAGGTCAGATCGTCGATGAAGACGATGAAGCGGTAATCGGCGTCGGCAAGCAGATCGAAGAGATCGGGCAGCGCCGGCAGCCCCGCCTTGTCGACTTCGATCAGGCGCAGGCCGCGCGCTGCATATTTGGCGTGCACGGCCTTCACCAGCGAGGATTTGCCGCTGCCGCGCGCGCCAGTCAGGAGCACGTTATTGGCCGGTCGTCCCTCGACGAACTGGCGCGTGTTGGCGTCCACGCGCCGCTTCTGTTCGTCGATGGCGAGCAGATCCTTCAGCGCAACGCGCTGCGGATGCCGGATGGGCTTCAAGGCGTTGTCGCGCGCCGACCAGCGCGCCGCGCGCACGGTTTTCCAGTCGGGGGCGGTAGGCGTAGCGGCGGCAAAGCGGTCAAGCAGGGCCTCGAGGCGGGGGAGCAGCGCGGCAAAATCGGTCATGGTGAAATTCTAGCCGCTGGCCCGCCCAGGATTAGCAAAAAATTAGGCTTGCGCTAACAAAGTCTTATCAAAAGGCGTTGTCGGCGGGGTCTACCATGCTTCCATGCGGACGAACCGCATCCGCCATGAACAGGAGAGCACGCATGAACCCGATACTGCACTGCGCCGGCACGCTGATTGCCGCATTTCTCGCGACCCAGGCCTGGGCCGGCCCCAAGGCCGACGCCGACATTCGCCACGGCCGCTATCTGATTGCCACCTCCGGCTGCAACGACTGCCACACGCCCGGCTACATGCAGAAGGATGGGCACGTGCCCGAATCCGAATGGCTGACCGGCGACGTGATGGGCTGGCAGGGGCCGTGGGGCACGACTTACCCCGCCAACCTGCGCCTGCTGTTCGGCACGCTGACCGAAAAGGAATGGCTCGCCCGCGCCCGCGCGCCCATGCGCCCCCCCATGCCCTCGCCCAGCCTGCGCGCGATGCGCGATGCCGACCTGCGTGCCATCTACCGCTACGTGAAAAGCCTGCCGCTGAAGGGTGATCCCGCGCCGGCCTACGTGCCGCCGGGCGGCAAGGTGGCCACGCCCTATTTCGACCTGACGCCGAAGAACCTGCCGCCGGTGGCAGCCGGCAAGTGAGGGGCGCCACATGAACGCACCCGTTATCCCCTGGCCGCGCAAGACGCGCGAACTGCGCAACCACCATTTCGATTCCACCATCTGGAACGATTTCGCCTTCCGGGGTGACGACATCGTCATCGCCACCTACGCCAAGTCCGGCACCACCTGGACGCAGCAGATCGTCGCGCAGATGCTGTTCGGCGGCGCCCCCGCGCTGGCGGTGGCCGAGCTGTCGCCCTGGCTCGATCTGCGCGTGCCGCCGAAGGAGATCAAGCTGCCGGCGGTCGAGGCGCAGGCGCACCGCCGCATCCTCAAGACCCACCTGCCGGTGGATGCGCTGGTGTTCTCGCCCAGGGCGAAATACATCTACATCGCGCGCGACGGGCGCGACGTGGTGTGGAGCATGTACAACCACCACGCGAACGCCAACGCCGCCTGGTACGCGGCGCTGAACGACACGCCCGGCCGCGTCGGGCCACCGATCGAGCCGCCGCCGGCCGACATCCGGCAGTACTGGCGCGACTGGATGGACCGCGACGGGCACCCGTTCTGGCCGTTCTGGGAGAACATCCGCAGCTGGTGGGCGATCCGCCACCTGCCCAACGTGCTGATGGTGCACTTCAACGACCTGAAGCGCGACATGGAGGGCGAGATGCGGCGCATCGCGCGCTTCCTCGACATCGCCATCGACGAGGCGCGCTGGCCGGCGATCGTCGAATATTGCACCTTCGACTGGATGAAGCGGAACGCCACGCAAAGCGTGCCGCTCGGCGGCGCGTTCTGGGATGGCGGCGCGGAGACCTTCATCCACAAGGGCGTCAACGGCCGCTGGGCCGATACGCTGACGCCAGCCGAATGCGCCGAATACGCGGCGCGTGCAGAGCAGGAGCTGGGCGCGGCGTGCGCGCGCTGGCTGGCGAACGGCGGCGCGGAAAATCTCGATTTTCCTTCCTGACCAATGAGGTAAGAATCATGAAAGCACAAATGTTTGTCGTTACCCCCGATGATCGGGCGCCCGCGCTGAATGTGCTGGGCACCGATGTAACGGTGCTGGCATCGAATGCCGCGACTGGCAGTTATGAAATCACCCTGCAGCGCGGCGGCGAGGGTCTGGGCGCACCGCCGCACAGCCACGACTGGGACGAGTCCTTTTACGTGCTTCAGGGCGGGGTCGAGTTCACTTGTGCAGGCCAAACGCGGGTCTGCGGGCCCGGCACGCTCGTCCATGTCCCCGCCGGCACGGTGCATGGGTTCCGTTATGCAGCGGGCGGCGGCGAAATGCTGGAATTCACCGGCCAGGGTGGGCTGGCGACGCAGTTGTTTTCCGACCTCGACAGCAACATCCCGCCGGGGCCGCCCGATTTTCCCACCCTGCTGGCAGTTCTGGAAAAGAACGCGGTACAACTTGCCGCATGTGATGGGCCAGCACACCGAAAGGAGATTGCAGCATGATCACGAATACCGCCGCCGGGACCACGCTCGACGAAATCGCCGCCGGCATCTACCGCATCGCCACGCCGCTCGCCATTCCCGGCGGCGAGTTTTCTTTTAACCAGTACCTGTTGGTGGACGACGCGCCGTTGTTGTTCCACACCGGCCCGCGCAAGCTGTTTGCGCTGGTGCGCGAGGCGGTGGCGTGCGTGCTGCCGGTGGAGCGCCTGCGTTACATTGGCTTCTCGCACGTCGAGGCCGACGAATGCGGTTCGCTCAACGACTGGCTCGCCGCCGCGCCCGAGGCGCAACCGCTGTGCGGCAGCATCGCCGCGATGGTGTCGGTGAATGATCTGGCCGACCGCCCGGCGCGCGCGCTCGCCGACGGCGAAACGCTCGCGCTCGGCCAGCACACCCTGCGCTGGTTCGATGCGCCGCATCTGCCGCACGGCTGGGACTGCGGCTATCTGATGGACGAGACCGGCGGCACGCTGTTTTGCGGCGATCTCTTCACCCAGGGTGGCGCGACGCATCCGCCGCTGACCTCGGGCGACATCCTCGGCCCCAGCGAAGCCTTCCGCCAGGCGCTCGATTACTACGCCCATGCGCCGGATACGCGCGCCGCGCTGGAACGTCTGGCGGGCGCGCGCCCCGGCACGCTCGCGTGCATGCATGGTTCCGCGTGGCAGTGTGACGGCGCCGGCCTGTTGCGCGCGCTCGCCGATGCGCTGGCGGGGCGCAACGCGCTTACGCCGCGTGCAGCGCGAGTGGCCGCGTGAGAGAGAGACGGAAACGCCCGCGCCCGGTTTTTTCCAGCGCAATGTCCGGGCAGCGTTCGGCGAGCCGGCGCGCGAGCAGGATCAGCCTTGTTTCCAGGTTGTCGGCAAAATCCGGCAGCGGCAGGCGCGGGTCACGGCGCAGTTCGCGGTTGCAGAAATCGCGCCGGCCGGAACGCTGGTGCTCGTTGAGCAGCGTCCACAGGATGCTGCCCGCCACGCCCTTGATGAGGTAGTCGTTGTCGACGAACACGCTGTGGTCGTGGGCGAAGTAGCGCACCACCAGCGGCGTGCCGTGCGGCGTTTCGCCCGGCGGTGCGGGCGCTACCGACTCGTCGTCCGGGAGGGTGGCGAGACGGGCCAGCAGCGCGCCGAGATGGCGGCCGTAGACAACCAGCGCGTCCTCGTCGGCGTGGCTGAAAAAGGCGTTTTGTTCGCTCTCTGCGTAGAGCACCCCGAGCAGGCGTGCGCCGTGCGTGAGCGGCACGGCAATCTGGCTGTTCGGATGAGCCAGCACCGGCAGCGGGATGCGCGGCGACGCCGGGTCGGCCACTTGGAGCGCGGCATGGTAGGTATAGTCCCCGGTGTGGTAGTTGATGCGCACCGGGATGCGCTCGCGCGCCGCGACACCGATCAGGCCCTCGCCCATCGCCACCTCGGCGCCGACGCCGGACGCGGGATAGCCCAGGCTCGCCAGCGTGTAGAGCGCGACGCCGGACGCGCCGGGCGCGGCGTCGAGCATGGCGAAGAGCGCATGGCGGATACCGAAGCCATGCGCCAGCGCGGCAAGCGCGCGATCGGCGAGCTGCGCCAGATCGTCGCACGCGCCCAGGTGGTCGAGGGTTCTTCGCAGCTTCAGCAGCGCGTCAGGCTGTGGCGTGGCGGGCGCCTGCGCATCGACGCATTCGATGGCGTGCACCCGATACACGTCGGCGCCCTTCAGCGCGAACACCTTGTCCATGCCGCTCCTCGCCGCGATGCCGGCGAGCTGCGCCTTCATGTATTCGAACAGCGGGCCTTCGGTTTCGGTGCGCAGGTATTGCACGCGCAGGCGGAAATGGCGGAAGCTGACCGGCTCGATCACCTGCACCTCGGCGTAGGGGTGGGCGAGCACGTTTTCGCGCGTCTTGCTGAAGAACTGGAACGACAGCGCGACGTGCTCGCTGTCCACGTAATGCACCTGCGAGGCGTAGGCCACATTCGGGGTGCCGTCCGCCGCGGCCGTCGCTACCACCGCGGGAATCGCGCCGTCGAGGCAGGCGCGGATCGATTCGAGGGCGAGCTTCATGCCCGCGCCAGCACCGTGCCCGCGCGCGGCCCGGGCGTCTGGTCGAAGACGACTGCGGGCACGAAGCGCAGCGCGACGAGGTCGTTGGTCGGCAGGATCGACGCCAGTGTGGGCTGCAGATCCCTTGCGTACCCCAGTGTTTCCAGTTCAAGGGCGAACGCCGCCACGCAGCGCGCGCTGACCGCCCGATGCGCCGCCGTCACCGGCACCCGCTCGGCGCGCGCAGCCTTCAGTTGCAGCGTCGCGTGCGTCTGCGGCCGGCTCGCCACCAGCGTGAACGCACTGCCGGCGTCGAGCGCGTCGAGCACCGCGCGCGAACGCGCCGCCGCCAGCAGCACCGTCAGCGACCGCCGGTCGCGCGCCACCGCGAGGCCCTGCGCGCGCGTCACGCACGGCCAGCCGTCGCGCCCCACCGCGCCGACGTTCATCGACAGCGGGCCCTGCAAGAAGGCGACCTGGTCCGGGGTGAGGGTGAGCGGCATGGTGGCTGGGTCAGGACGTTGCGGCGCGCGGGTCGCGCACTTGCAGCCCTTTGCCGTGGGTGCGCATGTCGAACAGGCCGATCGCCTGGAACAGCCCCGAGAGCTTGGCGTAACCATAGTTGCGCGAATCGAACGACGCCTGTTTGGCGATGTGCTGCCCGACTGCGCCCAGGCCGGCCCAGCCTTCTTCGTCCGCGGCTGCCTCGACGGCCTTGCGCAACAGGTTTACCAGTCGGGTGTCGCTGCGCAGATTATTGGCGTCCGCACGAGTCGGTGCGGGTTTGGGCGAAGCGTTTCCGTCGGTGGCGGCGACGGATGCCGCCGCTTCAGCCGGCGCCGCGGAAGGCGCTTCCTCCGGGCGGCGGAGATTCTCCAGATACAGGAACTTGGAGCAGGCGTTGACGAAGGGCTTGGGCGTCTTCTGTTCGCCGAAGCCGTAGACCTTGAGGCCGTTGGCGCGCAGCCGCATCACCAGCGGGGTGAAATCCGAATCGCTCGACACGATGCCGAAGCCGTCGAGCTGCTTGGTGTAGAGCAGGTCCATCGCGTCGATGATCATGGCGGCATCGGTGGCGTTCTTGCCACGGGTATAGTCGAACTGCTGGAAGGGCTGGATGGCGAAGTCGTGCAGCAGCGCGGCCCACGCGTTGAGGTACGGGCTTTTCCAGTTGCCGTAGGCGCGACGGATGTTGATGACGCCTTCCTTCGCCAGTTCGTCGAGCACTTCGTCGATCATGTCGGCCGGGCTGTTGTCGGCGTCGATCAGGAGGGCGATGCGGTGCTCGTGGGTCATGACGTCTCCGGGGGGCGATCAGGTCCGGTATTCCGCGTTGATCTTCACGTAATCGTAGGAAAAATCGCAGGTC
>DYFW01000003.1 GCA_020725005.1 Thiobacillus denitrificans
TGGTGTCGCCGGCCAGGTCGAGCAGCTGCGCGGTGGACAGGGTTTCGCCGAAAAATTGCGCGGCGGTCTCGGCGAGTTGGTGGGCCTCGTCGAGGATCACCGTGTTGCAGGCGGGCAAGAGCTCGGCGACGCCCTCGTCCTTCAGCCACAGGTCGGCGAAGAAAAGATGGTGATTGACGACGACCACTTCGGCCTCGAGCGCGGCCTTGCGCGCGGCCATGACGAAGCACTCCCTGAAATGGGCGCATTCGCTGCCGAGGCAGTTTTCCCGGTTCGACACCGCGTAGTGCCAGGCATTGGCGTCTTCGGGAATGCCCTCGGCCTCGGCACGGTCGCCGCTGGCGCTGGTCGCCGCGAAGCGCGCGATCTTCTGCAGCCAGGCGGCATCGTCGCGCTGGGTGAAACGGCCGTCGGTGAGATTGCGCTGCAGGTGATGGTGGCAGACGTAGTTGGCGCGGCCTTTCAGCAGGGCCACCTTGACCGGCGATTTCAGCGCACGGCGCGCCGCCGGCAAGTCGCGGTGAAAGAGCTGGTCCTGCAACGCCTTGGTGCCGGTGGAAATCACCACCTTGCCCCCTGACAGCAGCGCCGGAATCAGGTAGGCGAGCGTCTTGCCGGTGCCGGTGCCGGCTTCGGCGAGCAGCACGCCGTGGTTCCGGATCGCCTGCCCGACCGCCTCGGCCATGGCCAATTGCTGTGCCCGCGCCCGCCAGCCCGGCAGCACCGCGGCGCAGGGGCCGTCGGATGAGAAGAGATGTTTCAAATCAGGCATTTGGCAATATCGATCGCCGAGTTTACCATCGCGCCATCCACTCGTCGGCCAGAACTACAGTTGTCGCGTGGCGGGTCGCTATACGTTCAAGGCTTTTTTACCTTCCTCGAGTCCATGCGTATGTTCCTGCTCTGCCTGCTGCTTGTGCTGCCGCCGTCGGGCGCGACAGCGGCAGTCGTCCAGCAGACGATGCGCCCGGGCATTCCCGCCACTGCGGAATACCTTGCCGGCGACCGCGCCAAGCCCGCCGTCCTGCTGATCCACGGCTTCCAGCAGACGCGCGAGTTCGCCACCGTCGCGACACTGGCGCGCGGCCTCAACGATGCGGGGTATGCGGTGCTGGCGCCGACGCTCAGCCTCGGCATCCCCGGCCGCAAGCAGAGCCTCGCCTGCGAGGCCATTCACAGGCTTGGCATGGACGACGACGTCGCCGAGATCGCGCGCTGGGTCGCCTGGCTCAAGGCCCGCGGGCACGGTTCGATCGTGCTGTTCGGCCACAGCTTCGGCAGCTTGCAGGGATTGGCCTATTTGGCCGACAAGCCGGATCCGGCGGTGCGCGGCTACCTCGGCATCTCGTTGATCGAGGCGCGAATCGGCGGGGCCGACCGCGCCGCGCTGGTCAGCCGCCTGCAACACAGCGTCGCCACGCACAAGCGCGACCTCGTCGCCCATCCCTTGTCGTTCTGCCGCAAATACCTGGCCTCGCCGGAAAGCCTGCTGTCCTACGTGCGCTGGGACCAGGCGCGCGTGCTCGCCGTTCTGAAGCGGCCGCCGGTCCCGGTCCGCCTCATCATGGGCGACCTCGACGAGATGGCCGGCCAGAACTGGCTCGGGCTGCTACAGCACGTACAGGTCCCGATGACCGTGATCCGCGGCGCCAACCATTTCATGGACGGCGAGCACGAATTCGACCTGCTCGATACCGCCCTCGAGCACCTCGACGCCTTGAAAACGTCGCCATCGAGATGATCCGGCCCGGCCAGCTCTCGATCCGGCACCTCGCGCTGATTTTTTTCAGTGCGCTATTGCTGTTCACCGGCCTCATCGCCGGCTTTGCCGCCTGGCAGACGCACAGCGTCGCGCGCAGCATGGCGCTGCACAACGAAAACGCCGTGCGTTCGGAACTCGCCCTGGCGGTACAGCGCCTGCTGGATACGACCCACAGGCAGGCCTCCGATCTGGCCCTGTGGGACGAAACGCGCCAGCAACTGGTGCAGCCGGAGTACTACACCCACTGGCGCGAGCATCGCGTCTACGAGAGCGGCCTGCTGAGCGACCGCCAGACCCGCAGCGGCCTGTACGGCCTGGACGGCAGACTGCTCGCCCCCGATCCGCATCCGCGGCCGATGCCGGGGACGCTGACGCCCGGGCCGTCGCCTCACGATCCCCTGCTCTGGCTGGCGAACGAGGCCGGGCGCGCCGTGTTGTACGCGACCCACCCCGTCTACGAAGACGACAATCGCCAGACTCTGCTCGGCCATGTGATGATTCGGCGGGACGTCGTCGCGACCCTGCTCGCCCGGGAGCCGCAATTGTTGGCCCGCGCCACCGACATCAGCCTCTCGGTACGCCCTGGGGAAAGGCTGGCGGCGACCGAGCTGCTGGACCGGCTTGGCTTCGTCGTCCAGCCCAACCCCGACCAGCTGCGCTTCCAGTCGATTCTGTCCCAAACCCTGCTCGCGCTGTTCGCCCTCATGCTGGCCGCGGCGACGCTGGGCTTCGTGGTCTACAACCGGCTCCTGGTGCGCCCCCTCGATCGCCTGTCCGAGGACATCGACGCCATGCAGCGCGGGCACTTCAATCCCCGGCTGTCGAGCGCCCGGCCGATGCGCATCAGCGAACTGGAGACCATACGCCGCTCGCTGTGCGACTATCAGCTGCAGCTGCGCAAGCTGCACGGCTCGCTCGAGAACCAGAACCGCGAATTCCACTCGCAGGCACGCCAGGACGTGCTCACCGGCTGCTACAACCGGCGCGCCTACGACGAGGACTGGGAGGCTTTCCGCGCGGAAGTGAAGACCGCTCCGCAGGGCGTGGCCTACCTGCTGTTCGACTGCGACCGCTTCAAGGCGATCAACGACACTTACGGCCATGCCAAGGGCGACCGCGTGCTCACGATCATCGCCGGCGCATTGACCATGGCGCTGCGCGCGAACGACCGCCTGTACCGCCTGGGCGGCGACGAGTTCGCCACTTTCCTGTCGCGCACCACGCCGGTCCAGGCGCGCCAGATCGCCCAGCGCTGCGAAAGCCTGATCGAGGCGGCGAGCTTCAGCGAACTCGGCATCAAGGAACCGGTGGGACTGAGCATCGGCATCGCCTTCTGCGAAGCGGACGCGATCGATCGCGTCGACGACCTGCCCAAGCAGGCCGACATCGCGATGTATGCCGCCAAGCAGCCGGGACGCAGCCGCATCGCGCTGTATGGCGAGGACACGCGCGGCACCGCGCAGACGCTGGTGGCGAGCCGCGAGACGCATGCGCTGTTCCAGGCGCTGTCCGAGCCGGGAATGATCGAACTGCATTACCAGGCGATCCACAGCCTGCCGGGCCACCGGATCGATTACTACGAGGCGCTCGCGCGCATCCGTGACGACGGCGAGCTGATCCTGCCCGCCGCCTTCCTGCCGCTGGTGAACAGCCGCCGGCTGGAAACCGCGTTCGATCTCGCCGTACTGAATCAGCTCGACGCCGATCTCCTGTCCGGCCTGCTCCCCGCAGGCTGCGGCATTTCGATCAACCTGTCGGCGCAGAGCCTCCCGCACGCCGAGGTCGTCTCGCAGCTGATGCAGTTGTCGCGCCACGGCGACCGCCACCCCCTGATGCTGGAAATCACCGAGACCTCGCTCATCACGCAGATGAACGAGGTGCGCACCTATCTCGAGCTCCTGCGCACCGTGGGCTACCGCATCGCCATGGACGATTTCGGCACCGGCTATTCGCCGCTGCGCTACCTGGTCGACCTGCCCGTGGATGTCGTCAAGCTCGATATTTCGCTGGTGAGCAAGCTCGCCGAGGGCAATCGCGCCGCGCAGGTGGTGGCGGACTTCGCCCGCATGATGAGCGATGCCGGCTACGCGCTGGTGGCCGAAGGCGTCGAGACCCCCCAGGTGCTGGACGCGGTCGAGCGCCTCGGCATCGCCCAGGTGCAGGGTGAACTGCTGGGCCTGCCGCGGCCTTTGGCCGAGCTCGCCACGCCCTCCGCTGCGCAGGAATCAGTGCTTGCCCGCGCGCCAGATCGAGAAAACGATCCAGACGCTGTTGAAGAAGGCAATCAGGAAGCCGAGCAGCCCGAACAGCGGCAGGCCAAATAATTCCGGCCCCCCCTTGACTGTCATGATGATGCTGGAGCCGATCACCAGCGAGGCAGTCAGGATCCCCATGGTCAGGCGATTGCTGGCACTGTCGAGCTGATGGCCGAAATGGTCGAGCCGCTTGAGATCGAGATCGACCTTGACGCGTCCGCGCCGCGCGTCGCGCAGCAGGTGGCGCAGATCGCGCGGCAGATCGGCCACCACCTCCAGGGCCTCGCGCACGCTCCGGCGGCCCCGCGCGAACAGCGCGCCCGGCGTGTAGCGCTGCTGGATGACCGCTTCGACGAAGGGCGTGACATGGTCGATCATGTGGAACTCGGGATCGAGCTGCTGGCCCAGCCCTTCGAGCGTGATCAGCGTCTTGAACAGCAGGATCAGGTCGGCGGGCAGCAGGAGGTCGTTTTCCCGCATCATCGCCGTGATATCGTTCAGCAGCGCGCCGATCTTCACGTCCTTCAGCTGCAGGTTGTCGTAGCTCTGCAGGAGCTCGGTCACGTCGTAGGCCAGCCGTTCCTCGTCGACGCTGGTATCGCCGCTCCAGTCGAGCAAGACCTGCAGCACGCCCTGTTCGTCCTTGCGCACCAGCGCGTGCAGCAGGTCGACGATCTGGTTGCGCCGGCTCTCGGTCAGCATGCCGACCATGCCGAAATCGATGATGCCGATGCGGTTGCCGGGCAGGAACAGAACGTTGCCCGGATGCGGGTCGGCGTGGAAATAGCCATGCACCAGCACCATGCGCAGCACCGCGTCGGCGCCGCGCGCGGCCAGCACCTTGGGGTCGAGCCCGGCCGCCCGCAGGCGCTCGCCGGACACGCCGGCCAGCCCGATGATCTCTTCCTGGACGTTGACGCGCTGGCTGGTGAATTCCCAGTACACCCGGGGAATCTTCACCAGCGGGTCGTCGGCGAAATCGCGCGCGAACTGGTCGATATTGCGCGCCTCCTTGGCGAGATCGAGCTCCCGGCCGAGCGAGCGCCGGAATTGCGAAACGATCTGCACCGGATCGTAGCGCCGGCTCTCGGGCACTTCGCTTTCGAGCAGCTTGGCCGCGTGCTCCAGGATGCGCAGGTCGGCGTGAATCACGCTCTCGATGCCCGGCCGGCGCACCTTGACCACGACCGCCGTGCCGTCCTTGAGCGTCGCCCGGTAGACCTGCGCGATCGACGCCGCCGCCACCGGCTCCGGATCGAAACGCGCGAACACCGCCTCCGGCTCGCCGCCGAGGGCGGCCACCAATTCGGCGTGCATGCGCTCATAGGGGACCGGCGGCACCTGGCTGTGCAGCTTCTCGAACTCGGCGATCCAGTGCGGCGGGAACATGTCCACGCGGGTGGCCAGCACCTGGCCCAGCTTGACGAAGGCGGGGCCGAGTTCCTCCAGCGCACGGCGGATGCGCACCGGCGCGTCGAGCTGGCTGATCTCGCTGGTGCTCTGCCAGTGCAGCACGCGTCCGGCGCGTTCCAGCATGCCGCTGATGCCGAGCAGGCGAACCAGATCGCCCCAGCCGTAGCGGATCAAGACCGAGGCGATTTCGTGCAGCCGCGGCAGGTCGCGCACGATCGAAATGGTTTCCCAAAGCATGGTGGTTACGCCCGAAGCCGAGAAGCCGAGAGTTTACCCGTAAGGCGCGCGCCCCTGCCGCAGGCTGCGCGGGGGGCGATGCCGCGGCAGCCCAGCGGGCACGGCGGACAGGCGCCGGCGTGCCCTTCGCTTCAGGAGCGCAGTCGCTCGCTTTGGCGCTTGAGCGATTCCGACAGCGCCTCGAGCACCCCGCTCGCCACCTGTGCCAGGCGGTCGACCGCAGTGCCGGCCGATTCGCTCAGGCCCGCGCGTCCCGCCTCGGCGCTGGCTCTCACGCCGCGCGCCAGTTGCTGCAGCGCCTCGCGCACCTGTTCGCCGGTATGGGTACCGCTGTTCCTGAGGTGCGTGGCCAGGCTGTCGAGTTCCTCCCTCAGCTTGCCGCCCGACTGCTCGGCCGTCTGCCTCAGGGTATCGACCAGCTGGGACTCCAGGTCGCGCAATTGCTCGAGGCTCGTCTTCAGCTCGTTGTCCTTGAACTCCCTGCCCTTGGACACGGCCTCCTGCAGCGCGTAGGAAGCGGCCTGCGCCGCGCTGCCCACGGCATCGTCGATGCCGGCAAACGCCTGCTTGAGACCCTCGCGTATTTCGCCCCCGCGGGCGCCGAGCCCTTCACCCACGCCCGTCGTCACCGCGGTGACGATCGCGCGCACATCCTCGAGCATCAGCCGGCGCTCATGCAGCATGCGCGCGGTCAGGGCCTTGACCCGCTCGCGCAGGTCGGGCGCCGAGGCGGCTGCGGCCGCCTCGGCTTGCAATTGCGCGAGCGCGGCGGGATCGGTCATACTGGTTTCGGTTTCGGGGCGGTCGCTCATGATGGGTTCCTCATATTCAAGTCGGGGGTCGATATGGCCGTTGTTCTAACCACTTCCACTATAGGTGCTCGGGTTCGATCGATGAAGCCTGCCATGCTGCTTGCCCTGCTGGTCGCGTCCGCGCTGCCGCCCGCGCACGCCACACCGGGCAATGACGTGTCGATCTACGCCGTCAGCCTGGTCGGCACGCCCTACCGGCTGGGGGGGAACGCCCCGCAGCAGGGACTCGACTGCAGCGGGTTCGTCGGCCACGTCTTCCACCAGACGCTCGGTCTGCAGTTGCCGCGCGACAGCCAGGCCATGAGTCGTTTCGTCCGGCCGCTGGCACGCGAAGAACTCCAGCCGGGCGACCTGGTCTTCTTCAATACCCTCAACCGCGCGTATTCCCATGTCGGCATCTACCTGGGCGACGACCGTTTCGTGCACGCCTCGAGCAGTCGCAGCGGAGGGGTCATGGTCTCCCGGCTCGGCGACGCCTATTGGCGCGCGCGCTTCGACGGTGCCGGCCGCGTCGTGCCCGACCTGCCGGTACAGACGGCAGATGCCTGGCTCGAATAAGCCCCTTCCCGCATCCGTCGCCAGCGCGGTGCTGGCAGCCCTGTTGCTGGCACCGGTCCCGGCCGCGCCACAGCCGTCCGAACCCGCCGTCGACCTCAGCCTGGAGAGCGCGCACAACGTCAACGAGGGCGCACTGCATTTTCTCGCGGCCCCGCCCGCCAAGGCGGTGCATCACCACCAGAACCGGTTCCGCATCGACGCCGACAGCCTCGCCACCGGCTGGGTCCGCCTGTTGCAATGCCACGACAACCTCGACGCCGTGCCGCGCACACAGATCACCTTCCGCGAAGGCTTCGTGCGCGATCTCAAGATCCTGTCGTACAACGACATCGAGAGCGCCTGGATCGAAGGGGCGTCGATCCAACTGGTCAACGTGCGGCGTGGCGCGCGCCTCTGCCTCGCCGCCGACACCCGTGCGCTGCGCAACACCGGCAATGGCTACTACAGCCTCTACAGCGGGCCGTACATGCGCAAGTTCCTCGACGGCTATTACCCGATGCGACTGACGCTGGAAATCGAGTACCCGACCGAGCTGCTCTCCCTCATCAGCGTTTCACCCGAATCGCAACCCGGCTTCCGCCACGAGGACGCGCCCGGCCTGTTGCGCATGGACGCGATTTTCGAGGGCATGCTCCAGACGCTCGCGCAGTTCGAGAAAATCTGATCGCAGGCTTGGCGCCCCATAAAAATAATTATTTTTTGATAATCGTTCTCATTTCTAGTACGATTCCCGACATCGAAATCAATTAAGGATCCGATGCGATGAAACCGATGCTGTCCCGACTGCTCGCCGCGCTTGCTCTCGCCGCTGTCGCCCTGCCCGCCCTGGCGCAGGAAGTCGTGGTGTATTCCGCCCGCAACGAGCAACTCATCAAGCCGCTGTTCGACGCCTACACCCGCGAAACCGGCGTGGCGGTGAAATTCATTACCGACAAGGAAGGACCGCTGATGGCGCGCCTGAAGGCCGAAGGCAAAAACACCCCCGCGGACGTGCTGCTGACGGTCGACGCCGGCAACCTGTGGCAAGCCGCCGAGGAAGACCTGCTGCGCCCGATCAAGTCGCCGGTGCTGGAAGCGAACGTGCCGCGCCACCTGCGCGACCCCGACAACGAGTGGTTCGGCCTATCGGTGCGCGCCCGCACGATCATCTACAACCCCACCAAGGTCAAGCCGTCCGAGCTGTCGACCTATGAGGACCTGGCCAACCCGAAGTGGAAAGGCCGCCTGTGCCTGCGCACCTCGAAGAAGGTCTACAACCAGAGCCTGGTCGCGATGATGATCCACGAATACGGCGAAGAGAAAACCGAGGCCATCGTGCGTGGCTGGGTCGCCAACCTCGCCACCGCGCCCCTCCCCGACGACACCAAGGCGATGGAGGCGGTGGCCGCCGGCCAGTGCGACCTCACCCTCGTCAACACCTACTACTACGGCCGCCTGATGGAGAAAAACCCGAAGCTGCCGCTGGCGATCTTCTGGCCCAACCAGACCCTGCAGGACAAGTCGGCCGGCGTGCACGTCAACATTTCCGGCGCCGGCGTCACCCGCCACGCCAAGAATCCGGCCGGCGCGCAAAAGCTGATCGAGTGGCTGTCGTCCGAGAAGGCGCAGAACCTGTTCGCCGACGTCAACCTGGAATACCCCGTCAACCCCAGGGTGTCGCCGGATCCGCGCGTGGCGGCCTGGGGCGGCTTCAAGCAGAACCTGGTCAACGTGAAAGAGGCTGGCAGCCTGCAGGCCAAGGCCGTAAAATTGATGGATCGCGCCGGTTACAAGTAAAAGAACACCTTGTCGAACACCCTCGCCGACCCGGCAAAAACGCCCTCCGCGGGCGTTTTTGTTTTGCCCGCCTCCCGCCCCCGCCCGAGCGGCTGGATGCTGTTCGCGCTCGCCGTCGCCGCGCTGGTGCTGGTGCCGGTGGTGGTCACCTTTTCGTCCTACGCCGAGATCGACCGCGACATCCTCGGCCATCTGGTCGAATTCGCCCTGCCCGAGCTGGTGGTCAACACGTTCTGGCTCGCCCTCGGCGTCGGCATCGGCGTGTCGGTGCTCGGCGTCTCGCTCGCCTGGCTCACGGCGATGTGCGAATTTCCCGGGCGGCGGCTGTTCGAGTGGGCGTTGCTCCTGCCGCTGGCGCTGCCCGCCTACGTCACGGCCTTCGTCGCGATCGGGCTGCTGGATTTCACCGGACCGCTGCAAACCTGGCTGCGCGACGGTTGGGGCATCACCGGCCTGCCCGAGATCCGCTCGCGCGGCGGCGTGATCCTGGTGATGTCGCTCGCGCTGTATCCCTATGTGTACCTCATCGCCAAGAACGCCTTCGCGACCCAGGGCGCGATCGCGCTGGAGGCTGCGCAGTCGCTCGGCCTGTCGCGCACGCAGGGTTTCTTCCGGGTGGCGCTGCCGATGGCGCGGCCCTGGATCGCCGCCGGACTCATGCTGGCGCTGATGGAGACGCTGGCCGACTTCGGCACCATGGCGATCTTCAATTACGACACCTTCACCACCGCCATCTACAAGGCGTGGTACAGCCTGTTTTCCCTGCCGGCGGCGGCGCAGCTGGCGTCGATCCTGATCCTGTTCGTGCTGGTCGCGGTCGTGTTCGAGCAGCGCTCGCGCGCAAGAATGCGCTTCGGCGCCGTCGGCCGCAGCGCCGGCAGCCGCCACATCCGCCTGTCGCCGGCGCTGGCCGGGCTGGCCTTCGTGTACGCCGGGACGGTGCTGGCGGTGGCCTTCATCATTCCGGTCGCGCAGCTCGCGCTGTGGACGCGCGAAGTCATCGACACCGACCTCGACGCCCGCTACTGGGCCTTCGCCTGGCACTCGGTGCTGCTTGCCGGCATCGGCGCCGCGCTGGTGGTGACGGTGGCGCTGCTGCTCGCCTACGCCGGCCGCCAGCGTCCGGGCGCCCTGATGACGTGGACGCAACGCGTCGCGACGCTCGGCTACGCCTTCCCCGGCGCGGTGCTCGCGGTGGGTCTGTTCATTCCGGTGGCCGCGCTCGACAACTGGCTGATCGATACCGGCCGCGAATGGTTCGGCTTCGACGGCACCGAAATCCTCAAGGGCACGCTCGTGATCATGCTGCTCGCCTACCTGGTGCGCTTCCTCGCGGTCGGCTTCGGGCCGATCGACAGCGGCCTGCACCGCATCACCCGCAACATCGACGAGGCCGCGAGGAACCTCGGCGCCACGACGGCGGCGCTGCTCGGACGCGTACATTTGCCGATGCTGCGCGCGAGCCTTTTGACCGCCGCCACGTTGAGCTTCGTCGACATCATGAAGGAAATGCCGATCACGCTCATGACCCGTCCCTTCGGCTGGGATACGCTGGCGGTGCGGGTATTCGAGATGACCTCGGAGGGCGAGTGGGAGCGTGCCGCCCTGCCCGCGCTCGCGATCGTCGTTGCCGGTATCATTCCCATCATTCTCCTGACCTGGCGCGGGTCGAACCTGCATGACTGACACCCATGGCTGAACTGGTGCTCGATTCGGTTTCTCAGGCCTACGGCGGACGACAAGTCATCGCCGACCTCTCCTTCACCCTGCCGGAGGGCGCGATCGGCTGCCTGCTCGGTCCCTCGGGGTGCGGCAAGACCACGGCGCTGCGCTGCATTTCCGGTTTCGAGCCGATCCAGACGGGCGAAATCCGTATCGGCGGCGAGGTCGTCAGTCGACCTGGCTGGATGCTGGCGGCCGAGAAGCGCCGCGTCGGCATGGTGTTCCAGGACTACGCGCTGTTTCCGCACCTGACCGTCGCCGACAACGTCGGCTTCGGCCTGCGCGGCGACGCCAAGCCTGCGCGCCAGGCACGCATCGCCGAATTGCTCGCGCTGGTCGGGCTCGCCGGCCACGCCGACCAGTTCCCGCACCAGCTCTCCGGCGGCCAGCAGCAGCGCGTGGCGCTCGCCCGCGCCCTGGCGCCACGGCCGCGCCTGATCCTGATGGACGAGCCTTTCTCCAATCTCGACGTCGAGTTGCGCGAGCGGCTGTCGCTGGAAGTGCGCGACATCCTCCGCCGAGAGGCGATGACGGCGCTCATCGTCACCCACGACCAGCACGAGGCGTTCGCGCTCGCCGACTGGGTGGGCGTGATGCACGAAGGGCGCATCCAGCAGTGGGATACGCCCTACAACCTGTACCACGAACCCGCCAACCGCTTCGTCGCCGACTTCGTCGGCCAGGGCGCGCTCGTCACCGGCGAAGTCATCAACGACCACCAGGTCGAGATCGAGCTCGGCGTGTTGAACGGCCACATCCCGGTCGAATGTGGCGCCCACGGCTGCGAGGCATGCGTGCGCAACTGCCATGTCGACGTGCTGCTGCGGCCGGACGACATCGTTCACGACGACGACAGCCTGATGCTCGCCGAGGTCGAGAACAAAGCCTTCCGCGGCGCCGAGTTCCTCTACACGCTGAAGCTGCCGAGCGGCCAGCGCGCACTGTCGCTGGTGCCTTCGCACCACAACCACGCGATCGGCGAGAAGATCGGCATCAGGCTCGCGGCCGACCACGTCGTGGCGTTCCGCCGCGAATAGCCCATGCCGCAGCAGAACGCCTCACCGCAGCGCGGCCTGCTCTTCAACGTCGGCTTCGGCTTTGCCGCCGCGCTGCTGCTGATGGTCGCGGTCATCGCGCTGGGGGTGACGCAAATGGCCAAGCTGAACGCGCAGCTGGAGCAGGTGGTGTCGGTCAACAACGTCAAGACGCGGCTCGCCTCGCAGATGCGCGACGCATTGCGTGATCGCGCGATGCTGATGCACGCCATCGTGGTTTCGATCGATCCGTGGGAGAAGGACGAGCTCTTCCTGAAGTTCCAGGCCCATGGCGAGCGCTACGCCAAGTACCGCGCCACTCTGGTCGGCATGCTCACGACGGACGAGGAGCTGAAGCTGATGCGTGAACTCGACAGCATCATCATGACCAACCAGCCGGTGATGTTCAGCGTGGTCGAAGCGGCACTCGACGAGAACAACTATGGCGCGCTGACGCTGCTGCAGAAAGAGGCGATTCCGCTACAGGACAAGCTGGTCGCCGCGCTCGACAACATGACCGGGCTGCAGCGCAAGGCCAACGAGGAAGGCCTGGCCAGGACCTTCTCGGCCTACCAGGCCACGCGCAACCTGATGCTGGTGTTGGGCATCTTCGCCACCGTGCTGGCGGCGCTGGTCGCCGTCATGGTGAGCCGCCGCATGCTGAACCAGACGCGGCAACTCGAGACCGAACGCAAGAAATACCAGACCCTGTTCGAGACCAACCCAGACGCGGTCGTGATCCTCGATGACACGGGCTTTACCGACTGCAATCCGGCCACCCTGGACATGTTCCGCATGGATTCGGTCGACACCTTCCTGCGCACGCCGATTTCGCAGCTCGGCACGCCGGTGCAGTCGAGCGGACTGCTGGCCGTCGACCACGCCAGCCGAGCGATCGGGCACGCCAGGCAGACCGGCCACGCCTTCATGGAATGGCAGGGCCTGCGCCGGGACGGCACCACCTTCATCGCCGAAATCACCCTGCATACCATGCAGCTGGATGGCCACTCGGTGATCCAGGCGATCATGCGCGACGTGTCCGAGCAGCGCGCGGCCGAGGCGGCCAAGGAAGCCGCGCGCGAAGCCGCGCTGCAGATGGCGCGAGCCAAGTCGCAGTTCGTCGCCAACGTCAGCCACGAAATCCGCACCCCCATGCACGGCATCCTCGGCATGAGCGGCCTGCTGCTGAAAACACCGCTCGATCCCCGTCAGCGCGACTACGCCACCACGCTGAAAAGTTCGGCCGAAAGCCTGCTCACCATCATCAACGACATCCTCGATTTCTCGAAAATCGAAGCCGGCAAGCTGTCGATCGAGGCCGTGCCGTTCTCGCCCGCGGCGCTGATGCAGGGCGTGATCGCGCTGTTCCAGGCGCGCGCGCTGGAAAAACACCTGGATCTGACGCTCAGCTGTTCCGGCGACATCCCTCCCGCCCTGCTGGGCGACCCCACGCGCATCCGCCAGATCCTGCTCAACCTGGTCGACAACGCGATCAAATTCACGCATCGGGGCAAGGTCGAACTGCACGCCGCGTTCGAGGCGTCCGACGACATGGTCCATTGCACCTTCAGCATTCAGGACAGCGGCATCGGCATCGACGAAACCACCCGCGCGCGGCTGTTCCAGGCCTTCTCGCAGGCCGACGCCTCGACCACGCGCCGCTATGGCGGCACCGGACTCGGTCTTGCCGTCAGCAACCAGCTGGCGGGACTGATGGGCGGCACGCTCACCGTCGAGAGCGAGCCGGACCAGGGCAGTCGTTTCACGCTCACGCTCGACCTACCGTCCACCACGCTGCCGCTGGCCGAGATGCCGTCCGAACCTGCGCTGCAATTGCGCGGGCGCATCCTGGTGGCGGAAGACCACCCCGTCAACCAGAAGGTGCTCGCCCACCAGTTGCGTGAACTCGGCCTGCAGTACGCCGTCGCCGCCAATGGCACCCAAGCCTTGCAAATGCTGGCCGAGGACGATTTCGATCTCGTGCTGATGGACTGGCAGATGCCGGAAATGGACGGCCTGACAGCGACCCGCCTAATTCGACAACTGCCCGGCGAAGCCCGCAACATCCCCATCATCGCCCTCACCGCCAACGCCACCCCGGATTTCAGCGAAACCTGCCTGCAGGCGGGTGCCAACGACTTTCTCAGCAAGCCGTACACCGAAGCTGCGCTGGCGGCGATCCTGATGCAATGGCTGACACCGCCCGCGATGGCGCGCGACGCCCCGCTGCTCGACCGCGCCGCCCTGCATGCGCGCTACCCCCGCAACCCCGGGCTCGTCGCCGACCTCGAATCCCTGTTCCTGCGTACCACCGAGGCAAGCCTCGCGGCGCTAGCGCGCGCCCTCGACCAGCGCGACGCCGCCGCCTGCCGCAAGGAAGCGCATGCCCTCAGGGGGGCTGCCGCCAGCGTGATGGCCAGCGCGGTGCAGGATGCAGCGGGCCGCATCGACGCCAGCGTGCAGCGTGGCGACTTCGAGGCCGCCGCGGCGGAATTGGCCAGCCTGGAAATGAAATTCCGCGCCTGCGCCTGAATGCCACCTTCTGGCTTGCATTGACCCGCCGGAACGGGGTGCCTAGGATGAACACACATCCTCCGGAGACCGCGCCATGACGCGCCTGATCGTATTCATCCTCGCCGGCTGCTGCGGCCTCGCCTGGGCGGCCGATGCGCCGCGCAGCGCGCCGGCGCCGATCGAACGTTGGCTCGATTTCGCGCTCACCCCCTACGGTCCGCTGCTGGTCCAGCAGGGGCCGCCGCCGCCCTATTGTGGGGAGGCGATTGATTTGCTGAAGTGATCACTAACAAGGCGCAACAAAAAAACGGCGGAAAACTAGACTAGATGGGGGTTTCCGGGGTGCGCTGGAAAGTGACGATGCAAATAGCTTTTTTGCAACAACTGACAGAAAAACAACAATTTGTCAGTCAATTTGCATCGCCGGTTCCGATTCGGTGTCACGGAATGAAGAAAATTTAACGCGAGATTTTGAGCGGTTTAACGCGTGTTGAAGGCGGGGGGTTTCCCCGCTTTTTTATTTGGTGCGGTCGAAGATCTGGGCGGCTTCGGCGATGGCCTGGCCGGCGGCGAGCCAGGCGCGAAAAGTGCGGTCGCGGATGGCGACGGCGAGGGCTGCAAGGGCCCGGCGACCCTCGGGCGGGGCATCCTTATATATAGCCTGCAGATCGACAGGCTCGCCGGACGCTTGATCCGGCGCGGGTTCCGCGCTTGCCGCGGCGACCACGTCCCGGCGGAACTTCGGCTCGCGGCCGGTGGCGAGCCAGTCTACGGTGACGCCACCGGCGTCGGCTATTGATACCAAGTTGAGCGTATTAGGCTGCGCGCCGTGAAGGTATTTGCGCAACAGGCTTTCGTTCAAGCCTGTGCGACGCCCGAATGACGCCACATACTCATCTCCAATAACCTCTTTAATCCTCGATCTCAGGGCGGCAATTTTCGCGTCTGTATCGTCGGATTCTATTGCGCGAATCCGACGCGCAGCATGAGGTGACTCCGACCGCGTCGGATTCACCTCATGCCCTAGATTCGTAAGTGTTTTTTTCAATTCCCACCAAATTTTCAAGCACTGAAGAATCCGACGCGTCATCTTGTTTCGTCGGATTTAGAAGACCCAAAAAATAATCGCCTTTAAGTATTGACAAGACGAACTTTGGTGCTAATAATTCAACCATCAGCAACAAGACACCATTCTAGACCATGAAACATCACCGCACTAAAAGACTGCTCACCGGGGAGGAGGCGCGCCAGACGTTCGTCGCCTCAGGTATTTCGATTGCCCACTGGGCGAAGCGGCACGGCGTGTCGGCCAAGCTGGTGTATGAGGTGCTGGCGGGGCGCACGTGCCGGTTTGGCATGAGCCACAAGATCGCGGTGCTGCTGCACATGAAGCACGGCACGCTGGACGCGCAGCCGAGCCAGGAGCCGGATTTCGCGGCCGCCGCCGCGCGGCTCGCTCACGAGGATCGGGAGGCGGCGTGAGGCTAATCGCCGGATCGTTCGCGCGCTTGCCCTTGCACAATGATGTCTTGCAGCAAGGTGTCCAGCTCGCGCGTGTCGTGGCCCAGCATGTACGCCACTGCGCGCTGCGTGGCTGTAGCGGCTGCCAGCGCTTCCGGGCAGGTCTTGCCGCCCGCCTTCGCCTGTTTGTGCAGCGTTTCGAACGTCGCCGCGAGGTCCCGCCGCGCTGTGTCAAAAAGCAATTTTTCCAACTCCTTGCGCTGCGCGATCTCCATATGCAACAAGCCCAGCACGACGGCAAGCACGGCAAGCGATATACCGGCTGGCAGCCAGGGGCTGATTTCAAACGCGAATGCGAGCGCCCCTGTGGCGGCCGCAAGCACGGATGCACCGTTCGCCGCGATCTCGATATGCTGTTGATGGCGAACGACAAAACCTTTGATGACGCGTTTGTCGAGGTTGCGTGCGTTTTGGTGCGCAATTTTCATGGGAAGGCCCCTTCGGATGCTGGTGTGGAAACCGCATTATCCGCCGGGAAAATGCCTTCCCGCCCTATGGAGGCTGGCCGTGGCTGAGCGGCGCTTGCCCTCACCCCCGGCCCCTCTCCCGCTTGCGGGCGAGGGGGGTGACGCGCCGTGGTACATGGCGTCGTGGTTCACGGCGCAGCAACTGGCTGGGTTGCCGGGGATGCCGCGGACAGATTCTGCGGCGATGCGCATGGCGAAAAAAAATTTATGGACGAATCGCCTTAAAGTTCGAGGAAAAGGCCGCGAATACGCCTACGACAGCCTGCCGCTGCTCACCCGCCGCCACATCGACGGTCTACGCCACGCCTGGGTGCGCGAGCAGCAGCGCGCGGAGGCGGCTGCATCCGCCGCTACGCCAAAAGTAGCTGTTGCTACGCCGGATGTAGCGCCTGCCGCGGCAGTTCAGGCGCGCGCGCTGGTCGCGCGCGACCCGGCCAAGTTCACCGACCTCGACCGCGCCCGCATCGACGCGGGCTGCATCCTTGCCCGCGAGATGGAGTCGATCATGCTCGACACGGGCGGATCGGCGACCACGGCGGCGCGGCTCCTGGGCGAGCGGCTGGCGGCGCGAGCCTGCGACGCGACACTGCAAGGCGCGGCGGAAGCGCTGTATATCAAGCCGCGCGGCACGCTGTACCTGGGCGGGGCGGACGCCACCATCGCCAGGCTGGTCCGGCTGTACCGCGCCTTCAAGCATGGCGACGCGGAGGGCGACGTGACCCGCTACCTCGCTCCAGGGCGCCCAGTTAAAAAAGGCCCCGATCCGCGACTTGTCTCGGTGTTCCTGAAGGCCTACCAGAGCCCGATGAAGCCGCCGCTGGCGCGGGTGTTGCGCGAGATCACCCCAGTGCTCGAAGCGCAGGGGCTGGACGTGCCGAGCTACAGCGCACTGGCGCGGCTGGAAAAATCCCTGCCGCTCACCACCAAGATGCGCGGGCGCATGACCGGCAGCGAATACAAGCAACTGCTGCCATACATCCGCCGCGACGACAGCCACATGAGCAGCAACGATGTGTGGGTGGGCGACGGCCACAGCTTCAAGGCGCGCGTGCTGCACCCCGAACACGGCCAGCCCTTCGTGCCCGAAATCACGTTCGTGATCGACTGGGTGAGCCGCAAGATCGTCGGCTGGTCGGTCGATCTGGCCGAATCCACGCTCGCCGTGAGTGCCGCCTTCCGCGACGCCCAGCGCAAAACCCGCGCCCGCCCGCTCATCTACTACAGCGACAACGGCAGCGGGCAGACCGGCAAGCTCATCGACCACCCGATCACCGGCACGCTCTCCAGGCAGGGCATCGCCCACCACACCGGCATTCCCGGAAACCCGCAGGCGCGCGGCATCATCGAGCGCATCTGGTCGCACACCCTCATCGCGCTGGCGCAGACCTACCCAACCTGCCACTGGAAAGGGGCGGACCAGCTCACCGTCAACCGCATGCAGAAAGCCTTGCAGAAAAAGGGCTTCGGCGGGATTGCCGTGCCCAGCTTCGGCCAGTTGCTGATCGACATCGAGCGCGTTGTCGACGAATACAACCGCCACCACAAACACAAGAGCCTGGGCGGCAAGACGCCGGAAGACGTGTATCTCGACCGCATGGATCCGACCAGCATCGTATTCGCCGAAGGCGACGCTGAGCTGGACGCCCTGTGGATGCCGGAGAAACTGCGCCGCGTGCAGCGCGGCCGGGTGCGCATTTTCAACGGCGAGTACGGCTCAGACGTGCTGGCGCACGCCACCACCGAAGGCGAAACCGTGCGCGTGCGCTTCGACATCCACGACGCCAGCCGGGTGTGGGTGTACCGGCAGGACGGCGAACCGCTGGGCGAAGCGAAATTCAACCACCTGGTGCGCGACGCCTGGCCCAAGAGCTACCGCGAGCAGGAACGGATCAAGCGGGTGGAAGGCCAGGTCGCGCGGCATCAGAAACAGATCGACGCCGCCCGCGCCACGCTGGGCAATGTCATCGACCTCGCGCCCAGCCTGGTGATGGACGTGCCCGCGCTCGCGCCCGAGCTCTTGCCCGTCGCGCGCGACGCGCCCGAGCCTGAGACGGTGGAAGTTAGCAACCACGATTTGATGATGGACCTCTACGCGCCCAGCGGGCGGGATGAGGACGAAGACGCCGGGGACGACCCGGATTTTGAGAGCGCCGCAGGTTAGCGACAACTAACCTACGGCGGATTGCAACCCCCGAAGCGCTAGCGGAAGGGATCACACAAGGAGTGTACGCCATGTTTGCACTGTTGAAGAAGTTGTTCAAAAAACCCGCCCCCGAAGGCCCGTGCAGCCGCTTTGGCGCGGCCAGCGTCTTTCCCGCCACCGCCGAGGAGGCCGCGGACATCCGCCGTCTGGAGGCCGCGCGCGATGCCGCCTGGCGGCGCGCATGGCTCAAGGCGCAGCAGCAGAACGCGAACCTGTCCCCCATCGAATGGAGGGGCTGAGATGAAGCGCCATTTCGTCAAAACCGAGAACTACACCCGCCTGCTCGCGGCGGTCGAAGCCATGAAACAGCGCGGCAGCCTGTCAGCCTGCCTGTGCCTGGTCGAAGGCCAGCCCGGCGTGGGCAAGACCCGCAACGTGTCCGCCTGGGGCGCGGGCGGCGGCGTCGTGCTGGTCAAGGGGCACGTGGGCATGAGCCTGTCCGGCCTGCGCTGGAAAGTGTCCGAGCAGCTCGGCATCAAGCACCGTGGCAACGCCACCGCCGAGGTGGACGCCCAGATCGCCGCGCTGCGCGAACACGGCACGCCGATCGTTTTTGATGAGGCGCAGTACGGGCTGGCCATGAAAAACGGCGCGGTGCGCCAGGCCGGCATCGAATACCTGCGCGACGTGGCCGAGCGCGCGCAGACCTACGTGCTGCTCGTGGTGCACGAATCCGAGGTGCGCGGGTTCAGCGAAACCGCCCACATCCGCACCCGCATCGCCTACCGCTGCCGCATGACCGAGGCGAGCGAAGCCGATACCGCGCGCTTCGTGCAGGAATGCTGTGAAGTGCCCGTCGGCGAAGGCGTGGCGGCCATCCTGCATGCGCAGAGCCAGGGGCGTTACCGGCTGCTGGAAAACGCCGTTGCCGTGGTCGAGGCGCTGGCCAAAAACCGGGGGCTGGCCAAGGTCGAAGCCGCCGACCTCAAGGGCTTGCAACTCATCGTCGACCACGAGGCGAGCCTCGTGCCCAAGGTGATCCGCAGCAGCAAGGGGGCGGCGCGTTGACCATCATGCAAACCGTCCTGTCCGCCGTCGCCGACGGCACCGTCCACCTCCACGAGATTGCCAACCGCTGCGGCATCAGCCGCCGCCAGGCGCAACTGGCCGCGCTCGCGCTCAAGCGGCGGCGGCTGCTTGCGCAGGACGGCCTGCGCGGCGCGTACAGCGTCACCGAACTGGGGCGCGCCTGGCTCGCCGACGGCCGCCAGCCCGTGGCCAATGAAGGCCGCCGCGCCCGCACCGTCACCCGTGGCATCCGCGAACGCGCCTGGTGGCATCTGCGCGCGCACCGTGCCGCCACCCTAAAAGAGCTTCTGTCCACCCACGCCAGCCCGGACCTCAAGGCCCCGCGCGTCACCCTGGTCAAGTATTTCAGCGCCCTCGCCCGCGCCGGAATACTCGCCCGGCGCGTGCCCGTGGCGGGCGGCGAGGCGATCTGGAGCCTCAAGCGAGACCTCGGACCGCGCACCCCGGTGTGGCGCGAAAAGAGCGGAGAAATCTGGGACCCGAACGATGACCGCGTGCTCAAGGTGGAGCGTGTAAAAAAATGACCACGCCCGCCCGCGATTTAACCCGCGCCCTGCTCGACACCGGCCACACCCTCAAGGGCATCGCCGCCGGCATCGGCTACAGCCGCGTGGCCGTCAGCCTGTGGTGGAACGGCCGTTATCCCGCCGACGCCCGCCGGCTGGAGGCCGAAATCCTCCGCCGTTTCGCGGTGCGCGCCTGCCCCCACGACGGGCTCAACAAGGCCGTCGAAGACTGCGTCAGGAGCGCCCTGCGGCCGCGCCCGTCAGGATTCCCAGACGCCGAAGCCCAGTGGCTGGCCTGCCAGGCCTGCCCCCACAAACCCAACCCCAAGGAATGCGCATGAATACTGAACTCAATTACCCCGCCCGTCGCCTCGGCGACGAGGTTTCCCCTGTCAACGAGCGCGTCTACGACGCCGCCCGCGCGCTCACCGTCGCCCTGCGCCTGGTCGATCATCTCGGCCTGCACATTTTAGCTGTGGAAGCCGACGAGCGCGGACGCCAGCGCATCCAGATCGTCGGCGACCCGCGCGGCCTGCTGCACGGCGATCTCGTCGGCGTGGTGAGCCGCAACGGCGACCGCCACTACCGCGCCCATCGCTACGGCGTCGAGATCGTTTGGGTTGAACTCGGGGAAACCGAGAACCGCCGGGCCGAGGCCGCCTGATGAAAACTGCCTGCCCCGCCTGCGGCGCAACGTTCAGCCTCGACGCCGTCGTGGGGCACGACGGCGCGCGCGCCCTGGTCGCCGAACTGGCCGCCATCAGCGGCCCGCTCGCCGGGGCCGTGCTGCGCTACCTCGGCCTGTTTCGCCCGGCCCAGCGCAGCCTCGGCTGGGATCGCGCCGCCCGGCTGCTCGCCGAGCTCGCGCCGATGGTGCGCGACGCCCGCGTCGAGCGCCGTGGCCGCCAGTATCCCGCACCGCGCGAGGCATGGATCGCCGCCATCGAGCACATGCTCGACCACCGCGACCGCCTCACCCTGCCGCTCAAGAGCCACGGCTACCTCATCGAAGTGCTCGTCGGCGCGATCGAGCAGCAAGAGGCGCGCGCCGAAGCCCGCAACGAAGATCGTCGCGCCGGGCGCACGCCGGTGGGCGGCGTGGCGCCGAAACCCGACGCCCCAGCGGTGGAAAAACCGGAACCGCCCCGCGCCAGCGCGGAAACCATCGCGCGCGCGCTCGCCGAGGCAAAAACGCTCGTGAAAGGCCAACCATGACCGCCACCCGCCCCGCCGCCGACGTGCTCGCCGCGCTTTCCGCCCACATCGGCGCAGGCCACGGCATCACCGCCGCCGAGCTGGCCGACCACCTCGGCATGTTGCCGCGCATGGTGCGCCAGCTGGTGAGCGAGCTGCGCATGAGCGGCCACGCCGTTTGCGGTACCCCGAAAACCGGCTACTACCTCGCCGAAACCGAAGCCGAACTCGAACAAACCTGCCGGTTCCTGCGCAGTCGTGCGCTCCACAGCCTTGCGCTCGAAGCCGCGCTGCGCAAAACCCCGCTGCCCGACCTCATCGGCCAGCTCCACCTGCCTACTTGAAAGGATGCTCATGGCAAAAACAGTCCCCCTCAAACTGCCCGACGCCACCCTCGTCACCGGCGACGACATTATCGGCCGCGACGAATCCCCCGCGCCCGCCGCGCTCGTCCGCGCCGTGCTCGCCGCATGGGAGGCCAAGATCGCGGCCGACGACGCGAAGAAAGTTTTCGACGCCGCCCAGGAAGCTGTCATCGACCAACTGCACAGCCCGTGCAGCGTCGTCATACCTGGCGTTTGCCGGATGAACTACAGCGTGCGCCAGACCGTCAAGGTTGCCGACCCGGAGCGGCTTGCCGCCGTGCTCGGCGAGCGCTACGGCGACCTCGTGGTGGAGAGCATGAGCTACAAGGCCGAGCCCAGGCTCGTCAGCATGAGCACCGACGCCGACGAACCGCTGCAACCCGCCATCGCCGCCTGCCTCAAGGTGAGCGAAGCCGAAACCCTCACCTTCCGCGCCGAAAAATGAACACTCACCGCAGGCCGGGGTCGGGATGTAACCCCGCCAGAGGGCACGGAGACAGCAAAGCGCAGCCAGGCGACCCACTCGCCGAAATGCCGCCGGGAACCCTCACCCTCAACCCATAGGGCGGCAACACCTTGCCGCCGAAACAGAAAGGAATGCACCATGAAAAAGCAAGATCTCATCGACGCCGTCGCCGACCACACCGGCATGAAAAAAACCGCCGTCGCCGAAGTGCTCGAATGCGCCTTCGACCGCCTCGCCCAGGCCCTGCAAAGCGACGGCGAAGCCAGCCTGTGGGTGCTAGGCAAGCTCAAGACCGCGCAGCGCGCCGCGCGCGCCGGGCGCAACCCGGCCACCGGCGAGGCCATCACTATCCCCGCCAGAACCGCCGTTAAATTCTCACCCAGCAAAGCGCTCGACAACCTGCTCAACCCTTGACCCACCGCCCCGCCTGCTGGCGGGGCCACCGGAGAAAAACATGGCAAGCCTCAATCAGATGCAGATCATCGGCAACGTCGGCAAAGCCCCCGACCTGCGCTACCTCGCCAGCGGCGACCCCGTCTGCGCCATCAGCGTTGCCACCAACGAAAAGCACAAAGACAAACAGGGCAACTCTATTGAGACCACCGAATGGCACCGCGTCGTGCTCTTCGGACGCCAGGCGGAGATTGCCGCGCAATACCTGGTGGCCGGGTCACAGGTATTCATCCAGGGCCGGCTGCGCAGCCGCGACTACCAGGACAAACAAGGCGAGACCCGGCGCATCGTCGAGGTGCTCTCCGACAAACTCGTTCTGCTCGGACCCGCCAAGCCCGCCCAGCCCCGCGTCGGTGGCGACAGCGGGCGGCTCGACAAGTATCACCAAGCGCCCGCGCCGGCCAGCGCAGGCCCCTTCGCAGACATGGCCGACGATACCCCGTTCTGACCATGAAACCCGCCCGCACTGCCGACGCCCTGCGCAAAAGCGAGCTTGCCCAGATCCACCTGGCCAAAAAGCAGCTCGCCATGACCGACGATGCCTACCGCGCCATGCTGTGGGCCGTCGCCCGCGTCAAGAGCGCCGCCGACCTCGACTGGACAGGCCGCAAGCGCGTTCTCGATCACATGGCCGCCTGCGGCTGGAAGAAAAAGAGCGCCCGCGCCAGCGGCGGCGGGCCCAACGCCGCCCAGATCGCCAAGGTGCGCGCCGTGCTGATTGCAATGGGGCGGCTGCCCGACCGCTACGCCGACGCTATCGCCGAGCGCATGTACCGGGTCAAGCGCTTTGTGTGGCTCGACGCCCAGCAACTGCGCGGCCTCATCGCCGCGCTCGAAGCCGAAAAGGCGCGCCGATCCGCGCCAGAGACCGGGAGCGCCTGATGCCCCGCGCCGACCTCGCCCCCCTCATCGCCGTCATCGGCCAGCGCGCCGCCGCCGCCCTGGTGGCCGCGCGTCCCGGCCAGACGCTCGCCGTGCCAGCCCGCCCCAGCGGGCGCGGCTGGGGCGAACTGGTGGCGATGGTGGGCGCGGATGCGGCCGGTAAACTCGTGCGCGCGATGCCGCGCGTTGAAATCTACATCCCCAAAAACGATGGCGAGCTGATCCGCCAGCGAAACGCACGCATCCGTGCGCAATACGACGCCGGCGCCCGTGTGCAGGACCTCGCCCTGGAACACCGGCTCACCGAACGCTGGGTTTACGACATCCTGGGGCGCAGCGACGAAGACGATGCCCAGCTGGCGCTGTTTTGACCAGCGGACAGCGGACAGCCGACAGCCGACAGCGGACAGCCGACAGCCGACAGTCCGCTGTCCGCAGTCGGCTGGCCGGCTGGCCATCTGAACCGCTTCACCGCGCCCTTGCCGCGCGCGCGCGCGAGCATGGGCGCATGACTCGCCCCATCACCGCCATCGCCATCCACTGCGCCGCCACGCCCAACGGCCGCACGCTGTTCACCGGCAAGCCCGGCGAGCCGGGATTTCGCACGCCGGTGGACGAGATCAACGCCTGGCACCAGGCGCGCGGGTTCAAGCGCGCGCCGGCGGCGCTCGCCAAAACCAACCCGCGCCTGTGCTGCATCGGCTATCACTACGTGATTTACACCAACGGGGCCATTGCCAGCGGCCGCGCCGAGGCCGAGGTGGGGGCGCATGTGGCTGGCTTCAACGCCAAATCCATCGGCGTGTGCCTGGTGGGCACCGACCGGTTCACACCCGAGCAGTGGGCGGCGCTTGCCGATCTGGTGCGTGGGTTGCAAAAACGCTACCCGCAGGCGCGGGTGCTCGGGCACCGGGATTTCCCGGATGTAAAAAAATCCTGCCCCGGGTTTGCCGTGGCGGACTGGCTGGCGGGCGGCATGGCGCCGCTGGCCGGGCATGTGCTGGAGGGCGCGGCATGATCCGGCTGTCATTTCACGAGCGCGAGCCCGTCGTAACCTTCTTCGGGGTAAATCATGTCGATGTCGAGGTGCTCGGCACCACGATCAATCTCAAACCCGGCGCCGGGCGCAAGATCGAAACGCACGACCGTGCCGCCATCGAAACGCAAAACCGCCCGGCAGGGCAAGGGCTGAAGGTTGTTGATCGTGAATAGCCTGTCACCCGGTATTTCAACGTGTGTTGTTTTTTCCATGTCCGTCCTGTCGGTTGTTGTGAGAGACGCCGATTATCGCGCCTGCGCGGGACGGACGCCCTTTTTCGAGGCCGGGCATGTCTGAGCCGGACCACTATACCGCCTCGATCTGCGCGCGCCTGTGCCTGCGCCGCCACGCCCACGCCGATTCGCCCGAGGCGGCGATGGATGCAGCCAAATTGGCCATGACGCGCGCGGTTCGCGCGGCGGTGGACGTGGCGCACGCCGAGGATTGCGAGGTTGAAATCACCGGCGATTACCTGGTGACCTACCCGAGCGTGATTGAAGAGCCGTCGCGCGCCGATGTCATTCGTCCATTCGAGGAGTCCGCGCCATGATCCTGGATACCCCCGGCAGCCCCCGCAGAATCGTCGTCGTCCACGGCATCCACGCCCGCGAGGGGCAGTCCAACGTGTGGCGGTTGAAACCGTATCTGGAACTGGACGGCCACCAGGTCGAGGTGTTCGAGTACGGCTTCGTCGGCGCGCTGTGGGCGCGTTTCGCCAACCCCGGCGTCGCCCGGCGGCTGGCCGCGCGCGTCGCCATCGAGCCGCCGCTGGATTACGTATGCCACTCCAACGGCGCGGCGGTGCTGTATCTGGCCATGCGCGATCACGGCCTGCGCGCCCGGCGCGTGAGCCTCATCAATCCGGCGCTGGACGCCGACATTCGCCTGCCCCACGCCGCCGCCACCGACATCTACTACAACGCCGGCGACACCGTGGTGGGGCTGGCGAGCCTGCTGCGCCGCCACTACTGGGGGCGCATGGGCAATGCGGGCTGGATGGGGCCATTCGACCCCGCCATCACCAACATCGACTGCGCCCACACCCCCGGCATGCCGCCGCTCGACGGCCACCTGGATTTTTTTACCCCGGGCAAGCTCGATCAGTGGGGGCGCTACCTGTCCATCCGCCATCGGAGATCCGCATGAAACGCCTCGCCCTCATCCTGCCGCTGCTGCTGGGCGGCTGCGCCAGTTTCGATCTTGCCCAGGGTCAGGTCGCAGCCTACGGCGCGCGCGCCGCCGACGATACCCGCGAATCCGCGGAATACATGCTGTGCCACGGCATCACCGTGGGCGCGTGGCGGCGGGCCTACGGGGCCGACCCGATGCGCGCGCAGGGCTGGGCGCTGCTGTGCGCGCCGCCTGCCGCCCTGCCGCTGCCGCCCGTGCCAGCCCCCGCCCTGCCCCAGCCCGGAGAGCCGCATGGATGAGCTAGACCGCGCCCAGGCGCGCGAGGAAGAAATGCGCGCCGACGCGCTTAAAAAGCGCTATCCCAGCCTGCCCTATACCGGGCACTGCCACTGGTGCGGCGACATCACCGGCGGCGGACGCACCTTTTGCGGGGCGGAATGCCGCGACGACTGGCAGCGCGAGCGGGAAGCCGCGCGCCGCGCGGGGCGGGCATGAGCGCATGGACAGACGCATCCGGGGCCTGCTCGCGGGCTGGCTCGCCTGGGCCGGGGCCACGCTCATGGTGTGGGCCATGAAATTACTCGACAACAAGGAGCCGCATGATGGCCAATGACGAACACAGCCTGCTGCTGGGCGAAATCAAGGGCAAACTCGAAATGCTCACCGACACGGTGGGCAACCTGGCCGATGGAACCCAGCGCCTGGACGAACGCCTGGGCAAGCTGGAAACCCGCGCTGCGGCACATGGCGCGCTGGCCGGCGGGCTGATTTCCGTGGGACTCGCGCTCATCATCGAAAAAATCAAGTCGATGACGGGGATGGGCGGGGCCTGACCAATGGCGCACAGCAAAACCGTGCGCGACGCCGTGCGCACTGCGTATGTCCACGAGGGCCTGCCGCTGCCGCGCATTTCCGAGCTGCACGGCGTATCCCAGCCGGTGATCCGCCAGTGGAAGGCGCGCGCCAAAAAGCAGGGCGACGACTGGGATCGCGCGCGCACCGCCAGCGAGGTGGGCGCGCGCGGCGTGGCCGAGGCCAGCGAGGCCATGCTGATCCGCTATCTGCGGCAGGCGCAGGTGCTGATGCCCAAGATCGAGGACGATCCAGACATCGCTACGGCGGACAAGATCAAGCTCATGGCCATGCTCTCTGACAGCTACAGCAAAATGACCGCGAGTTTTGCCCGCGCCAACCCCAAGATCAACCAGCTTACACTGGCGATGGACGTGGTGCGGCTGCTGGCCGACTACGTCATGGAAAACCACCGGGAGCATGCAGCCGAACTGGTGGCAGTGCTTGAAGGCTTCGGCCCCACGTTGACGGCCAGGTACGGGTAAAGGGCATGGCCAAAAAAACCGCGCTCGACGAACTCGCCGCGCTGGCGGCTGGCCTGCGCGCCCGCATCGAGGCCGAGGTGGATGGCTTTCCGGCGGATGAATCCGCCCGTGCCGCGCGTGTTAAAAAAGCCGCAGCGGACTTCGAGTTTTTTGCACGCACTTACTTTCCGCACTACATCAACAAGCCAAACTCGCGCCTGCATGACTGGCTCTACGCCCGCCTGCCCGAGATCGCCGCCAGCCCGGATTCTGTGACGCAGGCCATCGCCGCGCCGCGAGGCGAAGCCAAGTCCACGCTGGTGAGCCAGCTTTTTGTCTTGTGGAGCGTCGCCACCGGCAAAAAGCGCTACGCCATGATCGGCATGGACGCCTTCGACCAGGCGGCGATCATGCTGGAGGCCATCAAGGCTGAACTCGAGGCCAACCCGCGCCTGGCGATGGACTACCCGGACGCCTGCGGCATCGGGCGGGTTTGGCAGGCGGGCGTGATCGTGACGGCCAACGGCTGCAAGATCGAGGCGGTCGGCAGCGGCAAGCGCATCCGGGGCCGCCGCCACGGCCCGCACCGCCCAGACCTGTTCATTGGCGACGATCTGGAAAACGACGAAAACGTGCGCACTCCTGAGCAGCGCGACAAGCTGCAAGCATGGCTGACAAAAGCCGTATTGAAACTCGGCGGCGCGGGCGAAAAGTTCGACTGCATCGTCATCGGCACGGTGCTGCACTACGACAGCGTGCTATCGCGCCTGTTGAAAAATCCGCTGTGGCATGGGCGCACCTTCAAGGCCATCGAGGTCTGGCCGGAAAATATGTCCGCCTGGGATGAATGGTCGGTGCTGTACAAGCAGCACGGCGAGGCGGTGGCTGACGCCTACTACGCGGCGCATCGGGAAGACATGGACGCGGGCGCGGTGGTCAGCTGGCCTGCCGGGCGGCCGCTCGTGGCGCTGATGAAGCTGCGCGCGCGCGACGGCGCGGCGGCGTTCGACAGCGAACTGCAAAACGACCCGCTCAGTACCGACGGCGCGCCGTTTTCCAACTGCATCGACTACTGGCGTGGCGACATCGACCCGCGCTGGGTGTTCTACGGCGCGGTCGATCCCAGCATGGGGCGGGCGGGCGCGGGGCGCGACCCGAGCGCCATCCTGGTCGGCGGCTTCGACCGCGAAACCGGCGTGCTGCGCGTGATCGAAGCGCGCATCGCGCGCCGCCCGCCGGATCGCATCATCGATGAGGTGATCGCCTTGCAGCGCCAGTACGGCTGTGTCCTGTGGGCGGTCGAGAATGTGCAGTTCCAGGAGTTTTTCAGACAGGAACTGGTCAAGCGCTCGGCGGCGGCGGGCTGCCCGGTGCCTGCGCGCGGCGTGACGCCGTCCACCGACAAGGCGCTGCGCATCGAATCGCTGCAACCGCACCTGGCGAACAAGCTGATCCTGCTGCGGCAAGACCAGACCACGCTGATCGACCAGCTGCGCCATTTCCCGCGCGCCGACCACGACGACGGCCCGGATGCCCTGCACATGCTGTGGATGGCGGCGGCCACCGGCTACGGCACGACCGCAGGATTCCAGAGCGTGCCGCGCCGCAGCGAGCACGGAGCAAACAAGAGGATGTTTTAGCCATGACCACGCTCGACCAGCACGGCCAGCCCGTCAACCTTGCCGACCTGGCGGAGCCGCAAACCGCGCGCACCGCATCGATTCGCCGCCACCTGGTGGATTCGCAGATCGCCGGCCTCACGCCGGAACGCGCTGCCGCCGTGCTGCGCAACGCCGATGCCGGGTATCTCGCCGACCAGACCCGGCTGTTCGACGACATGCTCGACCGCGACGCCCACCTGCGAGCCGAATTCGAAAAGCGCACAGGCGCGCTGGGCACGCTCGACTGGCGCATCGCGCCGCCGGTGGACGCCTCGGCCCGCGAAAAAAAGACCGCCGCCTATGTGGAGGATCTGATCAAGAACGCGCTCGACGATTTCGAGGACGTGATCCTGCACTTGATGGAGGCAGTCGGCTACGGGTTTTCTGCCGTGGAACTGGAATGGACGCGGCTCGGCGGCGAGTGGATTCCGAAGTTCCACCCGCGCCCGCAGACCTGGTTCGTGCCGGACGAGACCCGCACCACCTTCGGCCTTGCAGGCGGATTGTACGGCGAGGGCGGCAGCTTCGAGCCGCTCATCCCGATGGGCTGGATTCAGCACGTGGCGCGCAAGGTGAAAACCGGCTACCTGGGCCGCGCTGGCCTGTTGCGCGGCGCGCTGTGGCCGTTCATGTACAAGGCGTTTTCCATCGGTGACTTCGCCGAGTTTCTGGAGATCTACGGCCTTCCAATCATCGTCGGCAAATACATGCCGGGCGCGAACGAAGCCGAAAAAGCCAGCCTGATGGCCGCCGTGTCGGCGCTCGGGCGCGACGCCCGCGCCATCATGCCGGACGGCATGGCGCTGGAAATCCAGAGCGTGACCGGAAGCGGCAGCGGCGGCAGCCGCCACCTCGACATGGTGGACTGGGCCGACCGCAGCCAGAGCAAGCTGATCCTCGGCCAGGTGCTCAGCGCCGAAGCCAGATCCACCGGCCTGGGCTCAGGCGTGGCCGACTTCCAGGCCGAAGTGCGGCGCGACATTCTGCAATCCGATGCCCGGCAGCTTGCCGCCACCCTCACCCGCGACCTGGTCTACCCGCTGGCGGCGCTCAACCGTGGCGGGGTGGAAAACCTGCGCCGTTGCCCGCGCTTCGAATTCGACCTGGGCGAAGCCGAAGACCTGAAACTGTTTTCGGAGGCGCTGCCCGCGCTGGCGGCGGGCGGGGCGAAGATACCGGTTTCGTGGGTGCACGAAAAACTGCGCATCCCGGAGGCGGCGGGCGATGAGCCGGTGTTTGGCGCGGTGCCGGAGCCGGAAGCGATGCCGGACGTTGACCCCTCTCCCCCCGGTAGAGGGCAGGGTGAGGGGCGCGGTGCAGCCGCCCTCGCCGCGCTGGCGATCAAGGCCGAATCCGCCCCCACCCTCGACGAACGCCTCACCGGCCGCCTCGACACCGCCGCCGCGCCCGAAGTCGCCGCCTGGCTCGACACCGTGCGTGCCATGCTGGATACCAGCGACAGCCTGGAAGAATTCCGCCAGCGGCTGTTCACTGCCTGGCCGGAACTGGATCGCGGGCAACTGGTGGAGGCCATGACCGAGGCACTGGCCGCGGCGCATCTATGGGGCATGAGCGACGTGGACGATGAAACCTGATCCGATTCGCCTGCCCTTCGCCGAGCAGATCGCGTTCTTCCGGCAAAAGCTCAACCTGCCGACCGAACGCTGGGACGACATCGAGCGCGCCGCGCACGACCGCGCCTTCGTGGTGGCGGGCGCGATGCAGGCCGACCTGCTGGACGATCTGCGGCAGGCGGTGGACGCAGGCATCGCGGGCAAGACCACGCTGGCCGAATTCCGCAAGAACTTCCTCGCCATCGTCGAGCGCCGGGGCTGGACCGGCTTCACCGGCGACGACCGCGCCACCCGGGGCCGTACCGGCGGGCGCGGGCTGGCCTGGCGCACCCGCACGATCTACAACACCAATATCCTCGCCAGCTATGCCGCCGGGCGCTGGCAGCAGTTGAACGACCCGGAGCTGCTGAAAGCACGGCCGTACTGGCGCTACGTACATTCGGATTTCGTGTCCAACCCGCGCCCGCAGCACAAGGCCTGGGGCGATGCGGGCCTCACCCTGCCGCACGATCATCCGTTCTGGAAGACGCATTTCCCGCCCAACGGCTGGGGCTGCCGGTGCTCGGTCAAGGCCGTCGCCGCGCCCAAAGCTGGCGACGCCACCCGCCCGCCCAACGGCTGGGACACGCGCGACGCCAGGGGGCGGCTGCCGGGGATCGATAAGGGCTGGGATTACGCGCCCGGGGCGAACGTCGATACCTCGCTGCGAACGCTGGTGCAGGACAAGCTGATCGGCTATGCCCCCGCCATCGCCAGCGCGCTGTCGCGCGATGTGACCCGGTACATTTCGACGCGCGCCGACCTGGCCCAATTCGCCCGCGAAGCGCTGAACGACCGCCAAATGCGCGAGGATGTATGGCTGGGCTTTGTCGGCGACCGGCTCGACGGCGCTGTCGCGCGCGATGTACGCGATTACTTGATCCTGTTGCGGGCAGACGGCGTGCGCCACAGCGACAACGCACACGGGTTCGACGGCAGCAGTCAGCGTGCGCCGATACCGGAAGACTACGCGGACGCCGGAAAATGGCTGATGGATGGGCGCATCGAGCGTGCCGATCCCTATGTGGACAGGTACGGCAACGAAAAGGAACGGATCAGGGTCACGTATGAAACCGGCGGCGAGCGCAAGGTATCGATCTGGGAAATTCGTCCCGGCAAACGCAACCGGGCACTGGCGCTGGTGTCGATGTGGGTTAAGTCTCCGGCGGGAACGCCGGACGGCGTGCCCCTTGCGGGGATGCGGTAAGCGCCGCCGGCCTTCAAACGTCCGGAACGAACTGGGTAACCCAGGAGCCGATGCTCGCTTTCCGCGCTGCGGATTATAGATCATGGGAACGTAAATGGCGCTGATACAAATCGATGTAGACGACCGCGAAGTGCTGGACGTGCTGGCAAAGCTGGCGCGCCGCGCGGGCGACCTCTCGCCCGCCCTGCGCCAGATCGGTGAAGACCTGGCGGATTCCACGCAACGCCGGTTTGCCACCGGTACCGCCCCGGACGGCAGCCGCTGGGCACCCAACAGCCCGACCACCCTGCTGCGCTACCTCGCCAGCAAGGATCGCCCGAAGGGCGTATTCGGCAAGCGCGACGGCAAGCTCACCGCCAGGGGCATCGGCGTGGCGCTGGGCAAGAAACCGCTGGTGGACAGCGGCAACCTGGCCAGTACGATCAACTACCAGGTGGTGGACGGCGGCCGGACGCTCCTGGTGGGCAGCCCGCAGAAATACGCCGCCGTGCAGCAGTTCGGAGCGAAGAAGGGCAGCCTGGGCAAGCGCGCGCCGTGGGGCGACATCCCCGCGCGGCCCTTCCTCGGGATTTCGGCGGACGACAGGCGCAGCATCCTGGATGTGCTGCAAGCGTATTTGCTGAAACCGTAAAACAGGCGTTTTGAGGCGTTCAAAACACCCGGGGTATACCCAAGTACCAGAAAACTTTTTTTAACGCGTTAGCGTCGATTCTAACGCGGGTTCCGGGGCAGCGGACAGCCGACTGCCGACTGTCCGCTGTCCGCTGTCCGCTGAACCGGCTGAACCGCTTCACCCGGCTCCGGCCCGCGCGCGCGGGCACAGTTCCGGCCATGAACTTCGCCGCGCTTTCCTTCGAGATCGGATCGTCCGCCAAGGCTGTGCGTGTCCTGCCGGCCGGGCGATTCCGCTCGGCCGACGGTTCCGGACGCCCGCAGACCCCGCCCGAGGGCTGGCATCTGGATGCCGCCGCCGCAGCGGCGCTGATCGCGCGCGCCCGCGCCCGCAGCGACAAGAAGCTGATCGATTACGAACACCAGTCCATGCGCGCCAGCGAGCGTGCTCCCGTGCCGGCGGCGGGCTGGTTCTCCAATCTCTCCTGGCGCGAGCCGGGCGAAGCCGAACCCGGCGGCCTGTATATCGAGCCGGAATGGACGCCGCGCGCGGCGGCGATGATCGCCGACCGCGAATACCGCTATCTCTCGCCGCTGTTCAGCTACGACCCGGAATCCGGGCGCGTGCTCGATCTGGTGAGCGTGGCGCTGGTGAACCAGGCCGGGCTGGATGGTCTGGCCGATCTGGCCGCGCTGGCCGCAACCCAACGCTTTTACCCCGAGGAGGATCAAGCAATGATTCCGAAGCCCCTTCTGGCCGCGCTCGCCGTGGCCGAGTCCGCCACCGAAGCCGAGGCGCTGGCCGCGCTGGCCGCGCTCAAATCCGAGCGCGATGCGCTCAAGGCCGAAATCGACGCGCTCAAGACCGCCGCGCCCGACCCGGCCAAATATGTGCCGGTCGAGTCGGTCGCCAGACTGCAAGAGCAGCTCGCCGCGCTGTCCGCCGACATGCTGGCGCGCGAGGTGGACGGCATCGTCGCCGCCGCGCTGGCCGACGGGCGGCTCGCCGCCGGCCTCAAGGACTGGGCGGTCGCCCTGGGCAAGCGCGATCTGGCCGCGCTCAAGGATTTCTGCGCCAAGGCCCATCCCATCGCCGCGCTGGCCGGGATGCAGTCGGGCGGGCGCGCCCCCGCCGCGCCTGCCGGTGAAACCCTCACCCGCGCCCAGTTCGCGGCGCTTTCTGCCGAAGACCAGATGAAGAAATCGGTCGCCGGCGTCACCCTCGTCGATTAAGCCTGAAGGAGCATTCGCATGGCCAATACCCTTACCGGGCTGATCCCGGACTTCTACAAGAGCTTCCAGATCGTCTCGCGCGAACTGGTGGGCTTCATCCCCGCGGTGACGCTCGACCCCGATGCGGCCCGCGCCGCCGTCGGCCAGCAGATCAAGGACTACAAGACCCGCACCGCCGCCGCCGTGGACATCGTGCCCGGCATGGAAGTGCCGGACGCGGGCGATCAGACGGTCGATCCGGCGCAGTTCACCATCACCAAGAGCCGCATGGTGCAGATTCGCTGGACCGGCGAGGAGGAACGCGCGCTGGCCGCCGGCCACACCGCCAGCGCCATCCGCGTGAAGCAGATCGCGCAGGCGATGCGCACGCTCACCAACGAGATGGAGGCCGACCTGGCCGGCCTGTACACCCGCGCCAGCCGCGCCTACGGCACGCCCGGCACCACGCCCTTCGGCACCGCCGGCGACTACTCCGACGCCGCGCAGGTATTGAAAATCCTGCAAGACAACGGCGCGCCGCAGTCGGAGATGAGCCTGGTGCTCAACACCGCCGCCGGCGCGAACATCCGCGGCAAGCAGGCCGACGCCGACAAGGTGGGCACCGCCAACATTCTGCGCCAGGGCGTGCTGGACGACCGCCACGGTTTCATGCTGCGCGAATCCGCCCAGGTGAAAACCCACACCAAGGGCACGGCGGCGGGCGCGACCACCAATGCGGCGGGCTATGCCGTGGGTGCGACCACGATCACGCTGGCGGCTGCCGGCACCGGCACCCTCGTCGCAGGCGACGTGGTGAGCTTCGCGGGCGACCCGAACAAGTACATCGTGGCCAGCGGCGACACCAACGTGGCCGACGGCGGCACGATCACGCTCGCCGCGCCCGGGCTGATGCAGGAGATTCCGGCGGCCGCCACCGCGATCACCGTAGCCAACGGCGGCCCGCGCATGCTGGCCTTCCCGCGCAGCGCGCTGGTGCTGGCCACCCGCCTGCCCAGCCTGCCCGCCGACGGCGACAAGGCGGTGGACCGCACGACCGTGACCGATCCGGTATCCGGCATCAGCTTCGAGGTAGCCCTGTACCCCGGCTTCCGCCAGATGAACTGGACCATCGGCGCGGCCTGGGGCGTGTACGCCGCCAACCCGGAGCACGTGGCGACCCTGTTGGGCTAAGTCAAGGCACCCATTGGCGAACCCGGAGAAAACTTCGGGTTCGCCATTTCAACGAGAGGAGCGCGCATGGAAACCCTGCTGGTGAAACGCGAGGGCCATCCGGACGGGGTGGTGCTGATCAACGCCGCCGATTTCGACCCGCAGACGGAAACGAAAGTCGAGCCGGCTGCCGTTGCGCCGGCTGAAACCGAAGCGCCGGCTGAAACCGAAGCGCCCGCCAAGCCCGCGCGCAAGCGCGGCTGATCATGCCCTACGCCACCCTGGCCAACCTGATCGAGCGCTTCGGCGAGCTGGAACTCACCCAGCTCACCGACGCCGCCAGCCCCGGCCTCATCGACGAGGCGGTGGTGGCGCGCGCGCTGGCGGACGCCGAGGCGGTGGTGGATGGTCACCTGGGCGGGCGCTACACCCTGCCGCTGGCGACGGTGCCGCCGGTGCTGGTTGGCGCGGTGTGCGATCTTGCGCGCGCCCGGCTGTACAAGGATGCGCTGCCCGAGGTCGTGGCAAAACGCGCCGACGAGGCGATGAAATATTTAACCCTGCTGGGCCAGGGCAAGATCACCCTCGGCATGGCCCCCGAGCCGGTTTCGACGCGCGATGCGCGCATCGTGTCCGGCGCGCGACGCCGCGAGGGGATCGGGCTGTGAGCGGTTTCCTCGGCGTGGAAGCCCTGATCGTGGCGCGGCTCATCGCCAGCGTGCCCGTGCCCGGCCTCAAGGTGCTGGCCGCGCCCGACCTCGACGGCATCCAGGCCGCCAGCCAGCCGGTGCCCGCCGTGCATGTGGTATTCGGCGGCTTCGAGCGGCTGGAAGCCGCCGGCGGGCTCATAGAGGTCATCGAAAACTGGTTCACCGTGGCGGTGGTGAGGAACAGCCGCGCCGCCGCCCAGGGCGCGGCCGCCCGCGCCGACGCAGGCGCACTGCTGGACGCCGTGTTCGCCGCGCTCAACGGCTGGACGCCGGCGGGTTACCGGCCGCTCGTGCCCGCCACGCCGCCGGCGGGCGGCTACGACGCCGGGTTCGGGTATTTTCCCTTGAGCTGGCGGGTGCGGCGGCTCTCCGGCCTGCCCTGCGCGGGAGCGGCCTGATGACGCTGGCGTTCGAGCACAAGCGCGGCGACAGCTTCGATCTGGCGGGGCAGTTGTTGCAGAGCGCGGGCGGCCCGCCGGTGGATCTCACCGGCGTGGCGATTCGCGCGCATCTGCGCGACGGCGATGCGCTGGTGGCGGTGCTCGACGCCGCCGTGACCGACGCCTTGCAGGGCAAATACAGCCTGGCCAAAGCCTATGCCGATACCGAAAGCTGGCCGGTAAAAGGGCTTTCGCTGGACGTGGAATTCACCTGGCCAGGCGGCAAACGCCGCAGCACGCAGACGGTGCTGGTGCGTGTGCTCAAGGACGTGACGCTGCCATGAGCCAGATTACAACCGCGCTGGCTGGATCGAGCATGGTCACGGTACTCGAGAAAACCGATGGCCAGAGCGGCCTGGTGACGCTGGTCGGCGTGCCGGGGCCGGCCGGCCCTGCCGGGCCGCCCGGTTCGGGGGGTGCGGTCACGTTGTCTCTGCCGGCAGGCGCGTCCGGGGTGTCCGGCCACCGTGTCGTGGCCGCCATCGGCGGCGTCGCGGTACATGCCGACCCCGCCGACCCCGCGCACGCCGACGCCGTGATCGGCCTGTCGCTCGGCGCGGCGGTGGCCGGCGCGCCCGCCACCATCCAGGCTGGCGGCGAGGTATCCGAATCGTCGTGGGCGTGGACGCCGGGGCAGCCGGTGTTCGTCGCCGCCGGCGGCATGCTGTCGCACAGCGCGCCGGCGGCTGGCTGGTCGCAACTGATCGCCGTGGCGCTCTCGGCCACGCGGATTTTACTCAACCCGCGCCAGGCGGTTTACCTGGCATAAAGGAGATCTGACATGGCTGGAAAAAAATATTTGCGCATGAACGCAGGCCGCATCCAGGAGCTGGCATCGACCGATATCAGCGCCGGGGCGGCCAACGCAGGCGATATCGTCGCGCTCGACGCGACCGGGCGGCTCGATGCCAGCGTCATGCCGGTCGGCATCGGCGCGGACACGGCGGTCATCCAGGCCAGCGAGGCACTGGCCGCGGGCGACTGGGTCAATGTGCATAACGTGTCCGGCGCGGCGCGTGTGCGCAAGGCCGATGCGGCGGCATCCGGCAAGGAGGCGGTCGGGTTCGTGCTGGCTGCCGTGGCCAGCGGCGCGAACGCCACAGTGTATTTCGAGGGGCAAAACAACCAGGTGACGGGGCGCACCCCCGGCGCGCGCCAGTATCTGTCCACCACGCCGGGCGCGGCGACCGAAACGCCGCCTGCGGCAGCCGGCAACGTGGTGCAGATGCTGGGCGTGGCCGTTTCGGCAACCGCGGTGGCCACCGAGATCGAAGACGGCGTGATCCTCGCCTGACCCATGCCGGAAATTCGACCGCTCGCGCTCTACAACGGCCGCACCGAGCAGATGCGCGCCGGCGATCACGCGCCAGGCGTGCCGCCCGGCACGGTCGTCGAACTCCCCGCCGGCACGCCGGACGGCGACTGGCTGCCGATGGACGGCCGCTACGTCACGATCGCCGCCTACCCCGCGCTGGCCGCTCTGCCAGACCCCGCGTTCGAGTTCGGCGAGCTGCGGTACACGAAGGCGGATGCGACCCTCTACGGCGTCGCCTGGAGCGGCAGCCTGTTATGCGCGGTGGGCGATTTAGGCACCATCCTCACCTCGCCCGACGGCGTGACCTGGACGGCGCGCACCTCGGGCACGACGCAGATTCTATACGGCGTCGCCTGGAGCGGCAGCCTGTTCTGCGCGGTGGGCGGTAGCGGCACCATCCTCACCTCGCCCGACGGCGTGACCTGGACGGCGCGCACCTCGGGCACGACGCAGACTCTATACGGCGTCGTCTGGAGCGGCAGCCTGTTCTGCGCGGTGGGCGGTAGCGGCACGATCCTCACCTCTCTCGACGGCGTGATCTGGACGGCGCGCACCTCGGGCACGACGCAGATTCTATACGGCGTCGCCTGGAGCGGCAGCCTGTTCTGCGCGGTGGGCGGTAGCGGCACCATCCTCACCTCGCCCGACGGCGTGACCTGGACGGCGCGCACCTCGGGCACGACGCAGACTCTATTCGGCGTCGCCTGGAGCGGCAGCCTGTTCTGCGCGGTGGGCACTGGCGACATCATCCTCACCTCGCCCGACGGCGTGACCTGGACGGCGCGCCTCTCGGGCGCGACGTTTTCCCTGCGATACGTACCGCTCGTGGCGGCCAATCGGGTGTGGGTGACCAGCGGTTCAGGCCAGCTGCTCTCGTTTCCGCTGCCGGTGGCGGGCCAGCGCGTGCTGCCGTACCGGGATGTCATGACGGCTGGCGTGACGCGCGCGTACATGAGGGTGAGATGATGCGCTACAGCTACGATTGGCATGGGTTTTTGTCGGACACCCCGATCCCGGACAGATCGACCGACGTCGTCCCGCCGGACGCCTCCGGCTGGCCAGCCGGGCAGCGCCCGAACTGGACGGGTCATGCCTGGACCTACCTCGATTATCCGCCCCCGCCGCCACCGCCCGCGCCTCGCCGGATTGCCGTGGCGGATTTCCGCGCGCGATTTACCGATGCGGAGATGGCCGCGATCGTTTCGCTCGCCTACTCAGGCGCTGGCGACGTGACTGCGGCCATGCTGTTGCTGAAAATCCAGACCAGTAACGAAATCGACTTGACCACGCCAGAAGTCACGGCAGGCATGGCCTATCTGACCGCCAGGGGCTGCCTGGCTGCCGGCCGGGCGGCAGAAATTCTCGGCTGACAGATGTCTGTCCCCTGTCCGCTGTCTGCGGACTGTCCGCTGTCTGCTGTCCGCTGTCCGCTGTCGGCTGTCCGCTGTCGGCTGTCCGCCGTCCCCTGTCCGCTGTCCGCTGACAGCTGAACCGCTTCAGCCGTTTTCGCCGCCCGCGCGCGCGTAGATTCGCCGTATGCAGATACGGCTCGCCCTCCCCCACACCCACGCCGGGCGCGATTACCCGCCCGGCGCTGTACTCGATCTCGACGCCGACGCGGCGGCGTGGCTGGTCGCGCTGGGTGTGGCCGAGGCGCACCAATTGCCGGCGGACACGCTGCCGCATTCATCCACCGCGCCTGATCCGGCGCGCAAACCCCCAAGGAGCAAGCCATGATCTACGCAGGCCAGGGGCCGATCTACATCGGCGACTTCAACGCGACCACGCTCAACATCGACAACGAGGTGGCGGTGGGCTGCGGCAACCGCTCGCTCAAGCTGGCGATGAGCCGCGAGACGCAGGAAATCAAGGAAAGCTGCTCCGGGCAGCGCCTCACGCTGGTGGAATACGAAACCAGCAAATCGGCCAACGCCACGCTGGAGCTGGCGCAGTTCGACAAGGACATGCTGGCGCTGGCGCTGTATGGCGCGGCGGCAGCGGTGACCGGATCGACCGTCACCGCGGAGACGATGCCGACGATGACGGTAAATGGCGTTTACCACACCAAGCACCCGAAGATTTCCAGCGTGGTGGTGAAAGACAGCGCGGGCACGCCGGCCACGCTGGTGGCCAATACCCACTACAAGGTGGACGACGCCGACTATGGCCGCATCGTGATCCTCAACCTCGCTTCGTTCACCCAGCCGTTCAAGGTGGACTACGCCTACGCGGCCTACAGCAAGATCAAGCCGTTTTCGGTGGCCGCGCCGGTCAAGGCGCTGCGCTTCGACGGGGTTTCCACCGCCGACGGCAGCAAGGTGCGCGTGATCCTGCCGAAAATCCAGTTCTCGCCGACTTCCGAATTCAACTTTTTGGGCGACGAGGCGGCGGTGCTGACGCTGGAAGGCAAGCTCTTGTATCCCGGCATTCCGCTGGCCGATCCGGTGCTGGGTAACTTCGGCTCGATCGACCTCTTGTGATGGACGAACTCGATCAACTGTCCCCCGCGCCGGTTATGGTGCTGGCCGGCGGGCGCAGCCTGGAAATCACGCCCATCCGCGTGCGCGAGCTGGCCGCGTTCTCCCGCGCGGTGCAGCCGGTTGCGGCGGCGCTGGCGGCGGGAGCCGACATCGCCAGCCTGCTGGCGGATCATGCCGATGCGGTCATCGATGCCGCAGCCATCGGCGCGCGGGTGGAGCGCGATTTCGTGCTCGATCTCGGGCTGGACGAGCTGGTCGATCTGGCTGGCGCGGTGCTGACGGTGAACGTGGATTTTTTCGTCCGCCGGCTGCTGCCGAAAGTCACGGCAAGCAGCGAGGCGCTGGCGAAACAGTGGGCTGGTTCGAACTCGATGCCCGATTCCGCGCCGCCGGAATCGGCTCCGTGATGGACATGACGCTTTCCCAGGTGCGCGGCTATGGCCGCGCTTTGGCTTTGATCGAGGCGGAAAAACTCAAGGCGGCGGCGGTGGCGGTGCGGGCTGGAATGGCGGACGAAAAGGGCTGGAAGGCGTGGGTGAAGAGCGTGGGCTGACTCAGCGCCGGCGCGCAAGGCTCGCGATCACCCACCAGGCGACCAGCAACGCGCTGGCAATGAATCCATACGGGATCAGCAGCAGCAGCGTGGCGACGGCGAAGGTCGCGCCCATTGTGTCGAGGTGCATATAAGTGGCCGGAAATACGGTATTTGTCAGGATACAAACGAATTCCGATCTTGCCAAGGTCGTCGGCCAGGCGCGCGCATCGCTGGAGAGGCTGGCGGCGTCGCCGTCGCATCGCCAGATCGCCAATGGCGTGCGCTCGATTTCCGAGCAGCTCGACACGATGCGCAATCTGTATATCGGGCTGGTCGGCGTGCTGCCGCGCGTGGCGGCGGGCGCGGCTGGCGCGGTGCGGCTGGCCGAGGCCTATCAGCAAGTCAATGCGCGCCTGAAAAATGCCGCCGACGGCGTGGCGGATTTCGCGCAGTCGCAGGCCGCCGTCAACCGCATTGCGATTTCCGCGCGCCAGCCGCTGGAATCGGTGGCCGGGCTATATTCCAAATTGCGCACCAACGCCGGGCTGGCGTCGAATGACGCCGAGCGCCTGACCGAGACCTTGGCCAAGGCCGTGCAGCTCGACGGCGGCGGCGCGTCCGCCGAGGCGGCGCTGTTCCAGCTCCAGCAGGGGCTGGCCTCGGGCATACTGCGCGGAGAAGAACTCAACTCGGTCCTGGAACAAGCGCCGTCATTGGCGAAGGCCATCGCCGACGGCCTCGGCGTGCCGGTTGGCGCGCTGCGTCAACTTGCGGAACAGGGCAGGCTGACCACGGCTGAAATCAAGCGGGCGTTAAACGATCAGGCAGACGAGATCGAGGCGCGCTTCGCCAATTTGCCGGTAACGGTGGGGCAGGCGTTGCAGAATCTGCGCACGCAGGCAGTTGGCGAGTTCGGTCGAATCAACGAGTCTCTGGGTTTGACGCAATCGATTTCCGGGCTGGTCAAAACGCTGGCCGAGAACATCCAGGCCACGGTGGCCGTCGCGACGGCAGCGGCTTTTGCCATTGCCGGCGCGTTCCTCCAATCGATTGCCACTCGGCGGGCGGCGGAAAAAGCGGCGCATATCGCGCGGCTGCGTGAAATCGTGACCGAAACCACGGCGGCGCTGTCGGCGGCGAAAGCACAAACAGGCGCGGGGCGCGGCGCGGCGGTGGCGAGCGCGGCGGCCTCGCTGGTGGCGGCGCGCGGCGCGCTGGCCGATGCGGCAAAAAGCACATCGCTCCTGCGCGGCGCATTCTCCAGTCTGATCGGGGTGTTGCGGCTGTTTTTGGGGCCGGTGGGGCTGGTGTTGACCGCCGTGGGTACGCTGACCGGGCTGTTCGTTGCCAACCGCAATGCGCTCGTCGACCTGGGCAACGGCCAGGCGACGCTCGCCGAAACCGTGCGCGCGGCGTGGCAGTTGATCGTGGGCATGGTGGGCGGCGCGGTCGCCCGGATCGGGGAGAGATTCTCCGGGATTCTTCGGGCAGGCAGCGGTACATTCGGCGCGCTCGTCGATCTGGCCAAAGGCACGGCCAATGCACTGATCGGCCTGTTCGTTGCGGCAGCAAAGGCCATCGGCACCACATTCGGTGCGATCGCGCGGCAGGTGGCGGTGAATTTCACCGGCCTCAAGGACTTGTTCGCTGGGCTGTTCAAGGACATCCAGGCAGCGCTCTCGGGCGATTTCTCGTTCCGGAATTTCCGGGGCGCGGTGGCTAAGGCGCTTGCCGGCACGCGCGACAATCTCGGGCAGTTCACGCGGTCGATCCGCGACGACACGGCCAAGGCTTTCGGCACGGATTACGTGGGCGCGATCGGCAAGGGCATCGCGCGCGGGGTGAAGGAGATCAGGAACACCGTGGGAGGCGCGCTGCTGGAGCAGGTGCGCAAGAACCGCGACGCGGCGGCGGACGCGCAGGCAGAGGCGTTTTTCAATCAGCAGGTTTCGCCGGCTGGCGGCGTGACGGCAGCAACCGATTCACCGGGACGGTCGAGCAAAGCCAGAGATGATGGCGACAAAGCCAGGCGCGAGGCCGAGCGCCTCGCCGCCGCGCGACTCGAACTGGAAGAAACGTTGGCCGCGCAGGCCGGCCGCCTGGCGGAAGACGGTATCCGCCGCGATATTGAGCTCAACAAGGAGGCATTCGACGCAAAGCGCATCGACGCCGAGGCTTATTACGCCCGGCTGGTGGCCTTGCAGGAAACGCTGGCCGCCGCAGAGATCGCGGCGCTCACCCGCCAGCGCGACGCGGCTGCGGAAGCTGTCGCCGCGGCAACGCGCAAGGACGATGCGCCCGCCGCGTTAAAAGCCACCGGCGAGGTAGCAAAACTCAACACCGACATCGAGCTTGCGCGCCGCAAGCTCGAAGATTTCAGGCGCGAAGCCGCCACCGGGCTGGCCGATGCACAGGCGGCGCGCACGCGCGGCGGGTTCGACACGCTGGCGAAACAGATCGACGCCCAGCTCGCCGCCCTGCGCGAGAAAGAGCAGGCGTTGAAAAACCAGATCGACCTGGGATTGCCGCAGGCCGCCGCCGAGGCGCAGATCAACGCCGCGCGGCGCGAGACGCTGGCGACGACGAGTGCGCTGGTGGCGAAGCTGGAAGAACTCGCCACGCTCAACCCGGCGCTGTTCGGCGACGAGGCGCTGGCGCAGATTGCGCGCTACAAGAGCGGGCTGGCCGATCTCGACGTGGTGGTGGATTCGGTGGCCACCCGCATCAACAGCGCGGTGTCCACCGCATTCGAAAAGCTGTTCGCCGACATCGGCAGCGGTGCGGCAACGGCGAAAGACGCGCTGCTCGGTTTCCTGCGCGCGGTGGTGGGCGAGATCAACGCGGTGGTGGGGAAAAACCTCGCGCAATCCATTCTGGGCAGCATCCTGCCCACCGGGCAGGCGGGGGCGACCGGCGGGCTGGGGGGCTTCATCTCGGGGATTCTCGGCGGTGGCGCGGGCGGCAGGCCGGATGGCACGCCGGGTAACCCGGTGTACGTGTCGCAGCGCGATCCGCTCAAGCTGGACGGCGCGGCGCTCAACGCAGAAGGCGGGCTGTTCGGCGGCCTGCGCGAGAAGCTCACGGGCCTGTTCGATGGCCTGAAAAGCGGGTTTGCCGGGCTGTTTTCCGGGCTTGGCAATGCCTTGTCCGGGCTGTTCGGCGGCTCGGGCGGCGGCGGGCTGGGGTCGCTGTTTTCCGGCGTGCTCAAGCTCTTTGGCTTCGCCTCCGGCGGCTACACCGGAGACGGCGGAAAATACCAGCCGGCGGGCATCGTCCACGCCGGCGAGTACGTGTTTCCGCAGGAGGCGGTGCGCCGCCTGGGGGTGGCCACGCTGGCGAACCTGCAACGCTTTGCCACCGGCGGATTCGCGCCTGTGTTTCCCAGGCTGGGTTACGCCGATGGCGGACTGGTCAACCTGCCCGCGCCAGCCGCACAGGCCGCGCCAGCGCGTCCGGTCGCGCTGAACATCGTCAACGCGATCGATCCCGGCGTGACGCACGATCACCTCAACACGCCCGCCGGCGAGCGCACCATCACCAACATCATCGCGCGCAATTCTGGCGTGATCCGGCAATCACTGGGGATTTGACATGAGCCTGCTGCACATCGATGGTTTCGAGTGGAACCCGCAGAGCCTGAATGAAAACGCTCTGCCCGCGCTGGGTTTCGGCAAGGCGACGTCGCTCAATCCGGGCGCGTTGAAAATCCCCGGCCGCCGCGCCATTTCGAGCGCGCTGTCGATCCCGGCGATCAACGGCACGCAGGGCGGCTATTCCAAAACCCTGACGGCCAGCCAGACGCATGTGTACATGGGCGCGGCGGTGCGCCTGCCAAGTCTCGCAGGCGACGCAACGCTGTTTCATATCGTCGATACCAGCAATCTCATCCGCACCTTCGTCAAGGTCAATTCGGCTGGGCTGATTGCCGTCGATGTCAATGGCGTCATCTTGACGGTGAGCGGCAACGCGGTCGCCGCCGGGGTCTGGAACTATATCGAAGTGCGCGCGCTGAATTCGGCGACGGTCGGGGTGCTTGAAATCAAGGTCAACGGCGTCACCTGGCTTACCGCGACAGGCAACACGCAGCAGGGCGGCGGCGATTACAAGGCGTTCGGCCTGGGCGGCGCGCCGGGGGTTTTTGCTTCGAGCCTGGCGGTCGATTTCGACGATTTTTACCTCTGCAACGCGAGCGGCACGACCAACAACACCTGGCTGGGCGATGTGCGCGTGGACACGCTGCGCCCGAATGGCGCCGGCAGCAACACGCAGCTCGCGGCAACACCCGCTGGCAACAACTGGGATCGCGTCAACGAGGACGAAACCGACTTGAACGACTACGTGCAATCAACCGCGCTCGGCCAGCGCGACACTTATCAGTACAGCGACCTGCCGGCGATGACCACCCCAAGCGTGCTAGGCGTGCAGGTGGTGAGCGTCGCGCGCAAGACCGATGCGGGCGCGGCCAACATCCGAAACCTGGTCAAGTCCGGGGCAACGGTGTACCAGGCGGCGGCCGAGCCTCTGCTGTTGCAGGCCAACACGCATCTGTCGATCTGGGAGGTCAACCCGAACGGCAACGTGGCGTGGACGGAATCCGCGGTAAACGCCGCTGAATTCGGCGTCGAGGCTGCCTGATGGCGGATGCCCGCGCCGATCAGCAGGCGGTCGAGACGCTAGCCAGCGCCGCGCCGCAACGCGGGCTGCTCCAGCAGTCCGCCGAGGTGCTGGCGCGCGAGCAGGCGCTACGTCTGTATGGACAGGAGACCGAGACGCTGGCGCGGCCAGCGCCCGATATGCGCCTCGCGCATATCGCGGTCGAGGCGCTGTCGCTGCCGCATCCGCTGGCGCGGATCATGGCGCAGGCGGTCGAAGTGATCTGGCGCGAGGCGGCCACCCCGGACATTCTGGTGTGGCAGCACAACTGGGTGGCGGAAGTCCGTGAGCGCCTGGAATTCAGGACCGACGTGCTCACGGCGAGGGACGGACAATGAGTTTTGTCTTTCCGCCGCCGCCAGGACCAATTGGTCCGCCTGTCTTTCCAGCCGTGAAAGCCGCGATCGAACAGCGCCACGCGCTGCGCTTCCGCCCGCGCCGGCGTCTCACGATCAGATTGACGCTTGGAACTGACGCCGACGCGCTTGGGCTGTTCGCCTGGATGGCGAAAAATCAGGGGCGCGAAACGATCGTCCCGCTGCCGCATCTGGCGCGCCGCGTGACGGCGGACGCGGCGCGCATGGCGACGGCGATCAGCATCGATGCGCGCGACGATGTTTTTGTGAACGCACTGCAACCGCTGGAGCCGGACAGCACGGGATTCGGCTATGCCGCGCTGACCGTCCGCCAGGGCGAGGCGCTGATCGTCGATCCGGTCAATGGCTGGCAGCGGGTATACGCGACGATCGGCGCGGGCAGCGATGGTCTGTCCCTGGAAGAGCCGCTGGCGCGCCCGGTATCGGCAGGGAGCCGCATTTACCCGGCGGTTGCCGGCGTCATCCGGCAGGCCGCGCGGATCGATCATCACGCGGGCCGCATCGTGGATGCGGTGCTGGACATCGATGTTGCCGCGCCGGCCTATGACTACGCGATGGATGGCGGATTCGCGCCGCCCGGCGAGCTGTTCGATTGCGCCTTGCCGGGCAACGACTGGGGCCCGGCCCATGCCGTCGAATTCGATGCCGGGCTGGAGCAGTTCGACACGGATGCCGCGCCGGCGTGGTCGCGGCGCATCAGCGCGCGCAACCCGCAGACCTTGTCGCGCCGCGTGTACGCCAGCGGCGCGGCGCAGATCGTCGCGCTACGCGGCTGGGTGGACTGGCTGCGCGGCCGTCAACGTGCGGTGTGGGTGGACGAACAGGCGTCTGGGATCGAGCTTGCCGCGACAGCCATGCCGGGAGACGACCGCCTGATCGTGCGCCGGTCTAATCTGCCCGCGTGGCTTGGCGCGTCGAGCACACTGCTGATCCGCAGCGCGGCGCAGCCGGTGCTGCGGGTAGACGCGGCTGCGGTGTCGAGCCGGGACGCGACGACCGCCGAACTGCTGCTGGCCGCACCGCTGGCCACGAGCGCCCCGCTCGCTCACGACGACGCGAGCGTGCGCATCACCCGCGCGCTGCGCTGCCGGCTCGATCACGATGCGGTCGATCTGGTCTGGCACACGGACAGCCTGCTGGAGGTCAATCTGACGTTCAGGGCGCTCCCGGTGGATCGGGACACCGGAAAGTTGGCCTTCTCCCCATTGCCAGGCTGATATGTATTCCGCGAACGAAACCTCCCAGGCCGCCGGCGCGCCGATCGAGCTGTATTTTTTCGCGCGCGGCGCGCGGGCCTGGCGCTATACGAGCGCATCCCACGACTTCGCCATCTCCACCCCATTGGCGCCGAATCAGTGGGGCCGCTACGCTGCGCGCGCGATCCAGCGCGGCGAAATCGGCCAGAGCCCAGAGCCGGCACGCGCAGCGCTGAAGTTACGGGTGCAACCCGATATCGATCTGCTGGATGAATTCCGTTCGATCCCAGCCTCCGGCGAGATGAGCTTGACGCTGATCCGGCTGCATCACGGCGACGCCGACATGGAGGCGGTGACGCTGTGGATGGGGCGTGTGCTAGGCGCGCGCTTCGCGCCAGACCACGCCGAGCTCGATTGCGAGCCAGTGACGGTATCGCTGGCCCGCAACGGGCTGCGCCGGCTGTACTCGCGCACCTGCTCGCACGCGCTCTACGACAGCGGCTGCAAGATAACGCCGGCGCCAGCGTCGGCGGCGGTAACGACGGTCAACCGCGTCGAGATCGGCATCGCGCCGCCGCAGGTTCCGGGCGATTACGCCGGCGGCTGGCTGGAGACGATCGACGGCAGCCAGCGCGCCATGATCGTCGCTAACGACGCGGAAATCGTAACCCTGCTCTACCCGCTGCCGCTGGAGCCAGGGCAGGCGGTGCGCCTCTACAAGGGCTGCGACCACACGGCACAGACGTGCGCGGCCAAATTCGCAAACCTCGATAACTTCGGCGGGTTTCCGTTCATTCCCGACAAAAATCCGTTCAGTACAGGCGTTTTTTAACGGAAGGCGCGTTACATCATGAATTTCTTCGTTCAACTTCTTGTCTTCGTCGTCTCCGCGCTGATCCAGGCGGCGCTGGCCCCCAGGCCGCCGCAGCCGAAACCGGCGTCGATCAGCGATTTCGACGTGCCGACGGCGGAGGAAGGGCGGCCCATCCCGGTGGTGTTCGGCGAGGTGCTGCTCACAGGCGCGAACGTGGTCTGGTACGGCGACCTGTACGCCGAGCCGATCAAGACCAAGGGCGGTAAAAAGTGAGCAGCGTCAAGGCGCGCGGCGTGATCGTGACCGTCAACGACGTGCGCGCGGCGAAACTGTGCACACAGGGCGCGCGCGAATGGTTCTCCAGACACGGGCTGGACTGGGCGGGATTTCTCGCTGCGGGGCTGCCTGACGCGGCCATTTTGGCCACCGGCGATGCGATGGCGGAAAGGGCAGTAATAGCCGCGCATATTAGAGAGGCGGCTCATGGGAAGTAAGAAAAAAAGCAGTACCAGCGGCTATCGCTATTACATGGGCATGCAACTTGCGCTGTGCCAGGAAGCAGACGCGATCACCGAGATACAGGTCGGCGAGCGCGTGGTGTGGTCTGGCGCCACGACCGGCGGCCAGATTTTCATCGACGCGCCAAACATCTTCGGCGGAGACAGGCGCGAGGGTGGCGTGCGTGGCGCGGTGGACGTAATGATGGGCAGCAACACGCAGACGCCGAATGACTACCTGCAAGCGCGGCTCGGCGCGGCGATTCCGGCGTTTCGCGGCGTGGTGTCGATGGTCCTGCGCCGCGTGATGATCGCGGCCAACAATCCTTACGCCAAACCCTGGGCGCCACGGGTCAGGCGCATTCCGCGCCCGTGGTCTGGCGACGGGTTCGCGCCCCCATCTGGGGGCGCGAATCCGGCGGCCATCATTTACGAGTGCCTCACGCGCTATCATGGCGGAATAGGGTTTCCGGATGCGATGGTCGGCCCGAGCCTGGTCCAGGCGGCAAGCATCCTGCAAGATGAAGATTTCGGCCTCAACCTCGTCTGGACGCGGCAGACACCGGTGCGTGAGTTCATCCAGATCGTCCTCGACCATATCGGCGGCGTGCTCTACCAGCATCCGCGCACCGGCCAGTTCGAGCTGAAACTGGTGCGGGGCGGCTACGACATCGGGTCGCTGCCAGTGTACGGACCGCACAACGTCCTGTCCGTCGACGAATACCAGCGCGCCGGATGGGGTGAAACCGTCAACGAGATCAGCGTGGTCTACACCGACAGCGCCACCTGGAAGCCGCGCGTGGTGACGGTGCAGAATCTGGCGAACATCCAGGCGCAGGGCGGCGTGGTGACAAAAAAAGTCGAGTACCCCGGCATCACCCGCCAAGAACTCGCCGCCCGCGTGGCGCAGCGCGACCTGCGCGCGGCATCGACGCCGCTGGCAAAAATCCAGATCCGGCTCAACCGTTCCGCGTGGGAGATGTTTCCAGGCGACCTGTTCGTGCTCAACTGGCCAGAACTCAAGATTCATGGGCTGGTGCTGCGCGTCGGGGCAGTCGAATACGGAACGCTGGGGGACGGCGCGATCACGGTGCAGGCTGTCGAAGACATTTTCTCGCTCGATGCCACGGCGAGCGTTGGCGACAACACTACCGGCTTCGTTCCGCCCAGCCTGGCGCCAGTGCCGCCGGACGCATCGCTATTGTTCGAGGTGCCCTACTGGGAGGTGGCACGCAACTCCAGCCCGGCCGATCTGGCCTATACCCAGGCCACCGATACCTTCGTTGCCGCGCTTGCCGTGGTGGCCAGCGACACGCAGCTCAACTTTCAACTGCACACAGGAAACGGCATCTCCCCGACCGTGCTGCGTGCGACCGACGATTACGCGCCGACCATGATCCTGCCGGCGCTGCCGCAGAGCGCGGCCGATACCGGCCCCATCCCGTACAGCAGCGGGTTCGACCTGTCGCCGGTCGTTCCAGGAGATTATGGCTACATCCTCGATAGCGCGGGCAATATCGCAGAAGCGGTAGAAGTGCTGGCCATCGACACTGCGCTTGGAACCGTCACGCTGGCGCGCGGCGTGCTCGATACCGTGCCTGTAGTGCACCCGGCTGGGCGGCGGCTGATCGTGGTGGGAGAGTTTGCCGCCTTCGAGGGCCTCACCCGCGCGCCCGGCGAGACTGTGCACGCCTATATCGCCCCCGTTGCCGGGATCGGCGTGGGTGCGCAGGTTCCCGTTTCCAACGGCCCGGCGGTTACGCTGGCTGGTCGGCAAGGGCGGCCCTACCCGCCTGGCAAGGTAAAAATCAATGGAACCGCCTACCCGCTCGCCGTGGCGGGAGAGATCGCCGTGACATGGGCGCACCGCGACCGGCTGATGCAGACCGGCTACATCGTGCACCAGGACGAAGGCAACATCGGCCCCGAACCCGGAACCACCTATACCCTGGCGATCACCGGCGAGAGCTTCCCGCCAGGCAGCGGCGCGCTGCTACGCACCTATACCGGCATCGCCGGCACCAGCCAGACCTACCCGTCTGCCACGGAAATCGCCGATTCCGGGCTGGGGCGACTGTCCATGAATCTCACCATTGAGCTTTTCAGCGCGCGCGGCGGCCTCGACAGCTGGCGCAAGCACCGCATCACCGTCTACCGCGCCGGCTACGGCGTAGCCTACGGCCAACACTACGGAGGACTCTAATGCCCGCATCCACCCACCCCAACCTGCCGCTCGCCTACAAGTGGGCGCTCGGCGACCCGTACAAAACCGAGATGGACGCCAATCTGGTCATGCTGGGCGCCATTGTCGGCCTGTCCGTCATCAGCCGCACCCTCGACACCCCGCCCGCCAGCCCAGCCAACGGCCATCGCTACATCGTCGGCAGCGCCCCTACAGGCGCCTGGGCCGGCCAGGCCGGTAAAATTGCTCTATGGATCGACGCAGCATGGGTTTTTTTCCAGCCGAAAACCGGCTGGCTCGCCTACATCGAAGACGAAGCCAAGCTCGCTGCCTACACGCCAACCGGCTGGAGCGCAGGCATCGCCATCTGACCAGTTGCGCGGCAAGCCTCGGCCTTCAGGCCGTGGAGGATGTCAATCAAATTCTCATTCCATGGCTTGCAATTTCGTAGAATACGAAATATAATTCGAGCATGAAGATCGCGATTGGCGCGATCCCTAAAGAGGAGGCAGAAATGAACTTCAATCCAGGTATCGAATTGTCAATGCGCGACTACGATCGCGCCAAAGCAATCCAAAGGGGCGGGCTGCCCGTTGCCCGCCAGTGGTATAGCTACAATACCGCTCGCCGGCTGGTCTCATTCATCAAGAAGAACGGACTGCCAGAGACGTTCGCTTGTCTCTGGACGAGCGATTCCGACGGGAAACTCCAGGAATACCTGGCGCTTTTTCGCATCGACGTGTTCTTGCTCAAGGATGTCGCTGGCTTCGTGCCGGCGGCACCGGCAGATTATAGCGTGGAGACCGCCGTCCTGGCGGTGCGTCTGCGCCAGAAAGGCCACGTCAGAAAATGGGTGGATGCATGACCTCCGCCGAACTCAAGACCATGCGAGAGGCACTTGGCCTCAGCGCCAAGTGGGTTGCCGACCAGGTAGGCGTGCGGCTGCGCACAGTGCAATACTGGGAGGCCGGTCGCATGCCAGTGCCGGAGGATGTGGCGTTGATGCTGGCGCGCATCGACGCGCAATACGAGCGCGCGGTGGACGAGGCGCTGGCGGCGTATCGCGACCAGCCAAATCCGCCTGAAACCGTGGTGCTGTTGCGCTACCGCACCGACGCCGATCTGTGGCACTTTCGCCCGGACATGAAACCGCTTCCGGCCAGCAGCCATGCCGCACTGCTCTCGCGCCTGCGCCGGGCCTTGTGGACGGCGGGCGTGCCGTCGGTGATCGAATACATGGACACTGGTGAATATCTCGCCTGGCTTGGCGCTCGCCAAGACAGCGAGGCCATGCGTGCAGCGTGGTCGGCTGGCTCGCCTACATCGAGGACGAGGCCAAGCTAGCGGCTGCACGCCCACAGGCTGATTCACGCAGGCAAAAAAAGCCGGCCACGCGGGTGTAATTAACCGGGCAATTTGCATTGCATTTAACGCGAAAATTCTGCGCAAATTGACCGGTTATTTACACTATCGCGACTACCAGATGAGCCGCGTGCTGACGCCGGAAGAGCGCAAGCGCTGGCGCGACACCACGATGCCGGTGCAGGAAAGGATGATGCGGATGGACCCGCGCGAGGTCATCAATCCTGTCGCGCTCAAGATGAAGGCCCGCGCCGGGCTCTCCTTCGACGACGTGGTGCAGTCGCTGACCCTGCGCGCCAACCGGCTCAACCTGAAATATGTCGGCACCCATGCGCTCTGGAAGGATTTTCGCGCCGTGCTGGGCGACGACAAGGCGCCGCGCGTCGAGGTGCTGAGCTTCTGCGATATCGCGCTCGCGCGCGAGATGCTGCGGGTCATTCCCGAGCTGGTCGTATTCATGCCCTGCCGCGTTGCCGTGATGGAAGACGCCGACAAGGCGATCTGGGTGCTCATGCTCGACTGGGACATCACCTGGCTCGAACACGCCGGCAAGGCGGCCGGCATGGCGCCGGAATTGCGCCGCAGCGTGCTCGGCATACGCGAGAAAATGGAAAACGTGATGCGCGCCGCAGCCAACGGCGATCTATAAATCCGGCCCCGGTCCCGCAAAAAAACCTGAATGCCCGCCGCCGGGCCGCGGTGGCACCATACGGGCTTTGCCACCGTGCCGCCCGCCGCATGTCTTCGGATTCGTCCCCGTACACCTCGCTCGACGGCCTGGAACGCCGCTTCGCCGACGGACTCGCCGCCATGCTCGATGCGCACCGCAGTCTCGGCGTCTACATTCTGGCGCTCGCCAACGCGGCCTACGATAGGCAGCTGTGGACACGGCTCGCACCCGCGCTCGCCGAGCGCCATGCCGAGCTTGGCGAGCGCGTCGCCGATGCCCTGCGGCGCGGCCAAACACTGGCCGAGCCAGACGACGACGTGCTCGTCTTCCTCAAGCTCGCGATGATCGGCTTCGAGCGTCTCGTCCCCCTGCAAAGCCGCCGCGACGGCCCCTGGCAGATACGCTTCAACCCGTTGCGCGTGTTGCGTCCGCCGCGCGCCAGCAGCCAGCCCTTCGAGGGCCTGCTGCGCCCCTTCAGCCGCGCCGGCTTCCATTTCAACAAGCCCTTCCTCGCCCGCGAACTGCTGTGGGAAGGCGAACTCGCCGGCAAGCCCGCGCGCCTCTTCTACAACAAGTTTCCCTTCGCCCGCCTGCACGGCCTCGCCGTGCCCGAACCGCAACGCGAACTGGCGCAATGCCTCACCCCGGAACACCACGCCTGGGCCTGGGATGTCTGCTCGGCATCCGGCGTGCCCGGCCTCTGCCTCGGCTACAACAGCCAGGGCGCCGGCGCCTCGGTCAACCACCTGCATTTCCAGAGCTTCGTGCAGGACGAGCCATTGCCGGTACAGGCCGCGCGCTTCGCCCACAACGGCGGCCCCACCATGTATCCCCTGCCGTGCGAACGCTTCGACGACCCCGTCGACGCCTGGCTCGGAATCGACCGCCTGCACCAGAGGAACCAGCCCTACAACCTCGTCTACAGCCCCGGCAGCATGCACTGCGTTCCCCGCCTGCCGCAGGACAGCGACGCCCTGCACGCGCAGAGCCGCGGCTACGGCTGGAGCGAGATGGCCGGCGCGGTCACGCTGTTCAGCCGGGAAGCCTACGACGCGCTCGACGCGTCGGCGTTCGAGGCAGTGCTGGCGCGGTTCGCGCCGTAGGGCGTGCCCCTGGTTCGGACTCAATCGAGTTCGATCACCTGCCCCTGCATCAAAGCCTCAACCCCCCATCCCGGCGCCGCCGCGCGCAACTCGTTCATGATCACCGCCTCGTTGCCCGGCTTCAGGTGGGTGATCCACACCTCGGGCCGCACGGTCAGCGCCGCGAGCTCCGCCGCGAGCGAATCGGGCCAGTGATGCTTCGATGCCCTGGCGATCTCGACGAGTGCATTCTCGAACGAGGTTTCGATGATGAGGTGGCGCAGGTCGGGTATGGCGTTGAGCGCGCGGATGAAGTCGTCGCAGTGGGTGGTGTCGCCGCTGAATACGAGGCTGCCGGCCTGCGTGGCGACGTGCAGCCCGCACGCGGGGACGACGTGATTGGCGGGCAGCGGTCGGAAAGTGCGGCCCTTGAGCGTGAGCGCCTCGCCGAAATCGAGCGGCTCGAAGCGCAGCCAGGGCGCATCCTGGCTGGGGATTTCGCGGAAGTCCGGCCACAGCTTCCAGTTGAACAGGTGATTGGCCAGTACATCGAGCACGGCCGGCAACGCGTACACGGTCACCGGCCCGTGGCGCAGGTCTCCGACGCTGTCGAGCAGCAGCGGCAGGCCGAGCACGTGGTCGAGGTGGGCGTGGGTGAGGAAGACATGATCGATCTTCACCAATGCCTCGTAGTCGAGCGTGGTGAGTCCGCTGCCGGCGTCGATCAGCACGTCGTCGTCGACCCTGAAACAGGTGGTGTGGCGCCCGCTGCCGATGCCGCCGCTAGAGCCCAATACGGTGAGTCTGCTCATTATTTCGTTGTGAAGACGAAGACGCCGTCCCAGTCGGCGGGCGGCGGCACTTCGCGGAAATGCGCGATGCGCTCGAGGTAGATATCGTACAGCGGACGCGGGGCGCGTGCGTTGAGCGCCGCCAGTTTCGCTTCGGCGGCGTCCCAGTCCTGCCGTTGGTACGCGGCGTAGGCGGCCTCGAATTCGGGCGCCGCCTCGCGCGTCGCCGTGTCGAGCGCGTCCTTCGCGCCGAGCGGCTCGTAGATCGCGACCGGCATTTCCTTGCCCTTCACGCGCACGTCGTCGATTTTCATGAAGGCGTGCACGGGATCGGCGTCGACCGTGGCCTGGGTGACGAGGATGCCGACGCCGTATTGCTTGGTGATCCCCTCGAGGCGCGAGCCAAGGTTCACGGCGTCGCCCATCACGGTGTAGGACATGCGGAATTCCGAGCCCATGTTGCCCACGCTCATGCGCCCGGTGTTGATGCCGATGCCGATCTTGACCTCGGGCCAGCCGCGCGCGGCGAACTCCGCGTTCAGCTGTGGCAGCGCGGCCTGCATCTCCAGGGCGGTTTGCACGGCGCGCGTCGCGTGGTCGGCGAGATCGACCGGCGCGTTCCAGAACGCCATGATGGCGTCGCCGATGTATTTGTCGATGGTGCCCTGGTGCTGCTGCACGATGCGCGTCATCGTCGACAGGTAGGCGTTGAGCACTTCGGCGAGCTCGGTCGGCGGCAGTTTCTCGGAAAAATGGGTGAAGCCGCGGATGTCGGAGAACAGCACGGTCATCTCGCGCGACTGGCCTTCCATGGTGTAGTGCGCCGGATCCCGGCTCATTTCCGCCGCCAGTTCGGGCGGCACGTACTGGCCGAAGAGCCGGGTGATCTGCCGCTTGCTGCGCGTCGCGGCGAAGAATCCCCAGGCAGTGTTGAAAGCGTAGAGACCGAACACGGCGAGCATCGGCGCCGCCATCGGCACGACGAGGTGACGTGCCCACGCCGCGGCATAGGCGGCGAGCAGCAGCGCCAGCAGCGCGAGCGTGGCCACCAGCCCGAGCGCCGGCCCGAAGCGCAGCAGGACCAAGATCAACAGCGCGCCCGGCACGAGCACGGCGATGAGACGCGCGTCGTCCGCCCACGGCGGCGTGGCGCGTACGGTGCCGTCGAGCATGCCCGTGATCAGGTGGGCGTGAATCTCGACGCCAGGAAAGGCGTTGGAAAACGGCGTCACCCGCAGGTCGGCCAGCCCCGGCGCGGTCGAGCCGAGCAGCACGATGCGGCCTTCCAGCTGCGCCGGCGCCACCTTGCCGGCGAGCACGTCGGCCGCGGAAAAATACGGGAATGGCGCCCCGGCACGGTATGGCACGTAGACCTCGCCCTCCTGGCTCAGCGGCAGGCGGATGCCGCCGACTTCGAGCCACGGTGCCCGGTACTGCCAGCCAAGGAAAGACTGCGACGCGACGCCCGCCAGCACCGGCTCGCCACCGAACGCCGCCTGCAGCGTGGCTACCGACAGCGAGACGTAATAGCCGCCCCCGAAGGGCTGCACCAGCCCCATGCGACGCGCCGTGCCGTCGTCGTCGGCGCGCATGTTGAAGAAGCCGGCGAGCGGCGCGGCCCGCTGGAACGCCGCCAGGTTGGCGCCATAGCCGGCCGGCGGCACGCCGGGGGCGAGCGGATCGAATGCCGCCGGGGGCAGAGACGGCAACGGCAGCATGCCGGTGCGCGCATCCCCGTAGCCCTCGGGAATGAAGTAATAGCCGAGCGATACCGGCCGTTCCGCGAGCGCCCGTGCAAAGCGCGCATCGTAGTCGAGTTCGGGCGCGAGTTTTTCGAGCGCGGCCTGGAATTCCCGGTTGCCCGCGAGGTCGCGCCGCGACAACGTGTGCAGGGTGTCGAGGCCGGAACTGGTGTCGGGTTCGGCGAATACGACGTCGAAGCCGAGCGCGGCGACACCGTAGTGATCGAACAGCTGATCGACCAGTGCCGTCATGGTGTCGCGGCGCCACGGCCAGCGGCCGAGGGTCTTCAGGCTGGCTTCGTCGATGTCGAGGATGGCGACGCGGTCATCGAGACCCGCCGGGGCGGTGTGCTTCAGCCAGGCGTCGTACAGCCAGGCCTCGGCGCGCTGTATCGGCGCGAGGGGCAGGAACCCGCCGGCGTGCGCGGCGAGCAGCAGCACGAACCAGATCGACAGCGCCGCCTGTGCCCATTTCGACGTCACCCGCCTCACCGCAGACGGTAGAAGCGGTCTATCGGATCCTTGCCCCGCACCGCGTCGAGGCGGTTGCCGACGGCGTCGCCCAGTTGCGCGAGACGATCGGCGGGGTGCGGGTGCGTCTTGTACAGCAGGCTGGTGCGGCCGTCGCCTGCCGGCAGTCCGGCGAGATCCTGCAATACGCCCGGCAGGCCCCACGGGTCGTAGCCGGCACGCGCTGCGTAGATCATGCCGACGCGGTCGGCCTCGTATTCGGCTTCCTTGTCGAGGCTGCGCGCCATGATCTCGGCGCCGTTGCCGATCAGATTCTGGATGACCTGGTCGCTCTCGCGCACGCGGCTGCTCGCCGCCTGTCCAAGCGCCCCGATCAGCGTGCTCTTTTTCAACACCTTGAGGTGATGTTTCTGGGTGACGTGGGCGATCTCATGGCCGAGCACGCCGGCGAGCTCGGCCTCGCTGTTCAGGCGCCGGTACAGGCCCTTGGTGACGAAGATGTAACCGCCAGGCGCGGCGAAGGCGTTGATCGCCTCGGTGTCGAGCACGCCGAAACGCCAGGTCACGTCGCGGCGCCCGCTGTTTTGCGCGACCCAGTTCCCGACGAGATTGACGTAACGCTGCAGCTTGTCGTCGCGCACCAGCGGCACCGCGCCCAGCAGGTTGCCCGCGATCTGGCTGCCGATGCGGTTCTCCTCTTCCAGCGAGTAGTCGCCGAACAGCGCGAAACCGAGCTGGGCAGGGTCGATCCGCTGGCGAGCGGGCGCCGGTGCCGCGGCATTCTGTGCCGGTGCCGTGCCCTGCGCGGGCGCGGGCGCCGGTGTTTGCTGCGCCGGCTTGTCCTTGTTGAGCTCTTTATTGAGACGCTCTTCGAGCAGCTTGCCGAAGTCGAACGCGGTGGCGGTGCCGCCGACGGCCATCAGGGCGGCGGCCAGTACCAGATACCTGAGTTTCATCACGGGTTCTCCCACGACGAGGCCGGCTGTGCCGGTACGGGGGCGGGCAAGGCCGGCACCCGGGTTGCAACGAGCCCCGCCTGGCCGGCGAAGTTGCGCGCCTGCGCCGCTGTCACCGCCTGCGCTTCCATGCGCGCGAGTTCTTCACCGTTGAACTTCGCCTGCTTGAGTTCCTCGTCGCTGAGGCCACGCAAACCCGCCACCGCGACGACGCGGCTGGGGTCGGAACGCGTCGTCGCGGCGCCGATCACGTCGCCGACCCCGGCGCCGCCCAGGCCGCCGGCGCCTGCACGCACCGACAGCAGGCGGATCCAGCCGCTCGACGTGCCGGTGCTGACTTTCAGCCAGCCGCCCTGCTTCTGCTGAATGGAGACACTGGCGCCGCGCGCCACGTTCGCCGTCACGCTGGCTGTCGCGCTGGGCTGGCTGTAGAGCTTCTCGTCGCGCAGCACGGTGCCGGTCGCCGCGTGCGCCGCTGCGCCCCACGCCAGCAGGGCGAATGCGGTTATCAAGTGTCGTTTCATGGGCATGTGCTCTCCTTCGTTGCGGAAACTGTAGGGGCTGTCCCGCCATGGCGCAAGCCCGGAGGATGACGGTAAGATGCCATCATGCACTTTCTCGCGGCTTCCATCGAATCGCTCGGCGCCAAGGTCACCGGCTGGTTCGCCGTGGCCTATGGCATGGCCGCCTTCCTCGGCCGCGCCGGGCGCCTGCTGCTCGACCGCGCCACCTGGAACCGCGCCACATTCGACGTGGTGGTCAAGCAGGTCTACTTCACCGCGGTGCAGATCCTGCACGTCTACCTCGGCTATGTGCTGGTGATCTCCTGGCTCATGGTCAGCATCATACTTTCCACCGCACGCGACTTCGGGCTCACCGAATTCGCCAGCGAAATGACCATACGCGTGCTGGTACTCGAACTTCTGCCCTTCCTCACCGCGCTCTTCATCGCGCTGCGCTCGGGCAGTGCGATCAACACCGAGGTCGCGCTGATGCAGGTGAACAACGAATTGGATGCGCTGGCGCACTGCAAGGTTCCGCCGATGCAGTTCGAGTTCCTGCCGCGCCTGATCGGCGGGGTGATCTCGGTCGTCACGCTGTCGGGACTCGCCGGCCTGCTTGCGCTGCTGATGGGCTATCTCGCGATCTACGGCCTGACGCCGGCCGGTTTTGCCCCTTATACCCAGACCATCGCCAAGATCTTCGACTTCCAGATCGTCGCCGGGCTCATCGCCAAGTGCGCGCTGTTCGGGCTCGCGGTGACGCTGATTCCGGTCACCGCCGGGCTGGAGACGCCGAAGAAGCTGTTCATGGTGCCCGTGTCGGTGCTGCGCGGCATGATGCGGGTATTTCTCGCCATCGTGGCGATCGAGGTGGTGTCATTAGCGCTCAAGTACATCTGACGGCCTTTCCCGAGCGCGATATGCTACTCGCCGCGGTGGCCGCACTCGACGACGATGTCGCGCGTGTGTCGCACGAACTGCCGTTGCGCGCGAATCTCTCCGCGCTCGACAACATCGCGCTGATTCCGCTCTACCAGCGCCACCTCGGCGCGGCCGAATCGGCGCGCCAGGCCATGGACCTGCTGCAACGGCTCGGCCACGCCGGAATCGCGCCGCTGCGCGACCCCGACATGACGCCGGCCCAGCGTTTCGTCACCAAGCTCGCGCGCGCGCTCATCCTGAAGCGCCCGCGCCTGGTGATCGACCGTCCCGGCGCCATGCTTTACGATGTGCCCTACCCGGTCTTCATTCGCCGGCTGGCGTCGCATGCCGACCTTGCCGGCACGTGGGAAATCTACGATTTCAGCTGGAACCAGGCTCTCTACACGCAGGTTCACGATACAGAATGAACGGATTCCATTTCAAGGTCGGACTCTTCGCCGCCGCTTCGCTGCTGCTGGGCGGCGCCTTCCTCGTCTACCTGCTGCACGCCCGCGGCTTTTTCGAGGACACCTTCCATCTGCAACTCGCCGCCGCCAGCGCCGACAACGTCGCGCCCGGCGTTCCCATCGTGTTCTCCGGCATCGAGATCGGCCAGGTCGTCACGCTGGGACTCAACGAGGCCGGCGGCATCCTCATCCACGCCAGCTTTCTCGAGCGCAACGCCCGGTGGCTCAAGGAAAACAGCACGTTCACCCTCGACAAGCCGCTGGTCGGCGGCGCCCGCATCCGCGTCGAGTCGCCCGACCTCGGCGCCCCGCCGCTGCCCGACGGTTCGACCGTGCTGCTGCAGGTTTCCGACATCAGCCGCGAAATCCCTGTGCTGGTCGAACGGGTCAAGGCCGTCCTTGCCAACGTCGAGCATCTCACCCGCCAGGACGGCGAAATCCACGCCACGCTGGGCAACCTGAAAACCGTGACCGGCCGCATGACGGGCGAATACGGCATGCTGGAAAGCATCCTCGGCAGCCCGGAAAAAGCCCGTGCAGTCACCGACGCCCTCGACAAGACCCGTGTCCTCATCACCCGGCTCGATGGTCTCGCGCTGAAGATGGACGGCATGGCTGCAAAAACCGATACCTGGCTGTTCGCACCGGACGGCGTTGCCGAGCAGACCCGCGAATCGCTGGCCCAGGTACGGTTGATGCTCGGCGATGCGCAATCCAGCCTGAAAAAAGCCGATGCCCTGATGACCCATGCGGTAGAAATCTCCGCCAACGTCAAGGACGGCACCCAGGATCTCGCCGCGCTGCGCACCGAGATCGACGAAGCCGTGCGCCGCGCCAACGCCCTGGTCAACGAGATCAACAAGAAATGGCCGTTCGCGCGCGACCCCGAGGTGAAACTGCCATGAAAACCACGCTGCTCGCACTCGCCGCCCTGCTGCTCGCTGCCTGCGGCAGCGGCGGCCCGCCGCCGCCGGACTGGAAGACCGACGCCGCCGATCTCGTCGCGCGCTACCAGAAGCATGCCCTGCGCGGCGAGAACACGCTGGCCGAGCGCTATTTCCAGCAGGCCGTCGCAGCGACCGGCGGCGCCGGCCGCGTCGCCGAGACCGCGCGCCTGTGGCTGCTGCGCTGCGCCACCCGCCGTGCCATGCTGATCGACGACCCCTGCGCCGAGTACGCCGAGCTGGCGTCGCTGCAGCCGGTCGCGGCCGACGACGCCTATTACCGCTTCCTCACCCTGCGCTGGGACGGCGTCGATCCCGCGCTGCTCCCCGCGCACCATCGTGAGTTGCTGCGCGTGCCTGCCGGCCAGCGCCCGGCCGCGCTCGCCCGCATCGACGACCCGCTCGCCCGCCTGCTCGACGCCAGCCTGCTGGTGCTGCGCCGCGAAGCCGGCGCCGCGACGCTGGATTTGGCCACCGAAACCGCCTCGTCCCAAGGCTGGCGCCAGCCCCTGCTGACCTACCTGAAACTGCAACACGAACAGGCTCTCGCCCGCGGCGACGTGGTCGAGCAGGCGCGGCTCGCGCGCCGCATCGAGCTCGTCGAGGCAAGCTTGGCCCGGCCCTGACGAGACACCTTGCCCGCTCGCGCCCTGCTGCGCGATTCCCCCTCCCGCGGGGCTGCGAAACAGTCCGCTGGCCGCATTGACAAGCGCATAGGGCGCGACTATCGTGCAGCCTCCCGCAAAGCTGGTACGTGTATACCAACACGGGTTTCAAATTTATTAAACCGAGGAGGCACTCAATGAAATTCACGACCATCGCGCTGGCTGCCCTGGCAGCCTTCGCCACCACCGCGCACGCGGCACCTGCCATGATGTCCGCCGAATGGACCGCGCAGGCCTGCGACGCCTGGAACAAGGACGCCACCCTGACCGAAGGCCTGGCTGACAGCTGGATCAAGAACGACAAGGGGCGCGGCTACAAGATCATCCATCTCTACCGCACCGACTGCGGCGAGCAGACCCAGACCGAGCTGCGCATCGCGGCCAAGGACGGTAAGGCCATGTGCGTCTACGGCGGTGCCGTGCAGAACAAGAACCTGGATCCGTCGGTCGATTACGTGATGCATGCGACCACCGAACGCTGGAACGAGATGGGCGCCGGTGAATACGGGCCGATGCGCGCCATGATGTTCGGCCGCCTCAAGTTCGTCGGGCCCAAGATGGAAGCCATGGGCGTGATGGGGCCGTTCGAGGCCTTCCTGCGCCTGCCCG
>DYFW01000128.1 GCA_020725005.1 Thiobacillus denitrificans
CATGTCGGTGACGGTGTCGGCGGCGGCGACGAGTTCCGGCGGCGCGCCGCGGCCGACCGAGACGGCGTCCATATCGAGCAGCAGGCGGCAGCAGATGATGCGGCGCGCGGTGGTCATTGCAGGTTCACACTGAAGCTGGTTTCGACGCCGGCGTCCCAGCCGTCCCAGAGAAAGTCGCCGGCCTTGCCGTCGGCTACCAGGCGCAGCGCGTAGCGTACCTGCTCCTCGTAGAAGCCGCAGAAGGCGCCGACTTTCTCCATGCTGCCGTTCATTTCGTGCGCCTCGGCCGGGCAGGGCGCGCCGCAGAAATGGCGGATCGCGCAAGTCGCGCAGGGGGCGAACTTGTCGACGTCACGGCTGGTGACCTTGGTGAAGGCCTGGCTGGCGAGGATGTCCGCCACCGGCTGTTCGAACAGGTTGCCGCCGTTAAAGGCCGGCAGGCCGATGAACTCGCTACAGGGGAACAGGCCGCCGTCCGGCGCCAAGGCGAAGAAAGCGCGGCCGCCGCCGCAGGGCGAGATGTCACACATCAGGCGGCGCGCCGTCGGCGCGAGGATCGCCAGCAGGACGTTGGCGAAGTTGGCGATGACGAGCTTGCGCCCGCTTTCCAGGAATAGCGCGTGGCTGCGTTCAAGGGCGGCGATGAAGTTTTCGGCGAGCGCAGCGTCGTCCGGCTTCACCTCGCGCCCGCCCACCAGGGTGCAGCGCACTGCGTTGAGCATGCAGGTCGGTACCTCGCGCGCATGGAAGAGTTCTACGAGTGGCACTAGCTGTCCGAGGTTCTTTGCCGTGCAGGTGGCGATCACACTCCAGGCATCGTAGTCGCGCAGACGGTCCATGGTGTCAAGCACCTTGTCATGTACGCTCTTGCCGCCGAAGCTCAAGCGCGTCACGTCGGTGACGTCGGCCGTCGGCCCGTCGAGCGACAGGCCGATCGAGATACCGCGCGCGGTGAGGAAGTCGAGTGCGGCAGCATCGAGCAGCGTGGCGTTTGTCTGCACACCGAACAGGTAGTCGTCGCGGAAGGCGTCGATGGCGGCGAACAGCGCGTCACGATTCATCAGCGGCTCGGCGCCGTGGAAGATGATGCGCGGCTTGCGCCCGGCCGGCATGACCGTGGCGAAGTAGTCCTTGAGGCGCGTCAGCGCGTCTAGCAGCCGCTCCGTCGGCATGTGGTCGCCACTGCGGCGCATTTCGCGCGGGATGTAGCAGTAGCTGCAATCGAGGTTGCAGCGCTCGGTCGGATTGACATAGACGGCCGAGGGCTTGAGCTCGAAGCGCAGCCCGTGCAGTTCGCGCGCGAATTCGGCGGCCTGGACGCGGTACTGGTCGAGTAGTGGACCGCCGGCCAGGGTCTCGGCCAGACGATCCTTCTTCACCAGGGCCCAGAAAGCGGTGGTGGGATCGGTGAGTGCGAGATAGTCGGCGTGGCCGATGTCGAGCGGCAGCAGCGACGGTCCGCCGCCACTGTTGGCGTAGCAGCCGAGGTGGGCAGGAACGGGGCCATTCATTGTGCCGGCTTCCGGTCCATCAGGATGTAGTGCGACAGACCGACGCCGTCGGCCTCGCAGCGCTGGCGCGTGGCGATTACCGCCGGCTGGACGTCGGGTTGCAGCGTGGCGGGGACGGTCTGGGATTGTTGCGCCTGGGTGGTTTGCGACATGGAAACTCTCCTCGGTTCCGGAAAAGAAAAAGGGTTTCGTCGCCGCGCGGCAAGCGCGGCGACGAAACCCTTGCCATAGGTTTCTACACATGACTTCAGCAGGTTTTCTGGCTCTCGGATTATCCGGTTTTGCCGCGCCTTCCCGCCGAAATGATTCCCGACAGTGGCCGGCCGACCATGTCGGCCCTGCGGCAGCCGTCCCCGATTACAGCGGCGGGCCCGCCACGGATTCGCACCGTGTTCCTGGATGCTGACGTCGGCGTCGATTCTAGCCGAACAGCCGTGCCACTGCCTGCGTAGTTGAAGGAAAGTAGCAGTGTATGTGGCTTGCAGTGAGCGGGGCGTTCCGCCCGCGAGCGCGGTGACCACCGTGGTCTTGCGCTGGCTTGATGCCGACGTAGCAACGAGGCGTGCGGGGCAGGAGGCCATCAGGACGCCAACACCACCTTGATGTAGTCGACCGGCAGGCGGTGCTCGCGCGCCAGTTCGGCGGCGCTCTTGCCGCTTGCCAGGATTTCCGCCCGCCAGCCATCGAGGCCGGAGGACAGCGAATGCCCGGCCCGCTCGCCGTCCCGCACCGTTCCCGCGTCGTCGTATTTGCCGGCATAGCCGCGCGGCGTCACCATCAGGCCGTTACGGATGTAGGTATTCGAGTTGCCGATCAGCACGGTGGAGAGCATGCCGATCTCGGCCTCTGCCATCTGGTCGAGCGTGGTGAATTCGATGCGTTGTTTCGGCCGGTAAGCGGATTTCACGACGGCCACCGGCGTGGCCGGATCGCGGTGGCGCAGGAACAGGCGTTGCGCCTCGACGATCTGCGCGGTGCGCCGGCCGCTCTTCGGGTTGTAGAGGGCGACGACGAAGTCGGCGGCGGCGGCGGCGTCGAGGCGGCGCGCGATGACCGGCCATGGCGTCAGCAGGTCGGAGAGCGAGATCGCGCAGAAATCGTGCGTCAGTGGCGCGCCGACCAGCGCCGCGCAGCTGTTGAGCGCCGAAGCGCCGGGCACGATCTCGACTTCGATGTCCGAATCGGGCGTCCAGCCGGCCTGGAACAGCACCTCGAAGGTCGGCCCGGCCATGCCATAGACGCCGGCGTCGCCGGAGGAAATCAGTGCGACCTTGCGTCCCTGCCGCGCACGCTCCAGCGCCTCGACGGCGCGATCGAGTTCCTCGGTCATGCCTTTTTTGATGACCTCCTTGCCGTCGAGCAGCTCGGTAACGAGGCGGATGTAGGTGACATAGCCGATCACGGTATCGGCTTCGGCGATGGCGGCGCGCGCGCGCGCCGTCAGGTGGTCGTGGTTGCCCGGGCCGAGGCCGACGAGCATGATTTTTCCGGTCATGGGGAGATCCTTGCGATGGAGACGGTGGCGTTGCGGCCGTCCGGGCCGCGCCGCTTGTGTTTTTCGATGAGCAGCTGGCTCATGTCGGCGCCGGCGGCCAGCAGCGCGGCGGCTTCGGCGACCGACGGCGTGCCGGTGTATTTGCGCACGGTTTCCGACGGGTTGGGAACGGGCACGGACGCCAGCGCGGCGGCCGGATAGAAACGCACTGTCCAGCCCTGCGCCCGCGTCGCCTCGATCAAGCCGGCCTCGTCGGCCTTGAGGTCGATGGAGGCGACGGCATGCACGTCGGCGGCAGTCGCGCCGCAGGCGTCGAGCGCCTCGGCAATGCACTGCGCGACGGTTGTAGCCGGCGTCCCGCGATCGCAACCGACACCCAGCGCGATATTCAAGGCCGGTACACCACGCAGCGCCCCGTCAGCCGGGCGGCGAATTCGGCGGGCATCGCGCGGGCGGCGATCCACAGCACGGCGGCGAAGCGGTCGGGAGCGACATCCTCCAGGCGCTCGAACAGCGCCACATTCGCCGGCAATGGCCCGCTGCGCCCGTTGGCGTGGTTCGGCCACCAATCGGCACCACCGGCCTCCTGCACTAGCGCGACGGGGTCGTCGTTCACCATCGCCGCGCTGCAATGCACGATGGCGTCATGCGTCGCCTCGATGCGCCAGCCGAGTTCCCGACCGAGCAAATCGACGGCGATGCTGGCGCGCGCATCCGAAGCGGTGGTCAGCACCGGCGTCGCGCCGAGCGCCGTCGCCAGATGGCCGGCCAGGGCATTGGCGCCGCCGAGATGGACCACGACCACCGCCGGGTCGCTTTCCTTGTCCTTGAGATGCGGCGCGATCAGCCGCACCACGGCGCCGAGCGAAACGATGCAGACGATGCCGTCGAAAGCGGCGAACAGCGCCGTCACCTGAGAGCCCACCTTGCCTTCATAGCAATGGGCGCCGCCGGGCGCGGCGGCTTCGGCCTCCGCGCGGAACTTCTCCGGCGCGAACAGTTGCGCGCCGGGTAGCGCGGCGACGATGCGACCGGCCAGCGCGATGCCATGGCGGGTAATCGCCACTACAGCAATGGCGGCGACTCTCACGCCACCGCCTCCTTGCGCTTGCGGCAGCCGCGGCGCAATTCGCCGCGTTCGCGCTTGGGGTTCTGCACCAGCAGCAGCGACAGGTAGTTCACCGCCTCGCCTTTCAGAGTGGTGACATCGCGCACGATGCGCTCGTCCGGTGCGCCGACCTTTTCGATGAACACCGAGGTCGCCAGCAGTTCGCGCTGCTCCAGCAAGTCGATCACTTCGTCCATCAGCGGCTTGACTTTCATCAGCGCCAGCGTGTCGAATTCGTCGAGCAGATGGTCGATGACCTCTACCCCGTAGGCGGCCGGGATGATGGCGAAGGTCTCGTCCTCCTCGGCCAGCGTGACGCCGGCGGCAGCGGCGGCAGCGGCGAAGGATGAGACGCCGGAAATGGTGTCGACCGCCACCTCGGGCGCCAGCTCGCGCACCACGCGCGCCAGGTGGCCGAAAGTGGCGAAGGTCGAGGCGTCGCCTTCGACGAGGAACACCAGATCGCGCCCCTCGGCGAGCAGCGCGACGGTCTGCTCGGCGGCGCGCGCCCAGGCCTTGGCGAGAACCTCGGCGTCGCGCGTCATCGGGAACACCAGTTCGACGGCGTCGGCCGGTCGCTCCAGGCCGCCGCGCTCGACGATGGACAGCGCATAGGACGCTTCCTCGGCCTTCTTGCAGCGCCGCCCAGGCGCGGCGGGTGATGAGTTCGGGGTCGCCGGGGCCGAGCGAGGCACCGATCAGTTTGCCGTAACGGGTCATGAAGAATCCTTGCTTGCGGTGATGATCCAAATGGGGTTCTGCGCCGCCAGGCGGTGCAGATCGAGAATCGGTTGGCTGCGGCTGGCCTGGAGTTGCACGACTTCCCAGTCCGCGCCGCTGCCCTTGAGCGCGGCCGTCCCCATGGCGAGGTTTTCCAGCGTGACGAAGTTCATCACCAGCCTGCCGCCGGGTTTCAGCCGGTCGAGAGCCAGGCGGATCAACTCGGCCAGTTCGCCGCCCGAACCGCCGATGAAGACCGCATCCGGATCGGGCCAGCCGTCGAGATGGGCCGGGGCCTTGCCCTCGACCAGCGTGTAGTTGCCGACGCGGAATTTCGCCGCATTGGCGCGGGCGTTGGCGGCATCGTCCGCGTTCTTCTCGATGGCCCAGACATGGCCCTGCGGCGCGAGGCGCGCGGCTTCGAGGCCGACGCTGCCGGAACCGGCGCCGATGTCCCAGACGACCGCGTCCGGCTTCAGGCGCAGTTTCGCCAGCGAGAGGGCGCGCGCTTCCTGCTTGGTGATGAGACCTTTTTCGGGGGTGCGTTGCCGGTATTCATCGTCTTCGAGTCCAAAACGTGGCGATTCGTCAGTCGCGCGTTCGATCAGCACGACGCTCGGCTCGGCAAACTGCATGGCGGCGGCATCCGCCACGGCGATGTCGGCCCAGACCTTTTCGTCCTCCAGCAGCAGGCGACTGGCGACGGACAGCCGTGCCTCTCTGTAACCGGCGGCCAGCAGCGCACGGGCCAGGCGGGCCGGATCGTTTTCGGGACTGGTGAAGGCGAAGACGCGGCGGTTTTGCGCGATGGCGCGCATGACCGGGTAGAGGCCGTGTTCCGGCGTCGCGCCAGCGCGCCATTCGCCGGCGTTGGCACTGTGGCAGGAGGCGATGGCGATATCCTGCCACGGCGTTTTCCAGCGGGCGCAGGCGATTTGCAGCGTCGACGGCGCGGGCAGAACCTCGATTCCGTCGCGTCCGAGCCTGCCGAGCAGGAAGGCCGCGATGCCGTGGCAGAGCGGGTCGCCGGTCGCCAGCACGGCGACGGACTGGCCTGCCGCCCGCGCGACTTCGATCCATTCCGGGGTTTTGCTCAGCGCGCCGTCCATGTCGCGCATTTTGCAGCCGGCGGCCAGATGCGGCCTGACCAGGGCGAGCGTGCGCGCCGCGCCGAGCAGAAAGTCGGCGCTGGCGAGACGGCGCCGCGCCGCGTCGGACAGCCCGGCCCAGCCGTCGTCGAGAATGCCGATGATGGTCACGCTCACGCCGGCACCTCGTGCTCTTCGACGCGGCAGATGAAGCGCCCTTCGAAATCGCAGACCAGCACAGTGAGCCGGTAGCTGCCGGGGTATTTCGTCTTCAGGCTTTGGATGGCCTTGCCGGCCAGGCGGCGGTGGAAGGCCTCGGCCAAACCGAGTACGGCCAGCCGTTCGGCGGCGAAGCGCGCGGTCTCGGCGGCACGAATTTCCTCGATGAGGTCGGCGGGTGCGCCCACCTCCTGCGCCGAGGCGGCCAGGATGTCGCGGTCGACTTCGGCTTTCCATGCATGAGTGACCGCGAGTCCCTGGCACATTTTGGTCAACTTGCCGACCATCGCGCCGACGGTGACGTGGGCCATCCTGCGCTTGATGGCGGTGGCGAAGGCGGCTTTGACGAAATCACCCATCTGCACGAAACAGGCCTCGTCGAGTTCGGGCAGTTCGCGCATGGCGAATTTCTCGGTGCGCCCGCCGGTGGTGAACACGACATGCGTCTGCCCCTGCGTCGCCGCCACCTCGACGGCCTGCACCACGCTGGCACGGAAGGCGGCCGTCGAGTAGGGACGGACGATGCCGGTGGTGCCGAGGATGGAGATGCCGCCGAGGATGCCGAGGCGGGCGTTCAGGGTCTTGCGCGCTCTTTCCTCGCCATCGGGTACGGAGATCGTGATTTCGAGGCCATCATGGGCCAGCAGTTCGCCGGCCGCGGCCTCGACGTTTTCGCGGATATTGCGTTGTGGTACCGGATTGATTGCTGGCTCGCCGACCTCCAGTCCCAGGCCGGGCTTGGTTACGATGCCGACGCCAACCCCACCCTTGAGCACGATCTCACTTCGCCTGTGAGGCAAGATGCGAACATTCGCGGTCAAGTGAGCGCCATGGGTCGCATCCGGATCGTCACCGGCGTCCTTGACGATAACGGCATGGGCGATCCGGTGAATTCCTTCGCCCGTGACTTGTCCCTCGATAACGGGAAAGCGCATATCCCGGCCATTGGGCAGACGCGCACATACCGTGCTCGGCACCTCGCCAGTCAGCAGACCCAGGGTGGCGGCTTTGGCGGCGGCGGCCGAACACGCACCGGTGGTGAAGCCGGTGCGGTTGCCGCGCTGGCACCGTGAATCGCCCTTGCGTACCTTCTCGCCGGTCATGCCGCCTTTTTTTGCTCGGCTTCGG
>DYFW01000129.1 GCA_020725005.1 Thiobacillus denitrificans
CCCCGTCCGCTGTCGCGCAGCAGCGCGGCGGCGGCCTGGCTGGAAAGCGGAACGCTGTAGTAATGCCCCTGGATTTCGTGGCAACGCATCTGCTGCAGGCGCGCGAGCTGCGCCGCGGTCTCGACGCCTTCGGCGACGACGTTGAGGTTCATGCCGCGGCCCATGGCGATCATGGCGTTGACGATGGACTGGTTTTCCTCGCGCTCGATGTCCTGCACGAAGGACTGGTCGATCTTCAGCGTGTGGATAGGGAAGCGCGACAGGTACTTGAACGAGCTGTAGCCGGTGCCGAAATCGTCGATGGCGAGCCGGATGCCCGACGCGGAGAGGCGGCCGAGCTTCATCGCGTTGGCCTCGAAGTCGCGCATCAGAAGACTCTCGGTGATCTCCAGTTCGATGAGGTGGCCATCGACGGCGTACACCTGCAGGGCGCGCATCACGCTGTCGACGAAGTCGGCGCTTTCGAGCTGGCGCGCCGAGATGTTGACCGACAGGCGCACCGGCGGCAGGCCCGCGCGGCGCCACTCGGCCATCTGCGCGCCGGCCTGGCGCAGTACCCAGTCGCCGATCGGCACGATGACGCCGGACTCCTCGGCCACCGGAATGAAATCGGCGGGAGTCAGAAGGCCGCGCTGCGGATGCCACCAGCGCAGGAGCGCCTCGAATCCGCGCACTTCGCCAGTCTGTGCGTCGACCTGCGGCTGATAGAACAGCATGAACTCGTTGCGCGCCAGCGCGCGACGCAGATCGGTTTCGAGCTGCATGCGGTCGGAATAAGGGGCCTGCATGCCGGGTTCCCAGAACTGCAGCCGGCTGCGCCCCTGCGACTTGGCCTGGTACATGGCGATCTCGGCCTGGCGGATCAGGCTGTCGATCATGTCGCCGTCGTCCGGCGAGACGCAGGCGCCGATGCTCACCGAAATGTAGATCTCGTGGCCCTTGACGTACACCGGCTTCGACAGCACCTGGATGATCTTGCGGCCGATGTGCTCGACGTCGCTGCGCGTCACCAGGGTCGGCAGCAGCACGGCGAATTCGTCGCCGCCCAGGCGCGCGAGCGTGTCGCCCTCGCGCAGGCACTGGCGCAGCCGCGCGCCGACGGCGAGCAGCAGGTCGTCGCCGATGGTATGCCCGAGCGAATCGTTGATGACCTTGAAGTGGTCGAGATCGAGGCTCAGCACCGCGAGCGGTTTCTGGTTGCGCCGCGCCTGCGCGAGCATGAGGCCGAGATGGTCGCGGAACAGGGCGCGGTTGGGCAGCCCCGTGAGCAGGTCGTGATAAGCCTGGTAGTGTACGGTCTCCTCGGCCTGCTTGCGCTCGGTGATGTCCTTGGCCACGCCGTAGCTGCCGATGAAGCGCTGCTCGAAGGGGCCGGCGTTCTCGTCGTACATGCCGGTCGCGGTGAGTTCGACCGACTTGCAGCGTCCGGTCATCAGGCGCGGCCGCCGCATGCCCGGGTTGCACTTGAGGCGGATCTCGATGTTGCGCGTGCTGCGGTCACCCGCGCGACGCTCGTTGAACACGTGCTCGGCGCGAGGGAGGTCGTCCTCGTGGATGATGAGGCTGTAGTGCTGGCCGAGCAGTTCGTCGGGGCGGTAGCCGATGAGGCTCTCGACGCGCTCGTTGACGAAGGTGAAGCGGCCTTCGCAATCGAGCGTGTAGATGAAATCCGGCGAGCTGTTGACGAGGAAGCGGTGCCACTTCTCGGACTGCTGCAGGCGTTGCAGGATGTGGTTGTTCTCCATTTCCAGCTGGCGCCGCCTGAGCGTGTTGTCGATGCGGCGCAGCAGTTCTTCGGGCTCGTAAGGCTTGCGCACGAAATCGGCGGCGCCGCCGCGCAGCGCGCGGATCGCGGCGTCGATGGTGCTGTCGCCGGAGACCACGATCACGGGCGTGCCGGGGCTGCGCTCGGCGACGAAACGCAACACTTCGTTGCCGTCGAGGTCGGGCATGCCGAGGTCGAGCAGGATCGCGTCGAACTGCTGCTTGCCGATGGCGATCAGGGCCTCGCAGCCGCCGCCCGCCGTCATCACCTCGTACTGCCGGGTGTCGAGCAGGCGCTCGAGGCCTTCGCGGATCAGCGCCTCGTCATCGACCACCAGAATGCGTGGTCGCACGGGAAAGGCGCTGACCGTGCTGCGCGGCACGATGGGGTCGGAAGTTTCGCTGGACATGGGAGTTCTCCATAGGCCCGGGCTACATCGTCCCGTAGCGATTTGTTGTGGCAAGGGGGGTTTCACCGTTCATCCGTACAGGGAGACGGATCAGGAAACGCGTGCCCTGTGGCGAGCTGGTACAACTCAGCTGGCCGTGCAGACGCTCGACCAGGCTGCGGCTGATGGCGAGCCCGAGGCCGGCGTGATCGCCGCCCTTTTCGCTCGCCACCGGTTCGAACAAATGCGCCGCCACCGATTCCGGCAGGCCGGGGCCGCTGTCCGCGATCTCGATCTCGACCTGCTGCCGGCCTTCGGCATCGACCAGCCGCGTGGCGAAACCGAGGTGGCCGCCGTCGTGCATCGCCTCGACCGCGTTCTTGGCGAGATTGAATAGCACCTGCTTGAGCAGGTCCTTCTGCAGCGGCAGCGGCGGCACGTTGGGGTTGAGGTCGATCTGCACCTTGACCTTGTTGGGGGCGAACAGGGTGCCGAGCGACATGCGCACCAGCTCGGACACGATGCCGTTGACCGACACCATCTCGAGCTGGGCAGGCGCGGCGGCGACCTCCTCGGTCGCGGTGATGCCGCGCACGATGCGCGCGACGCGCTCGATCTCGTCGCCGATGATGCCGAGATCGCGCTGCACCGAGGAATCGGCGCCGAGCCGCTCGGACAGCAGATTGACGTAGTTGCGCATGATGGTGAGCGGGTTGGCCACCTCGTGCACCGCGCGCCGTACGCGCTCGCGCGGGATGGCGTCGGCGGGCACGGCAGGCGCGGCGGCCGGCGCCGTGGCCGGCCGCAATGCTTCCAAGCATTCGGCGAGAGTGAACTGCCACAGCGGCGCGGCGGCAATGTCCGCGGCGGCGTCGCCCCCCACCAGCACGCCGGTCGAGCCGTCCGGCAGCGGCAGCGGCTGGCAGAGGCAATGCGTCACGCCGAGCAGGCGCGCGACCTGCTCGTCGACCAGCGCGCCCTCGTGCTGGCCGCGCGCGAAATGCTGCGGCGCCTGGCGCGCGAGCGCGCGCGCCAGCGCGGAATGGCCGTCGTCCGACGCGATCGCCAGCGCATGCAGGGCGGGGGAGACGGGGATCCACGCGCTCGGCCGCAGCAGGCCGTCCGGCGACGACACGAACACGCAGGCCCGGGTGACGCCGAACAGGGCCTGCAAAGCGTCCATGAGCAGGCCCCAGGCGTGTCGCGCGTCCCCCGCCGTGCGGAAATGCGCGTGCAGCGCGGACTGCGCCGCCTGCACCGCGTACAGCCGCGCCAGGCGCTCGAATCCGACCGCCGGTTGCAGCGCCGCATCGTTCAGCCCGAAACGGGCCGCGAGCTGACGCATCCGCGTCTGGGCGTCGGCCAGAAGCCCGGCCGACTCCCCCGCGCCGATGTCCACGCTGGCCAGCGCCGCCCGCACGTCGACGCTGTCGATGGCCTCGGCACGGCTCGCCAGCTGGTAAGCCAGCTGGACGATGCGCACCAGGGGATGCGCGTGGCGACCGCGCGCCAGCGGCTCGGCGTGATAGCGCACGGCATCCGCAACCCAGCCATCGGCGTCGATGCCGGACAAGCACTCGGCGACCCGGGCCGGCGGCGCGACCTCGGCCGCCACGTAGTCGGCAAGATTGTGGGCCAGCCCGGCCAGCCAGGCAGCTTCGGGATCGGCCAGTCCGGTGCGCGCGGCGAGGGTCTGCGCCAGATGGGCCACCGTGATCGAGCGTCGCCAGCGGGTCGCGTAGCCGGCCTGCGCCGCGCCGGTGGCGACCGGGGCAGCCAAAAGCAAGGCGCGCAAGAGATCGGGTTTGCGGCGGTCGAAATCGGCCCCCAGCGTCCAGCGGCGCACCGCCAGCACCGGATCGTAGCGCAGGCAGGCCGCAAGGTCGGACTGTCCGGCCTCGCCCCGCATCAGATGTTCGAGCGCTTCGGCCACCACCCCGGGGGCGCAGACCGCGTTCGTTAGCACGGATTGCTGTAGTAAATTATTCAAAAACACTCCCATCTCGTTGCTATATATATTTATTTTTGCTAAACAGTCAATCGAGTCGACACCAATGCGCCCGACTTTTTGCGAACTGTTGTTTTATTCGCCACGGTTCAAGATGACATCGGGGATGTCCGTTGTACATGCATGGTGTTACATTCCAGCCGCCCACCCATGAAGCCGATGCCCATGAAAGCCGCCGTACTGACCGGATTGCTGTTCTTCACCGCGACCGCCTTCGCCGCTGACGGACGCGCGTCCCTGCACTGGAGCAACGCGCTGGACGCCGCGCCGCCCGCCCCGCAGGCTGCGGTCGACTATCCCGAGATCCCGGCGCTCAGTTCGCAGTCGGTCCTGGTCTACGACCGTGTCAGTGGCCGGCCGCTCTTGGCAAAGAACGCCACCGAGCAAACCCCGATCGCCTCGATCACCAAGCTGATGACAGCCATGCTGGTGCTCGATGCCGGGCAGCCGCTGGACGAGAAGATCACCATCACCCACGACGACCGCGACACCCTCAAGGGCACCGGCTCGCGGCTGGCCATCGGTTCGAGCTATACGCGCGGCCAGCTGCTGCACTTGGCGCTCATCGCCTCGGACAACCGCGCCGCGCACGCGCTTGCCCGCAGCCACCCCGGCGGACTCGAGCGCTTCGTCGCCAACATGAACCGCATGGCGCTGGCGCTGGGCATGCGCGACACCGTCTACGTCGAGCCCACCGGCCTGTCGAGCGGCAACCGCTCGACCGCGGTCGACCTCGCCCTGCTCGCCGACTACGCCTACCGCAACTACCCGGAAATCCGCGAAATCAGCACCGCGGGCCACTACACGCTGGGCACCCAGCGCGTCGTGGTGCGCAAGAAAAGCCGGAAGCTGGTCGAATACCGCCCGGTCGCGTTCAACAACACCAACCGTTTCACCCGCGCCGACGGCTGGCAGGTCGGCCTGTCGAAGACCGGTTTCATCAACGAGGCCGGTCATTGCCTGGTGATGCAGGCGAACGTGGCCCAGCGCGACGTGATCATCGTGCTGCTCGATGCCCAGGGCAAGAATGGCCGCGCCGGCGACGCCACCCGCATCAAGAACTGGCTGGAATCGACCTCGCCGGCGTCGCGCGCCGATTCCCGCGGCGCCGCTTCGCGTACCTGATCCCCCGCCTGCGCCGCGCCGGCCCGTGCAGGTGGCGGTATGATGGGCGGCAAAGCCCGTCCCGCACCGCCGCATGTCCCCCGACCTCGCGCAGCAACTGCTGCTGAAAACCCTGCTGCCGCTGTCGCTGCTGATCGCCGCCGGCGGCATTTGGCCGCGCTGGCAGACCGGCATTTCGATCGTCGGCCTGCGCGGCGAGATCAACCGGCTGGTGCTCAACTTCTTCGCGCCGATGCTGTTCTTCGCCGCGGGCGCCGCGGCCACGGTCGACCTGGCCATCCTCAAGGTGCCGCTCATCCTCGGCGCCGCCACCCTGTTCGGCCTCGGCCTCGCCGCGCTGGCACTGCTCGCCACCCCGCTCGGGCGCGGCCTCACGCGTCCGCAGTGCGGCGCGATCATGCTTGCGTCTGGCTTCGGCAACGTGCTGTTCTTCGGCTATCCCTTCCTCACCACGGTGTTCGGCGAGTCCGGCGCGCGCTACCCCTTTTTCGCCGACATGCTCGCCACCACCCCGCTGGTATGGTCGCTCGGCGTGTGGATCGCCTTCCGCTGCGGCCACCATGCCGAGCACGCGTCCTTCCTGTCGATGTGGCTGCGGCTGCCGCCGGTGTGGGGCTTCGCCGCCGGCATCGCGGTCAACCTCTCGGGCGTCGATCTCGCCCCGCTGGTCGAGGCCGCGCGCTGGGCCGGCAGCCCGACGATTCCCCTGATGCTGTTCGTGCTCGGGCTCACCATCCCCTGGCACGACCTGCGCCCGCAGCGGGCGGTGCTGGTGGCGCTGGCGATCAAGCTCGCGCTGATGCCGCTGTTCGCGCTCGGGCTCGCGCTGGCGTGGCCCGGCCCGCTGTCGGAGCCTGCCGAGGCGGCGGTCCTGGAAGCCGCGATGCCGACCATGGTGATGGTCATCGCGCTGGCCGACCGCTTCGGTCTCGACACCCGCCTGGCGGGCCTGGTCATGGGCTGGTCAACGCTGGCGGGATTGGTTACGCTGCCATTCTGGCTTTGGTTGTTGAAGGGACTTGCATCATGAAGATCGGATTCATCGGCAGTGGCATCATGGGCCGGCCCATGGCGGAAAACCTGCTGCGCGCCGGCCACCAGCTGACCATTTTCGGTCGCCGCTTCGACCGCATCGAACCCATGCTCGTGATGGGCGCGCTCGGCAAGGGCACGCCGATGGAGGTCGCCGCCGCCACCGACATCACCTTCACCGTCGTCTCCGATACCACCGATGTCGAACAGATCATCCTCGGCGACCGCGGCCTGGTGCACGGCGCCCGTCCCGGCCACATCATCGTCGACATGAGTACCGTGGCGCCCGCCGCCACCCGCCGCATCGCCGCCGCGCTCGCCGAACGCGGCGTGCACATGCTCGACGCGCCGGTCTCCGGCGGCGAAGCCGGCGCGCGCGAAGGCACGCTGTCGATCATGGTCGGCGGCGAAGCGCCGATTTTCGAAAAAGTACGCCCGCTGTTCGAGATCCTCGGCAAGAACATCGTCCACGTCGGCGGCCACGGCGCGGGGCAGGTCGTCAAGTGCTGCAACCAGATCGTCGTCGGCCTCACCTTCGAGGGCGTCGCCGAAGCCATCCTGCTGGCACGGCGCAACGGCGTCGACCCGGTGAAGATGCGCGAGGCGCTGATGGGCGGCTTCGCCGGCAGCCGCATCCTCGACGTGCACGGCCAGCGCATGCTCGACGCCAACTACAAGCCCGGCTTCAAGGTGAAGCTGCACCACAAGGACATGGCCATCGT
>DYFW01000130.1 GCA_020725005.1 Thiobacillus denitrificans
CGACATCCACATCGGCCACGCGGTGAACAAGATCCTCAAGGACATCATCGTCAAGTCCAAGACCCTCTCCGGCTTCGACGCGCCCTACGTGCCGGGCTGGGACTGCCACGGGCTGCCGATCGAACTGCAGGTCGAGAAGGCCCACGGCAAGAACATCGACCCGGCGAGATTCCGCGAACTGTGCCGCGCCTACGCCGCCGAACAGATCGAGCGGCAGAAGGCCGATTTCATCCGCCTCGGCGTCCTGGGCGACTGGAAGCATCCCTACCGCACGATGGATTTCTCCTTCGAGGCCGAACAGTTGCGCGTGCTGGGCCGGATCCAGCAGGCCGGCTACCTCTACCAGGGCGCGAAGCCGGTGCACTGGTGCGTCGACTGCGGCTCGGCGCTCGCCGAGGCCGAGGTCGAATACGAGGACAAGGTATCGCCCGCGATCGACGTCGGCTTTGCCGTGGCCGACCACGCCGATCTCGCGAAACGCTTCGACCTCGCCGCGATCGACGGACCGATCCAGCTGGTGATCTGGACCACGACGCCGTGGACGCTGCCGGCCAACCAGGCGGTCGCGCTGCACCCGGATTTCCAGTACGCGCTGGTCAAGACGGCCAAGGGCCATCTGATCCTCGCCGAAAGCCTGCGTGAAGCGGCGCTGGCCCGCTACGGCCTGAACGAAGGCGCCGAGGTCGTCGCGCGCACCCGCGGCCAGGCGCTCGAAGGCCTGCTGCTGTGGCATCCCTTCCAGGCGCGCCAGGTGCCGGTCATCGTCGGCGACCACGTCACGGCCGACGCCGGCACCGGCGCCGTGCACACCGCGCCCGGCCACGGCCTCGACGACTACGTCATTGGCAGCCGCTACGGCCTGAAGGTCGACAACCCGGTGGATGACGACGGCCGCTTCTACGCCAGCGTGCCGCTGGTCGGCGGCATGAGCATCTGGCAGGCGAACCCGCTCATCGTCGAGACCCTCGACGCCAGCGGCGCCCTCCTCGCGCACGAAAAACTCTCCCACAGCTACCCGCACTGCTGGCGCCACAAGACGCCGATCATCTTCCGCGCCACAAGGCAGTGGTTTATCGGGATGGATTCCAGGGGACAGCGGACAGCGGACAGCGGACAGAGATCATTACGCGAGCAGGCGATGGCGGCGGTCGATGCGACGCAGTTCTTTCCGTCGTGGGGGCGCGCGCGACTGGAGGCGATGATCCGGAATCGTCCCGACTGGTGCGTCTCGCGCCAGCGCAACTGGGGCGTGCCGATCCCCTTCTTCACCCACAAGGAAACCGGCGCGCTCCACCCCAGGACGCCCGACCTGCTGGAAGCGGTGGCGCAGCGCGTCGAGGCCGCGGGCATCGAGGCCTGGTTCGCGCTCGACCCCGCCGAGCTCTTGGGCGAGGACGCCGCGCACTACGTCAAGTCGGGGCACACGCTCGACGTCTGGTTCGATTCCGGCGTGACCCACGCCTGCGTGCTGAAGCGCCGGCCCGAGCTCGCGCATCCGGCCGACCTGTATCTGGAAGGCTCGGACCAGCATCGCGGCTGGTTCCAGTCAAGCTTGCTGACCGGCTGCGCGACCGACGGGCGCGCGCCCTACAACGCCCTGCTGACCCACGGCTTCGTCGTCGATGGCCGCGGCCACAAGATGAGCAAGTCGAAGGGCAACGTCATCGCGCCGCAGAAGGTGATGGACCAGTACGGCGCCGACATCCTGCGCCTGTGGGTGGCGACGACCGACTATTCGGGCGAGCTGTCGATCTCGGACGAGATCCTGAAGCGCGTCGTCGAGAGCTACCGCCGCATCCGCAACACCCTGAAATTCCTGCTCGCCAACCTGTCCGACTTCGATCCCCGGCAGCACGCCCTGCCGGTCGCTGACTGGCTCGAGATCGACCGCTACGCGCTCGCGCTGACGCGCCAGCTGCAGGAAGAGGTCAAGGCGCACTACGACGCCTACGAGTTCCACTTCATCGTGCAGAAGCTGCAGACCTTCTGCTCGGAAGACCTCGGCGGCTTCTACCTCGACATCCTCAAGGACCGCCTCTACACCAGCGGCGCCGACAGCCGCGCGCGCCGCGCGGCGCAGAACGCGCTCTATCACTTGACCCATGCGCTCACGCGCTGGATGGCGCCGATCCTGTCATTCACCGGCGAGGAGGTGTGGGAACAGATCGCGGGCGAAAACGACTCCGTGTTCCTGCACACCTGGCACGCCCTGCCCGAGCAGGCCGGAGAAACCGACCTGCTCGACCGCTGGACGCGAATCCGCGCGGTGCGCGCACGGGTGTCGAAGGAACTCGAATTGGTGCGCGTCGCAGGCAATATCGGCGCCTCGCTGCAGGCCGACGTCACCTTCCACGCCAGCCCGGAGACGCAGGCCCTGCTCGCGCCGCTCGGCGACGACCTGCGCTTCGTCTTCATCACCTCGCAGGCGCGCGTGGTCCCGGCCGACGCCGACCGCGTCGAGGTGACGCCGAGCGCGGCGAAGAAGTGCGAACGCTGCTGGCACTACCGCGCCGACGTCGATGCCGATCCCGATCATCCCGGCCTGTGCGGACGCTGCGTCAGCAATTTGTTCGGCGCGGGCGAGGCGCGCAGCCATGCGTGAGTTCTTCACGCCCGCCATGCGCAAGTGGCTGGGGCTGGCCTTCGCGATCATCGTCGTCGATCACCTGACCAAATGGTGGATATCGGCGAGTCTCGACTACCAGGAGCATATTCCCCTGTTGCCCTTCTTCTCGCTGGTGCGGGTACACAACACCGGCGCGGCGTTCAGCTTCCTGGCCGACGCCGGCGGCTGGCAGCGCTGGTTTTTCATCGCGATCGGCGTCATCGCCACCGCCGTCATCGTGCGCCTGCTCCATCGCCATGGCGACGAGCCTGTCGCGCTGCCGCTCGCGCTGGTGCTCGGCGGCGCGCTCGGCAACGTCATCGACCGGGTGGCGCTCGGTCATGTCGTCGACTTCCTGTATTTCCATTACAGGGGGTTCGCGTGGCCGGCGTTCAACGTCGCCGACATGGCCATTTCGGTCGGCGCCGTGATGCTGGTGTGGGACAGCCTGCGCGGCCACGGGCCGGCCGCGTCGAAGGACGCGCCATGAACGCGCGCACCGTCGCGCCCGGCGACACCGTCCGCCTGCGCTACGCGCTGCGTCCGCGCGGCGGCGACGACCTCATTTCCAACTTCGACGAACCGGAAGGCGATATCGTCACGCTCGGTGACGGCACGCTGGCGCCGATGCTCGAACAATGGCTGGTCGATCTCGCGCCGGGCGAACGCCACGTCTTCCTGCTCGACCCCGAGCAGGCCTTCGGCTTCAGCCAGCCCGAACTGGTCCAGGCCGTGCCGGCATCCGACCTGCCGCCCGGCATGAGGTTCGAGATCGACCAGCTGGTCGAATTCGTCATGCCCAACGGGCAGACGCTCGCCGGCCGCATTCTCGAAGTCGGCGACGACGCGGTGAAGGTCGATTTCAACCATCCGCTCGCCGACCTTTCGATCGAGTTCGAGGTCGAAGTGGAAAGCATTCTCCCAAGCGAGGCGTCATGACGTCCACCATCCTGCTCGCCAACCCCCGCGGCTTCTGCGCCGGCGTCGACCGCGCCATCGCCATCGTCGAGCGCGCGCTGGAGAAGTTCGGCGCGCCGATCTACGTGCGCCACGAAGTCGTGCACAACACCTACGTCGTCAACGACCTCAAGGCCAAGGGCGCGATCTTCGTCGAGGAACTCGCCGAGGTGCCGGCCGGCGCCACCGTGATCTTCAGCGCGCACGGCGTGTCGCGGGCGGTGCGCGCCGAGGCCGCCGCGCGCGGGCTCACCGTATTCGACGCCACCTGCCCGCTCGTCACCAAGGTACACGTCGAAGTCGCCAGAATGCGCGACAAGGGCTTCGAGATCGTCATGATCGGCCACAAGGGCCATCCCGAGGTCGAGGGCACGCTCGGGCAGTCGCAGGGCGGCATGCATCTCGTCGAAACGCCCGAGGACGTCGCCACGCTCGAAGTCGCGGACCCCGACAAACTCGCCTACGTCACCCAGACCACGCTCTCCGTCGACGACGCCGCGCGCGTCGTCGACGCCCTGCGCGCGCGCTTCCCGGCCATCGTCGGGCCGAAGAAGGACGACATCTGCTACGCCACGCAGAACCGGCAGGACGCGGTGAAGGCGCTGGCGCCGCAGTGCGACGTGGTGATCGTCGTCGGCTCGCCGACCAGCTCAAACTCGAACCGGCTGCGCGAAGTCGCGGCGAACCTGGGCGTGCCGGCTTACATGGTCGACAACGCCGGCGAGATCGACCCGCGGTGGGTTGAGGGCAAAGCGCGGGTCGGGGTTACCGCGGGCGCGTCGGCGCCCGAAGTTCTCGTTCGCGCGGTGATCGAGCGGCTGCACACCCTGGGGGCGGGCGCCGTGCACCCCATCGAAGGCACGAAGGAAAGCGTGGCTTTCGCGCTCCCCAAGGGCCTGTAAGCCGGTTCTTCACGACGCCACGCCGCAGCAAATCAAACGGTATGCCGCCGACAAAAAAGCCGGCCCCGAAGGACCGGTCGCATGCTGCTGCGGCAGGCCGCTTACCAGCAGTTGCCGGCGGCGGGTGTCGTCGCGCCGGTGTGCGCCACTGTCAGCGTACCGCACGCCTCGCCCACCTGGGCATTGGCTGGTACCGCCTCTAGCGTGTACGTGGTCGGAGTAGGTCCGACGGAAAATCCGATGTTGTAGCGTACCGCCGCGCCGGTCGCGCCCTTGGGTGACACAGCGGACGGCAATGCAGCGCCCACATACGTGTTGTTGGTGGTGAAATAGCGCTCCATGAACTGCGCCGCCTCCATCAACACCGCCTTCGCATCGGCGCGCGCCGCCCTTCGCACGTACTCCAGATAAGCCGGATAGGCGATCGACGCCAGGATGCCGATGATCGCCACGACGACCATCAGCTCGGTCAGGGTGAAGCCGCGTTGTGTTTTATTCATGATTCGCTCCCTCACTGGATCTGCCGCCACGACGCGCGCGGCTTGACCAGGTCACCGGCGATGGGAAGGGCCTCCGGCGGAGGAACCCCGGTGCCGCTGCCGCCGCCCGGACCGCCGGTGCCGGACAAGGGAACGTAGGCCGTGGCGCCGGCACTGATGGGCACGCCGAAACCGCCGCTCAAGCCCACGCCGGAATCGACGCCGCTGACGTGCGCCATCACCCCGCCGCCGACGTTGACCTGATCGGCGCTGTTGAACTGGCCGTCGTTGTTGATGTCGAAAGACGCCGACGCCGGACTGCCGCCCGTGTGCGGATTCACCTGCATCAGCCAGCTCACGCCGCCATAGTCGCAGGGCGAGAGCGATGGCACGATGCTCTGGAAGATCAGCCTTGTGCCGAACAAGCGGGCGTTGGAGATGACGCGCTCGCCCTTGGCCGTGCCCGGCGCCGGCGGCGTCAGCAGATCGATATACCAGCCCTTCTGCGTCGGGTAATTGACCGTATTGGCGCTCATCGCACGCACACGCTGCCCCCCCGAGGCCGCTTCGTAAATGATCGATTGCTGTTGCAGCGAGGTACGGTGATTGGAACCGGTGAGCCGGCTGCCGTTGTCCATGACGCCGTACATGGTCTGCACGCTGGTGGTGGCGTTGTCGCCCACCTCGTGGTAGCGGCCGGTGCCGACGTACACCATCAGGCCGGACGCAGGCGCCGACGCACGCCCGACTTCCGGCGGCGCGGTGATCGGCTGCACATTGCCGTTCGCGTCCTTGGCCTGGAACAGCGGCGCGGGCGAGCCGCCCGAGGCAAAGGCGGAATCCCACTGCCCGGAATTGGTATGGGCCACGTCGACCTTCCACAGGTTGCCCTTGAGATCGCCGGCGTAGATCAGGTCGATGATGCGGTCGCCGTTTTGATCGACGAGGATCGGCGTCGACAGGCCATTGCCCGTCCCGTTGTCGAGCACGATGCTCATCACCGTGGACGGCGAATCCACACGCACCATGAACAGCACCGACTTGCCGCTGGTGCTCTGGTAGCCGTTGCCGAACACCGCCCAGAAATTGCCGTCGGCGAAGCGGGCGACCGTGACCGGGCCCATCACGTGGCCCATGTCGTTCTGTTGCGTCGTGGTAATGCCGGTGAATTCCCACAGCACGCTGGAGACGCCGAAGTTGCCGGGATCCGACACGTCGAGCATGTATACGCCCTTGCCGCCCGCCCCCAGGCCACCCGCCAACACGGTTTTCCATCCTGTGCCCGGCCAGGCGGCGGAATAGGCGTCCCAGGCCGTCGGCGAGCCGTCGACGAAGTATTTGTGGGCATAGTTCGGCTGGGTCAGCTGGCGCAGCTTGGGCGTCGTGCCCACCCAGCCGGGGCTCGGCACGTAGGCGAAGAGCTCGACGCCATCGCTGGCGCGGAAGGCGTGCAGCATGCCATCGTTGGCGGCGGCGTAGACGACGGCGGTGCGGCTGGCCTTGCTCGCGAGAAAGCCGGGATAGTTCGTGCCATCGGTTCCCGCCAGCGTGTTGTAGCCGAAGTTTTCGTCGTGCACGTAGTGCGGATCGGCGTTGACGATGTCGCCCAGGCTGAACGCAACGGTCGTATCGACGCCATTGACCGTAACGGTACGGGTCCGGTTGCGGAAGCCGCCGCCATTGCGCACCTCGCCGGAAGCGTCGCCGCGCAGGTAGCTGACTTCGCTGGCCGTGAGGTTTCCGATCGCGCCATTGAAGCTCACCCCGGCCGTGCCGTTCCAGGTCAGGATATTGCGGGAGCCGTGCGCCGGAATGCCGTTTGCCGCATCCCACACCTCGGCGCCGACCGTGCCACCCGTCAGCAGCGGAAAGGCTTTCAACTGGCCGCTCCAGTTGAGCGGGCTGAACAGGGCCTGGTAGAGATGCGTGGACGAGGTCAGGCGGGTTGAGTTCGACGCGACCGCGGCCGATGACGCGCTGGCGCGGTTCTGGATGGTATTCA
>DYFW01000131.1 GCA_020725005.1 Thiobacillus denitrificans
GTGCTGATATTCACCACGGCGGGGCCATGGGCCTCGACCAGGTCGGCCACATCCACCACTTCTTTTGCCTGTGCCGGCGTCGACAAGGCAAACACCAGCGCAACCGCGGCCAGAGTCTCTCTCATCATGGCAGTCCTTTCTTGAGATGTACCAGGGTAGTCTCGTCCCGCCGCAGCACGCACGGGCGCACCGTGCGGCCGCCGCGGCCAAGCATCCAGCCAAGCACGCCGCCCGCGATCAGGCCTGCGAGCGCCGCGCCGTCGCCGGGGCGGATCGCCTGTCCCAGCAGGGCGCCGGCCAGCATCAGCGCCAGCGGCAGGCCGTAGGCGCGCAGGGCGCCCGACAGCACGCTGCCGTCGGCGATGCCGACGACGACCCGGTCTCCCGGCGCGAGCGAAAGGTCACAATCGACCCGGAACAGCCGCGGCTCGCGCTGGAACCATTCGGCGATGCGCCGCGACGAGCACCCCTGCCCCCCGCAGGTACCGCAGCCCGACGGCTCGACGGCCTGCACCCAGATGCCGTCCGGTGCGGTTTTGATGACCTCGACGGTTTGTTCCAGCATGGTTGCAGACCTATTTGCGCGCGACCGAGTTGCCGGTCACGATCAACGCCACGTTCGGCACTTCGCCCATGGTCGTGACGGTGTGGCCATCGACCTCGCGGGCGTAGGCGCCGATGGCCCCCTCGGCCGACAGGCCGCGCAGGCGCGGCATCTCGGGATCGACGGGTTCGATGAACAGGGACAGCACGGCGAGGCCGTCGGAGTAGATGAGATGCGTGACCGGCGCTTTCTTCCCGGGCAGGGTGCGCACCGCCTGCTGCACCTGCGCGTAACCCGGCGGCGGCGTCACTTTCCAGGCGATGTCGGCAGGCGCATCGAGACTGGCCTGCTGGATGCGCTTGCCCGCCAGGTCGTTGTGGAACAGCCGGGCATCCGGCGCCTTGCCGATCTGGACTTCGGAGAACACGAACATCGAGACCATATCGCCCTGGCCATTGACGGTACGCACCTTGAGCGGCAGGCCGGTCTGCTTGTCGAGCCACAGCTGGTAGGCATGACGGTAGTCGTCACGGGGTGCAAGCGTCACCACCTGGCAGATGCGCCCGGCCACGCGCTCGGCCCCCCCGAGCCGCGCCTCGTAGTGATTGAGCAGGCTGGCAGGCTGCGCGGGCAACAGCGCGGGGAAAAAACGCCGCGTCGTGTTGCGTTCGAGCCGCACGCTCCTGCCGTCCTGCAGATGACAGTAAACGTCACTGTTGATGCGCAGGAACTGGCGCGGGGCGCCATCGATCACCTCGATCTTCTCCTGTTCGCCCTTGGCATCGATGCGGTGCAATACCCGCAACACCTCGACGTGCTCGCCCTGATGGTAGACGTAGACGCCACTGTAGTTCTGCTGCCTGGCTGCGGCGACCGCGCGATTCAGCCAGTCGAGCGCAGCATCGGCGCGCGCTTCGACTGCCGTCAGCATCAGGCCGGCAAGCCCGGCAATCAGCCAGGCCTGCCGCCACCCCCATGCCTGCATCACCGGGGCTCCACCGTGACGACGACGGCACGCTGGTAAGGCGAGGCCACGGCCATCGGCGCGAACTCCTGATGCGCCACCAGATAGGGCGCAAGGTGGCTCATGTCGCCGCCCTCGCCGCGTCCCGGCGAGGCCGTCTGGACGCCGGGCGCCACCGCCATCGCAGGCACGCCGGGCGACTCGTGCTGCCAGCCGGTGAGCGTGACCACGCCCCACACGGCGAGCGAGGCCAACGAGGCCGCCGCGATGCGCTGCGGCCACACGCTGCGATGCGGCGCCAACACGGTCGGCTCGTCGGCGAGCCGCGCCGAGAAACGCGACATGAAGTCGTCCGCCACCGGCGTCACGCCGCGCATCAGGTCACCGATCAGGTGATAGTCGGACCAGTCCTGGCGCAAACCCGGATCGCGCTTCAAGGCCGCCAGGCAGTCGGCGGTTTCCGCCGCGGTGGTCTCGCCGTCGAGCATGGCGGACAGGGTCTGCTGCGGGTCCCCGGTGCCGGAAAGGAATGGGGCTTCGGTCTTGCGTCGTGCGATCATGCTTACCACCTCTTGTCCTGACTGGTGCCCAGCATCGGGCGTATCTTCTCCGCGATGGCCTCGCGCGCACGGAAAATCCGTGAGCGCACGGTGCCGATCGGGCACGCCATCATCTGCGCGATTTCCTCGTAGCTCATGCCCTCGATCTCGCGCAGCGTGATGGCGGTCCTCAATTCCTCGGGCAGCGCGTCGACTGCCTCGTTGACTGCTTTGGCGATCTGCTTGGTCTGGAGTTCCGCATCCGGCGTCGCGATGTCGCGCAGCATATCGCCATCGTCGTAGTTCTCCGCATCCTCGGCCTGCACATCGCTCGACACCGGCTGCCGCTTGTGCGCCACCAGGTAGTTCTTCGCCGTATTGACGGCGATCCGGTACAGCCAGGTGTAGAACGCGCTCTCGCCGCGAAAGCCCGGCAAGGCCCGATAGGCCTTGATGAAGGCTTCCTGCGTGATGTCCTCGACTTCGGCGGCGTCGCGCACCATGCGCGACAAGAGGCGTCCGAGCTTGCGGTGATACTTGCTCACCAAGAGCTCGAACGCGCGCTTGTCGCCCTGCTGGGCACGCTCGACCAACACCTGATCCAGTTCGCGGTCCGACATTTCTCCCTGCTGCGTTATGTTTATGGCGAAGTATACGTGACCGCATCTTCCGCCAAATGAGAGTCGGCCCGACGCGAAAAAGTTCAGCCGGAACAAATGATTCCGGCCGCGCCAAGCCTGCTATCATGCGCCGGAACCATGCACCGACACGACGTTCTCATCCTTGGCAGCGGCCTCGCCGCGCTGACTACCGCGCTCAAGCTCGCCGACCAGCGTCGCGTCGCCATCGTCACCAAGCGCCGCATGACCGATGGCGCCAGCGACTGGGCGCAGGGCGGTATCGCCGCCGCCGTCGACAGCGGCGACTCGGTCGAAGCCCACGTGCGCGACACCCTCATCGCCGGTGCCGGACTGTGCGACGAGGCGGTGACCCGCCTGGTCGCGAGCCAGGCGCGCGACATGATCGCCTGGCTCGCCGCCAACGGCGTCGCCTTCACCCCCGACCCGCAAACCCCCGGCGGCCTGCACCTGTCGCGCGAGGGGGGGCATTCACGCCGCCGCGTCGTGCACGCCGCGGATGCCACCGGCCACGCCGTGCAGATGAGCCTCTTGGACCGCGTGCGCGCCCACCCCAACATCGAAACCTTCGAGCAGCACGTCGCCATCGACCTCATCAGCGGCAAGCGCGCGGGCGGCCAGGAACGCCAGATCCATGGCGCCTATGCGCTCAACAAGGGCACCGGCGAGGTCGAGACCTTTGCTGCCGGCCACACCGTGCTGGCCACCGGCGGCGCCGGCAAGGTCTATCTCTACACGACCAACCCCGACACCTCGACCGGTGACGGCATCGCCATGGCCTGGCGCGCCGGCTGCCGGGTGGCCAACCTGGAGTTCGTGCAGTTCCATCCGACCTGCCTGTACCACCCGCACGCCAAGTCCTTCCTCATCAGCGAAGCGGTGCGCGGCGAGGGCGGCCGCCTGCTGCTGCCTGACGGCAGCCGCTTCATGCCGTATCACGACGAGCGCGCCGAACTCGCGCCGCGCGACGTGGTGGCGCGGGCGATCGACTTCGAAATGAAAAAGCGCGGCATCGACTGTGTCTACCTCGACATCAGCCACAAGCCGGCCGACTTCGTGAAGGAGCATTTCCCGACCATCCACCGCCGCTGCCTCGAACTCGGCATCGACATCACGCGCCAGCCGATTCCGGTGGTGCCGGCGGCGCACTACACCTGCGGCGGGGTCGTCGTCGACATGAACGCGCGCACCGACCTGTGCAATCTGCACGCCGTCGGCGAAGTGACCTTCACCGGCCTGCACGGCGCCAACCGCCTGGCGTCGAATTCGCTGCTCGAATGCCTGGTCTTCGGCCACGCCGCCGCCGCCGACATCCTCGCCACGCCGCCGGCGCCCTCGCTCAGCCTGCCGGACTGGGACGCCTCGCGCGTCACCGACCCCGACGAGGAGGTGGTGATCTCGCACAACTGGGACGAGTTGCGCCGCTTCATGTGGGACTACGTCGGCATCGTGCGCACCAACAAGCGGCTGGCGCGCGCCACCCACCGCATCCGCCTCCTGCGCGCCGAGATCGACGAGTTCTACCGCAATTTCCGCGTCTCGAACGACCTCATCGAGCTGCGCAACCTGGTGCAGAGCGCCGACCTCATCATCCGCTGCGCGCAACTGCGCCAGGAAAGCCGCGGCCTGCACTTCAGCCGCGACTACCCCGAGACGCTGCCGATCGCCGGCAACACCGTGCTCAACCCGCGTCCGGGGACGCTGTGTCCGAGCGTGTGCGGGATGCCCAGCGAAGCGACACCCTGAGCCGACGCAGCGCGTCGGCATCCGCGCTGTCGGGCAGCAGCGTGAGCGCATGCGCCCGCCCGTCCGCCGTTCGGAAGCGCAACACGATCAGCGCCGCCGACACGAAACTGTCGCCGCACACCGCGAGCGCCTCCCACGCGTCCGTCGCGTCGAGCCGCTGCACGCGACCATCCGCGAGCACGCGCAGACGTCCCGGCCGCGATACCGCGCGCCAGGCGCGCACGGCCAGCACGCCCACCCCGATCCCCAGCCCCAGCCTGGCCCACAGCGGCAGCGCCGCCAATCCCAGCGCCCCCCACGCAAGCACCGTCATCCCCGCCAGCAACAGCCCCAGACGGCGTGAGGGCTTGAGTTCAAACTCGTGCATCCGCGTGTACACTTTCCCGTTTCATGGCAAGCCTTTCTGAGTGGACCGCATCGTGATCGAATCCTGGAAAACCTTCCTGCTATCCCAAGGCGCAGTGATCGAGAACGGCGCCGTGCAGCACTTTGGCGATCCGGCCGCCGAGCGCGCGGCCGCCCTCGGCACCGTCGTCGCCGATCTCTCGCAACTCGGACTCATCGCCTTCCGGGGCGAGGATACCACCACGTTCCTGCAGGGCCAGCTGACCAACGACGTGCGCGCTCTACGCGCCGACACCGCCCAGTGGAACGGCCTGTGCAACCCCAAGGGCCGCCTGCTCGGCAATTTCCTGATGTGGCGGCAAGGCGACGACACCTGCCTGCAGCTCGCCGGCGACATCACGGCGAGCGTGCTCAAGCGCCTGTCGATGTTCATCCTGCGCGCCAAGGTAGCGGCGCGCGACGCCAGCGACGAAACCGTGCGCGTGGTGGTCGCCGGCCCGCAGGCCGCCGCCGCGGTGCAGGCCGCGATGGGCGCGCTGCCCGAGGCGCCGATGCGCACTGCAGCCGTGTCGAACGGCTGGGTCGTGCGCGTAGGCGCCGACAAGTTCGTGCTGTCGATCGCCCCCGGCGAGGCCGCGGCGGTGTGGCAGACGCTGCGCCAGTCGGCCACCCCGGTCGGCGCGCCGGTATGGGACTGGCTGCGCCTCACGGCCGGCATCCCGATGATCGTCGCCGCCACCCAGGAGCTGTTCGTGCCGCAGATGGTCAACTACGAGGCGCTGGGCGGCGTGAGCTTCCAGAAAGGCTGCTACACCGGGCAGGAAATCGTCGCGCGCAGCCAGTACCTGGGCAAGCTCAAGCGCCGCATGTTCCTCGCCCACGTCGACGCCGAAGCGGCGCCCGGCGACGCCGTCTACAGCGCCGACCTCGAGGGCCAGGCGAGCGGCACCGTGGTCAACGCAGCAGCAGCGCCCGGCGGCGGCTACGATCTCCTGGTCGTCGCGCAGATCGAAAGCGTCGCCACGCAGACGCTGCACCTGCGCGCGCTCGACGGGCCCGCGCTCACCTTGAAGCCGCTGCCCTACGCGCTGCCCGAACAAGGGTGAGCCACGCCTACATCTATTACCGGGTCGATGCCGCCCAGGCGGCCCGCGCCGCCACCCGCGTCGACGCGCTGTTGCGCGCGCTCGCGCCCTACTGCGGCAAACAGCCGCGGCGCCTGGTGCGCTGCGACGACGCCTCGACCTGGGTGGAAATTTACGAGGATATCGACGACTGGCAGGCGTTCGAAACGGCGCTGCAGGGCCGGCTCGACGCGCTGGAGATTGCCGGATTGCTCGACGGCCCGCGTCACCTGGAACGCTTCGTCGCGCCCGCCGACCCGATAGGCAGGTAATCGCGGCAAGGCCCGGTTTTCAGCGTCGCTTTGCGGTGATGCCCTCGCGGCCAACTGCGCAGAGAACGAGTCAGTCACTTGGATTTCCTCCTGGCGGGTCTATAAAAAAACAAAACACCCGCAGGAGACCATCATGCTCGACATCAACAAGCTCGTCAGCCAGGAAGATGCAGGCCCTGCCGCCCGTGGCCATCTCATGGAGCTCGAGCCCTGGACCGAAGCCAGCGCGATCGAAATGGCGCGCAAGGACGGGCTGGAACTGACCGACGACCATCTGGCTATCATCCGCTATCTGCGCGACTGCTACGCCGACCACGGCGGCACCATCAACGCGCGCCAGCTGATGCGTTCGCTGGAGGAGGAATTCGCCGGACTGGGCGGACACAAGTTCCTGTACAACCTGTTCCCGAAGGGGCCGATCGCCCAGGCGTCGCGCTACGCCGGGTTGCCGATGCCGCCGGGTACCCTCGACCCGTCGTTCGGCACGACGCATTAGTTCAGTCGCTCTCGACCACCGGTACCCGCGCGGCCAGCGCACACAGCAGTTCATAGCTGTTGGTGCCGGCTGACGCCGCCACGGCGTCGACCGGGACATTCTCGCCCCACAGCTCGACCGGACTGCCCAAGGCTGCATCGGGACATGCGCTCAGGTCCACGCACAGCATGTCCATCGACACCCGTCCGAGCGTGCGGGTCGTCCTGCCCGCCA
>DYFW01000132.1 GCA_020725005.1 Thiobacillus denitrificans
CTTCGCGGCAGACACGCGACCAGACGCGCCATCGGGCGCGTCCAACTGCGGTTTTTAGGATGATCGAATTTTCCCTGCTCGCCGCGCTCCTCGCCGGCCTGCTCGGCGGCGTGCACTGCGTCGGCATGTGCGGCGGCATCGTCGCGGCATTTTCGTTCCGCGCCGACGGAAGTGCGCCGCCGTTCCGCCTGCATCTCGCGTACAACCTCGGCCGCATCTTCTCTTATGCGCTCTTCGGCGCGCTGGCCGGCGCGCTCGGCGCCTCGCTCAAGCTCGCGGGCTTTCTGCCGGTGCAGACGCTGCTCTACGTGCTGGCGCAGCTCGTGATGATCCTGCTGGGCTTGTATCTGGCCGGTTTCAACCAGTGGGTGCTGGTGTTCGAGCGCGCGGGCGGCGCCTTGTGGCGCCGGGTGAAACCGCTGTTCCAGAAGCTCCTGCCGGTGAAGACCGTGCCGCAAGGCCTGCTGGCGGGCATGGCGTGGGGCTGGCTGCCGTGCGGGCTGGTGTATTCGGTGCTGGTCTCCGCGCTGGCGGCGGGCAGCGCGCCCTCGGGTGCGGCGCTGATGCTGGCGTTCGGCCTCGGCACGCTGCCGAACCTCCTGGGCATGGGCCTGTTCGCGCGGCAGATCCAGCCCTTCATGCAGCGTCCGGGCGTGCGCCGCGCGGCCGGCCTCACGGTGGCGGGCTTCGGCGTGTGGGGACTCGCGGCGCTGCTCTGGCGGACGATCGCCGGCTGAACTTCATTTGTAGAACTTCTGGCTGAAGACGATTTCGCGGACAGGCTCGCCCTCGATTTCCACGGTGGCGGTGAATTTCAGCGTATCGGGCGGCGCGACGCGGAATTCGCCCAGGTAGTAGATCGCCGTGCCCTCGCGGATTTCGCGCATCGGCACCTGGGCGAGCTGCTGGCTCAGGTTGGTGACATAGACCGTGAGTCTGGCCGGCAGCGGCGCCAGGGCGCCGACGCTGTTCTGCCTCAGCACCGACATGGTGACCAGGCCGCGCGTCTTGCTGCGTTCGATCTTGTAGGTGCGCGCGACTTCGGGCAGCAGGGTGTCGGTGGTCAGCGCGTTGTAGTGGATTTGGATTGGGCCGAATTTCTGGGCGATTTCGGCGTGCGCCCCGCCGGCGACGAAACACAGACACAGTGCGACGAGCAGGTGCTTCATGGTCTCTCTCCTCTTGTTGTGGGTCGATGCGTCCATCCTGAAAACCGCGGCTGAACTACCAAGACGCCGGGACTCGGGAGACCGGTGCAGGGCTTGCCCGCCGCGCGCCTCTGCGGCCGCGCGGGGCGGGTGACGGCTCTCCGGGCTTGGTGGGTCATGTCTGTTCTGGTCGTGGAGGCCCTGGATTCATTGTAGGCGCTGGCTTCCGTTTGCAAGCGGCATCGGCGTGGCGGCGATCCACGCCGTGAGATCGTCGAGCGCGTGGCGCACCGCCTGGTTGGCCGCTCGCGCCGCGCCGGCGGCGTCGTAGGTGTCGAGCGCGACTTCCTGCGTGAACACGCGCCGGCCCAGGAGGGCGCGCCGCTTGAGGTCGACCAGTTCGGCGCGCAGCACCAGCCGCAAATGGCCGGGCGAGCGGCTGGCGTCGTGGTAGAACTCGACGAGCTCGGTGTCGAGCAGCACGTCGCCGCGCACGTAGCCGCCGGCGGCACTGACGTTCCACAGGCCCTTGTGGTCGAGCCGCGCGCGCATCAGTTCGGCGAAGCGCTTGCCGGGACGCTCGGTCCAGCGGGCGAACTGGTACTGGCCGCGCGTGCCCGGGCTGCGGCTGAACACGATCTGGTCGGTGTCGTAGAAGCCCCCGGTCGCGGTGTCGAGCACCAGCAGCACCGGCGCGCCGGCGCGCACCGGCACCATCTCGGTCGCCGGCTCGGCGTCATTGAGCACGTAGTACACCACGGCAGGCAAGTCATTGCGGTCGCCGACGTTGATGCAGCCGGCGAGGAACGCCGCCAGCGCAAAGAGGAGCGGAAGGGATCTCATGGCAACGTTTCTCCGGGGCCCAGTTGCTGCGTGCCGGGGCCGAACAGGATGGTGCGGGGCTGGGACAGGCGCTGGCCGGCGGTGGTGAGGGTGTCGGCGCTGGTGCGCACGTCGCGGCTGACGTTGGTGAGTTCCAGCGTGCCGGTCTCGGTGAACTGCTGGACCTGCTGCGAGATGAGGCTGGCGTCGCGCTGGAAAGCCTGCAGGGCGATCGTCGCCTCCTTCAGCATGGCGTCGGCGTTCCTGCCGACACCGACGATGCTGTCTTCGGCGCGTACCGCCGCCTGGTTGATGCTGGCGCCGGCAAACCGGAATTCGTCCGAGGCGTCGCGGATGCCCTGCACGGCGGCGTCGAGACTGTGCTTGTTGGCGGCGAGGTGGGCGGACAGCGCGTTGAGGTTGGCGAGCGTCTGGGTGATCGCACGCTGGTTCTCGTCGGACAGCAGCGCGTTCATCTTTTCCAGCACCTGCGCGCCATTGACCGTCAACCGCGAAAACGCGGTGGCGACCTTGTCGATGTCCGAGCGCCCCTCGGCAATGACCGGGTAGCGTTCACCCGGCGGCGCCCGGTCGAGCAGGGGGCTGTCGCCGGGCCCGTTGTCGATCTCGATCGCGGCGATGCCGGTAACGAGGTTGCGCTTGACGTAGGCCTGCGCGCCCTGATGCACGGGCACGCCCTCGTCGATGCGCGCGATCACGCTCACCGCCTCGTCGCCGCCTTTGGCAAACCGGTAGCTGTCGACGACGCCGACCTTGATGCCGCGCATTTTCACCGGGCTGCCGACCGCCAGCCCGTCGAGCGACTGCTGCTTGAAATAGAGCGTGTAGGTCTGGTAGGCGATGTGGTCGGCGGCGCCGGCCAGCCAGACGATCGCCATTGCCATCAGCGCGATCACGGCCAGCACCAGGGTGCCGACCAGGGTGTAGCGGCCTTCAGCTTCCATGCGCGGATTCCTCCCGCGACGCCCGCGCGGCGAAATACTCCGTAAGCCACGGGTCGTCGATGTGTTTCAGCTGGTCGATCGTGCCGGCGCCGAGCACGCGCCCGTCCGACAGCACGATGACGCGATCGATGATCGAAAACAGTGTATCCAGATCGTGGGTGACGAGGAATACGGTGAGGCCGAGGCTGTCCGCCAGCAGGCGGATCAGGCGGTCGAAGGCGCGCGCCGAGATCGGGTCGAGCCCCGAGGTCGGCTCGTCGAGGAACAGCAGCTCGGGGTCGAGCGCCAGCGCGCGCGCCAGCGCGACGCGCTTGCGCATGCCCCCCGAGAGCTCGCTCGGGCGTTTTTTCGCGGCCGCCTCCGGCAGCCCCACCATCGCCAGCTTCAGGCGGGCAAGCTGGCGGCACGTCGGCCGCGGCAGCCGGGTGTGCTCGAACAGCGGCGTGGCGACGTTGTCCTCGACGGTGAGCGAGGAAAACAGCGCGCCGTCCTGGAACAGCACGCCGAAGCGCCGGCGCAGCCTGTTCATCTGCTCGGGCGTCGCGTCCCACACCGACTGGCCGAACAGTTCGATGCGCCCGGCCTGCGGCTTTTGCAGGCCGATGATCTCGCGCAGCAGCACCGACTTGCCGGTGCCGCTGCCGCCGATCAGCGCGACGACCTCGCCGCGCGCGACCGACAGCGACACGCCGCGGTGGATCGCGTGCCCCCCCAGCGTGGTCGAGACGTCGCGCACGTCGATCACCGTCTCGGCCATGCCTAGATCTCCAGCCGCACGAACATGACGGCGAACAGGGCGTTGAGCAGGATGATCGCGACCAGGCTCTGGACCACGGTCGAGGTGGTGTGGGCGCCGACGCTGCGCGCGTCGCGGGTGACCGTCAGGCCCATGCGGCACGCGATCAGGGCGATGAAGACGGCAAAGACCGGCGCCTTGCCCAGTCCGACCAGCAGCGTCTTCAGCAGCAGGACGTCGGCGGTGCGGTCGAGGAACATGTGGAAGGAGATGTCGAGCTGTCCCTTCGCCACCACCATGCCGCCGAGGATGCCGGCGATGTCGCCGAGGAAGACCAGCAGCGGCAGGGCGATCACCAGCGCCAGCGTGCGCGGGATGACCAGCACCGCGAGCGGCGACAGGCCGAGGGTGCGGATGGCGTCGATCTCCTCGGTGACCTTCATGGTGCCGATCTGCGCGGTGATGGCGGCGCCGGTGCGGCCAGCCACCAGCACGGCGACGATGACGGGGGAAATCTCGCGCAGGATCGCCGCCAGCAGCCCGTCGACGACGAAGATGTTGGCGCCGTAGCGCTTGGCCTGGTCGCCGAGCAGGTAGGCGAAGACGACGCCGAGCAGGAACAGCATGCCGGTGATGATGGGGATCGCGCCGACGAAGATGTCGCGCAGCTGGGCGCCGAACTCGCGCCACCGCCACAGGCGCGGCCGCGCCAGCAGGGTGAGGAGTTCGAGGGTCAGCCGGCCGACGAAATCGAGCAGGCCGACCAGGTGGCCCCACATGGCAAGCGCGCCGCGGCCGGCGAGCGCGCGCACGCCGATGCGCGGCGGCGAGGGCTGCGCCGCCGCGGCGACGTCGTGCCTGGCCACCAGCGCCCACAGCGCGCGATGGCGCGGCACGAAGCCACGCAACTCGGGTAAGGGCGCATCCGGCTGCGGGCGCACCGCGTTGAGCAACAGCCAGGCGCCATTGGTGTCGAGCCGGGTGAGACCGGCGCCGTCGATCGCACGCACCCGCTTGCCGGCCAGGTCTGGCAGCGCGGCCGCGGCGTCGGCGTCCCAGTCGCCGCGCACGATCAGCACCCCCCCGGCTTCGTCGAAGTGCGCGTGCGCGTGCGCCATTCAGAGGCCCAGCGGATTGTCGGGGTCGATACCCGGCATGAAAGGCAGGCCGCGCTCGCGATGGGTGACCTGGTAGACGCAGCCGATCCAGTTGCCAACCACCGCCTCGGCGGTGTCGTGCCAGGTGTTGTCGAGGCGCGGCAGCACCAGCGCCTCGGGAAATTCCAGCGTCTCGCCCGCCCGCACGCGGTGGGCATACTCGGCGAGCAGCGCCTGCGCCTGATGGTCGAAATAGCGCACCGGGAACGGCGGGAAGGCGGGCAGCCTGCCGGCGGCGGCGGCGAGCAGGTCGCGCTTGTATTCCTTCAACAGCGACACGGTGTCGTATTCGGGGTGCCCCTGGAAGAACACGGTGCGCAATCCGTCCCTGCTCACGGCAAGATGCACGCCGGCCTCCGCGCTCTCGACCAGCACCTTGACGCCGGCCGCCTCGAACTGCGCGCGCGAGATATCGTTCCAGCGCGAATGCGGCACGTCGAACTTCGTGTTGACATCGGCGACCAGCGGATGACGGCCGTCGGTGACGCGATGCTCGAACACGCCCCAGATCTTGGCCGGCTGCCTCACCCGCGTCTGGCCGTGGCGGAACTGCATCACCGCATGGGTGGCGAGGCACGAGCACAGCGTCGAGGTGACGTGGTCCCAGGCCCAGTCGATGACCTCGATCAGCGGCTGCCAGAACGGCTCGTCGGCGAGGTTGGGGTGGGATACGTTGGCGCCGGTGATGATGAGCGCGTCGAGTCCGTTTTCACGGATTGCCTCGAAGGATTCGTAGAACTGGGCGATGTGCGCCTGCGCCTTCTCGCCGCGCGGCAGCGTCGGCAGCGTGAAGGGGTGCATGTAGAACTGCGCGATCGGGTTCGACTCGCCGACCAGGCGATAGAACTGCCGCTCGGTCGCCTCCAGCGCCGCGTCCGGCATCATGTTGAGCAGGCCGACGTGCAGCTCGCGGATTTCCTGGTGGGCCGCGCGCTCGGTCGTGAGCACCGTGATGCCGTCGCGGCGCAGGCGCTCGAACGTGGGCAGGGCGTTATGCGCGACCAGCGGCATGCTTTACCCCTCACCTCTCACGCCTGACGCCTCGCCTTTCCTGGCAATCGCGGCCTCCAGCAGCGCGATGAAGTCCTGCTCGTCGCGCACCTGCGCGACTTCCTGCGAGGTGACCGTGTAGCCATGCGGCTTGGCGATCGCCTCGTAGCGCGGTATGCGCGCGTGGAACAAGTGCGGAAACACCCAGCGCGCGAAATCGTCGGGTTCGATCTGCGCGACGAACTCGAGCCCTTTTTCCTGCAGATACAGCGGCAGGTGCTCGGCCAGGAAGGCCGGCCGGAAATACAGCGGCTTGGGGTCCGACTGCGCGCGCCGGATCAGCGTCTCTTCCTCGTCGCGGGTGGTGGTCTGGATGTAGAGGATCAGCGTATGCTCGGCCAGAAGCTCGATCACGCCGGGTTCGTCGAGCTCGCACAGGCTGCCGCCGACATCGTTGACGAAGTGCGGATAGCCGTAGATTTCCTGTCCCTTGCGGATGAACTCGGGCACGTCCTTCATGGCGGCGATCTCGGCGTCGCGGTACGCCGCCTGGCGGCGCGTGAACTCCTCGAGCGAGAGGCCGCCCCACGCTGGCCCGCCCAGCTTGCCGACGAAGGTCAGCACCGGACCCAGGTCGTGGATCTTGATGTTGTTCTTGATGTCGATCCAGTCGCGCCGCAAGAGATCGCGCAGGAACGGCACCTGCATCGCCTGCTGCTTGATGAGGTCGAGAATCGGCTCGTCGAGGTAGCGCGTACCGATGCGGTAGTCACCGGAATAGTGGAACCAGTCGTGGCCGCGCAGCATGGACGAGATGTGCGTCTTGCCGACGCCGGACATGCCGAGCAGGGTGACGCGCTTGTTGGGCCAGGCGCGGAAGGATTCGGGCGTGAAGTGCATGGCTGCTTGTCTGTTACCAAGCGCGAAGCCTACCGAAAAGCCGGGCAATGCACAAAGGGACG
>DYFW01000133.1 GCA_020725005.1 Thiobacillus denitrificans
GGCTGTCGATGAAGGCATTGCTGGAAGCCCCCACGACCACCGAGCCGGAAACGCCTGAGAACGCCGGCTGAGACAGCGACCGCGATCAAGAAAACCGCGTCACCTGACGCGGTTTTTTTATCCTAGAAACCGCAGTTGGACGCGCCCGCTGGTGCGTCTGGGCGTGTGTCTGCCGCGAAGCGACGACGCGGCCTACCGGGGTAGGCAAGGAGGCGCGGGAGCGGCGTCGTTGCCGCTATAGCGGCTTTACGAATCCGGCCTGCCCCTTGCGGGTACACAGGCAGGCGCGCGACCGGACGTGCCAGCGGGTGTGTCGCGATCTCACCCAAAGGGCGAGGCTGATCGAAGGCAAAGAATCCGGTGTTCATGCGGAATTCCAAGAAGTTATACGCGGTCGACTGCGGTTTTCAGGATTATTTCGGCGCACCGCCCGGGATGGGAAATGCGACGCAAGCGCGCAGGCCGACGCCGTCGTCACCCGTCTCCAGGCGCACCTCCGCGCCATGCAGCTGCGCGATGCGCTGCACGATCGTCAACCCGAGCCCGGCGCCATCGACCCCGGATGCCAGGCGGTGGAAGGGCGCGAACACCACCTGGCGCTGATGCTCAGGAATGCCCGGCCCGTTGTCGGCGACGCAGCACGTCACCCGCGACCCCGCCAGGACGACGGAGAGTCCGATCCGCGTCGCGCCGTAGCGAGCGGCATTGTCGGCCAGGTTGCACAGCAACTCGCGCAGCAGCTGGGCGTCGCCCAGGATGCGCGCGCGCTCGACGGCGTCGAGACTGATCTCTGCACCCTGGTCGAGGGCGCGGGGCGCCCATTCGCGCGCGAATTCACGCACAATCTCGACCGCATCGAGTTCGGCCAGCTGCAGGGTGTTTTCCGCGGCATCGACGCGCGCCAGCACGAGCAGCTTCTGCACCAGATGACCCATGGTCTGGGTGGAATGCGTGATCCGCTCCAGGGCGTACCGCGCGTCGTCCGGGCGACCGCTCGCCAGCGCCGCCTCGGCCTGCGCGCGGATGCCCGCGATCGGCGTGCGCAGCTGATGGGCCGCGTCGGCGACGAAGCGCGACTGCACATCGACCGCCTCGGCCAGCCGCCCCAGCAGGGAATTGATCTCGTTGAGGAACGGCTGCAATTCCGCCGGCGCGCCGTCCGGCGGCACCGGGCTCAGATCGAACGCCTGGCGGGCGGAAAGCTGGTCGCGAAGACGTTCGAGCGGCTGCAACCCCCGGCGCACCCCGTAGGTCACAATCCCGGCAGCAGCCAGCGTCAGCAAGACGAGGGGCATCATGATCGCCAGGGTCGCACGCCCGGCAGCGGCCGTCCGGCGTGACAGGGTCTCCCCTACCTGAATCAGCACGCTGCCCTGCGCGCTCGTCCCCGCGAGTGACAACGAAAAGGCGGCCACGCGCACCGGTTCGCCATCGCGCATCCCGTCATAGACCAGCAAATGCCCGGGGGTGAGAGCGCGCCCCCTGGGCAGGGCAGGCATGCGTGGCTCACCCTCGATCACCCGGCCTTTGGGGTCGAGCACACGATGGAACAATAAATCCTCCTTATCGAAAACGAGGATTTCGCGGGCCGCCACGGGCAGATCGACTCGCGCCTGTCCGCCAACAACTTTGACCTGATCGGCCAGCGCGTAGGTCCGGCGGATCAACGAGCGATCGAATGCCGCATTGATGAAATAGTGCGCCGTGTAATGAACCCCAAACCAGAGCAGGATGAACAAAGGCGTCATGGTGAGCAGCAGGCGCATCACCAGCTGGCGGCGCAGGCTCGGGGGGCGATGCTTCAACGTTCGCTTCCCAGCAGATAGCCCAGGCCACGCAGCGTTCGAATGCTCGCGCCCGACCCTTCCAGCTTGCGCCGCAAGCGGTGGATATACACTTCGACCGCGTTCTCGCCCACGCCTTCGTCCCAACCCGTGAGCCGATCGGCGATGGCCTCTTTGGCCGTAACCCGTCCGGCGTGGTTGAGCAGAATTTCCAGCACTTCGGTTTCACGCGCCGACAGCGCCAGGGCACGCTCACCGACCCACGCCATGCGCTTGAGGGTATCGAAGCGCAACTGGCCAATGCAGATGTCGGTATCGGCCACACCATGCGCCCGACGCAGCAGCGCACGCAGGCGCGCCAGCATCTCGTCGTGTGAAAAAGGTTTCAGCAGATAGTCGTCTGCCCCTGCGTCCAGCCCGCGCACGCGATCTTCGACACTGTCACGTGCAGTCAGGATCATCACCGGCAAGGTCACTCTGCGTCTGCGCAGACGTTGCAACACCGCCAGCCCTTCGCGTCGGGGCAGCCCCAGATCCAACAGCATGGCGTCGTAGACATAGACCTCCAGCACATGGTCGGCCTGCACGCCGTCGCGCGCCCAGTCGACGCTGAAACCCGCCTGCTGCACCGCGCGCATCACGGCATCGCCCAGGATCGGATCGTCTTCTACCAGCAAGATTTTCATGCCCGTCAGTCTGATAAAAGCACAGCCGCCAGACGTACCTCGCGGCAATCCAGCCGCGATGTTGCGCCGGATTCAGCCCGTAAGGTTCATGTAAGCCGCCGCATGCACAGTACGCCCATGCAAGGCCTGCGGCTCTGCATGAACCCACACCATCCATTACTTCAGGAGATTATCATGAGCAAACTGCTGTCCACCCTGGTCGCCGCATCCATGATCGGCGCATTCAGCCTGTCCGCCGTGGCCGCCGACGCCGCCACGCACACGGCGATGCTCGAAAAACCCGCCGCCGCCCCCCACACTGCGGCCAAGGAAAAAAAGGCGACCAAACATCATGCGGAAAAGAAAGCCGAATCGAAGACTGAACCCGGCAAGAAATAAGCTCATGCGTGAAAAAAAACCGCGCCCCGAGGCGCGGTTTTTTATGCGGCTCCGAGCAAGGCTTCCCACCATCGCCGGCGCTGCCCGGTCACCGGAACGCGGGTTTCCAGTTCGCGCGGCGGGGTCTTGCTCATCAGCCAGCCCGGCAGCACCGAGGATTTCATCGCGCTCGATCCGCACGAGCTGCCGAGATGGTTGGGATCGTAGATCTTGATGAAGTTGGGGGATTCCAGGTCGTCCGCGTAGACGATCGCGCAGTAATCCTCGTGATGTTCGCGCCGCAGCAGTTCGTCCATCTCGCGCATGAACTGCCGGACCTTGTCGGCCGGCGACGGCGCCGTGGGCACGCCCTGCCCCACCGCGTAGAGGTACCAGCCGGCGTCGGGGTCGACCTTCTGCCAGAACGCGCTCAGTTGATCCCAGCGCATCACGCTGTACAGAAGACCGTTGTAGTAACGGTCGAATTCGTCGGTGGCGGCCATCCGGGCTTACTTCGCGACCTGCCGCTCGCGGATTTCCTCGAGCGTCTTGCAATCGATGCACAGCGTCGCGGTCGGGCGCGCCTGCAGGCGCTCCAGGCCGATCTCGACGCCGCAGGCTTCGCAGTAGCCGTAGTCGCCGCTGTCGATCTTGGCGATGGTCTCGTTGATCTTTTTGATCAGCTTGCGCTCGCGGTCGCGGTTCCTGAGTTCCAGCGCCATGTCCGATTCCTGCGTGGCGCGATCGTTGGGATCGGCGAACACCGTCTGCTCGTCCTGCATGGAATGCAGGGTGGTGTCGATGTCCTGCGACAGCTCGGCTTTCCAGGCCTCGAGCATTTTGCGAAAATGCGCGAGCTGCCTCTCGTTCATGTATTCTTCGCCCTTTTTGGCCTTGTAGGGCTCGAAGCGCATCAAAGTTTCAGCCATTTCTCGTCTCTTGTCAGTCGTCGTTCCGGGCTCGGCCCAAACGCGTTTTTTTAACAGAATCCCACACTTGCCGCAAGCTTCATGACACTCCAGGCCCTTCTCTTCGACGTCGACGGCACGCTTGCCGACACCGAGCGCGACGGTCATCGCCCCGCCTTCAACCAGGCTTTCCAGGACGCCGGCCTCGACTGGCACTGGGATGTCGCGCTGTACGGCAAGCTGCTCGCCGTCACCGGCGGCAAGGAGCGGATGAAACACTATATCGACCAATACCGGCCGGACTATAGAAAACCCGCCCACTTCGACGAACTGGTCGCCGCGCTGCACCAGGCGAAGACCCGCCATTACAGCGCGCTCGCCGCCCAGGGCGGCATCCCCCTGCGCCCCGGCGTCAAGCGCCTGCTCGTGGAAGCGCGCGCCAGCGGTCTGCGCCTGGCGATTGCCACCACCACCACGCCGGAGAACGTCACCGTGCTGCTCGAGCACAGTCTCGGCCCCGGCACGCAGGACTGGTTCGAGGTCATCGCCGCAGGCGACATCGTGCCGGCGAAGAAGCCTGCACCCGACATCTACCACTACGCGCTGGAGAAGATGGGCCTCGACCCCGCCGCCTGCCTCGCGTTCGAGGACTCCGAGAACGGCCTGCGCGCGAGCCTCGGCGCAGGTCTCAAGACCCTGGTCACGGTCAACGACTACACGCTCGACCACGACTTCACCGGCGCCGCCGTGGTGCTGTCGGACCTCGGCGACCCCGGCGCGCCGAACCGGCTCATCGCAGGCCCCGACCTCGGGCAGCCGTTCGTGGATGTGGGGTATCTAAGGGCGCTGCATCGCGGTTGAGCCGAAGAATTCAGGATCCCCCGTCCCCTGTCCGCTGTCCGCTGTCCGCTGTCCGCTGTCCGCTGCCCGCTAGGGATTGTGCATCAGCGCCGCTTCGAGGGTGTTTTCCAGCAGCGTCGCCACGGTCATCGGCCCCACCCCGCCCGGCACCGGCGTGATCCAGCCGGCCCGCTCGATCGCGCCGTCGAAGTCGACGTCACCGACGAGCTTGCCGTCTGCGAGGCGGTTGATGCCGACGTCGATCACGATCGCGCCCTCGCGGATCCAGTCGCCCGGAATCATGCGCGGGCGGCCCACCCCCACCACCAGGATCTCAGCCGAGCGCACGAAGCTTGCCAGGTCGCGCGTCGCGCTGTGGCAGACGGTGATGGTGCAGCCGGCGAGCAGCAGTTCCAGGCTCATCGGGCGGCCGACGATGTTGGAGGCGCCGACCATCACCGCGTTCTTGCCGCGCAGTTCCTCGCCGGTGGCGCGCAACAGCGTCATGATGCCGCGCGGGGTCGACGGCCGCAGCGTCGGCATCTTCACTGCGAGCCGGCCGATGTTGTACGGATGGAAGCCGTCGACATCCTTATCGGGGCGGATGCGCTCGATCACCGTTTCGGCGTCGATGTGCGCCGGCAACGGCAACTGCACGAGGATGCCGTCGATGGCAGGATCGGCGTTGAGCGTGTCGATCAGCGCCAGCAGTTCGTCCTCAGTGGTGGTCGCGGGCAGGTCGTGCGACACGCTGGTGACCCCGGCGCGTTCGCACGCCTTCTTCTTGTTGCGCACGTAGACGGCCGAGGCCGGGTCGCTGCCAACCAGGATCACCGCCAGGCCCGGTCGGCGCTTGCCCTGCGCCTCGCGCTCGGCGACCTTGTCGTGGATCACGGCGAGAATGGTGTCGGCCATCGCCTTGCCGTCGAGAATGCGTGCGCTCATCGGACAACCCTGAAGGAAAAGGGAGATTTTCCCGGAAACCCCCGCTCCGACTCAAGCGGAAATTGACCCCGCCAGTCCGCCAAGGTATAGTCTCGCCTCTCCGAAATGCGCCCGGAATACAGGGCGCGAGGATTTCGGGGTGTAGCGCAGCCCGGTAGCGCGCCTGCTTTGGGAGCAGGATGTCGGAGGTTCGAATCCTCTCACCCCGACCACCCCGTATAGGCAACGCCCGAGCAAGAATAGAGTCTCTGCCCGTAGCTCAACTGGATAGAGCACCAGCCTTCTAAGCTGGGGGTTACAGGTTCGATTCCTGTCGGGCAGGCCAAGGTTCCGTCGTGAGCAGTGCTGGCGACGACAATGGTGGATGTAGCTCAGTTGGTAGAGTCCAGGATTGTGATTCCTGTTGTCGTGGGTTCGAGTCCCATCATCCACCCCAAAAATCAAAGACTTAGCGCTTGCCCAGACCATCGGGCAAGCGAAAAGTAAGCGTATGGTAAGCAGCGAAATTCAATCCGGCCTAGTGCCGGATTTTCTTTTTCCGGCGACGGAAAACCAAGTTGACCCTGACCAAACAAACATCGGCAGCGCGTTTCGGGCTGCCCAGCCCCTTGAACATGAACCAGCAGGTCTAGTGCATAGGCGTCGCGCCGGTCTCCGCTTCAATCTGCGCCAAACGCGCCTCGGCGACGGTCGCCAGGTCGAGCAGCGCGGCGGCGTGGGTGTGGAAGTCGCCGACCATCGCCACGAGGTCGGCGAAAGCATCGGGCGTATGGTCGCGTATCTCGCGCAGCTTGTCGGCGTCTTGGCTGGCGGCCAGCAGCGCCAAGCGGCGACGGATGCCCGTGGCCTGCGAGCCTGCAAACGATTCTAGTTGATGAACTTCATCGTCAGTGATGGCCGCGTCGAATACGTTGTGCATGTTCACTCCCCTTTTAACGTGGTGTATCAAAACTAGCACGCGGTTTGTGAACCGTGGTTTAGTGGCGGTCAACAAATGCGCGTTCCGGCTTTGTGATGCAGGCACACTACCTGAACGCTCTAGGCGTTTGTGCCTTGGTCACTCTGG
>DYFW01000134.1 GCA_020725005.1 Thiobacillus denitrificans
TCACTTCCTCGTTGACGTGGCCGGGCGCGCGGCCATAGCGGCCCTGCAGGTAGAGCTTCACTTCGTTGGTGACCGACTTGTAACGCGCGCCGGTGAGCACGTTGAGCGCGGCCTGGGTGCCGACGATCTGCGAGGTCGGCGTGACCAGCGGCGGGTAGCCGAGATCCTCGCGCACGCGCGGGATTTCCTCGAGCACGGCGTCCATCCTGTCGAGCGCGCCCTGTTCCTTCAACTGGTTCGCGAGGTTGGAAATCATCCCGCCCGGCACCTGGTTGATCAGCACGCGCGTGTCGGTGCCGGTGAACTCGGATTCGAACTGCCAGTACTTCTTGCGCACCTCCTTGAAATACGCGGAGATCTCCTCGATCAGCGGCAGCGACAGGCCGGTGTCGTATTCGGTGCCGGCGAGCGCGGCGACCAGGCTCTGCGTGGTGGGATGGCTCGCGCCCTCGGCAAAGGCGCCGACGCAGGTGTCGATGATGGTCGCGCCGGCCTCCACCGCTTTCAGGTGCGTCATGTGCGCGAGGCCGGCGGTCGAGTGGCTGTGGGTATGGACGGGAAGATGCGTCGCCTCGCGGATCGCGCGCACCAGGTCGTAGGCGGTGTAGGGCGTGAGCAGGCCCGCCATGTCCTTGATCGCGAGGGTGTCACAGCCCATCTCGGCCAGCCCCCTGGCGAGCTCGACGAAGTGCGGGATGTCGTGCACCGGGCTGGTGGTGTAGCAGACCGTGCCCTCGGCGTGCTTGCCGGCGGCCTTCACCGCCTCGATCGAGACGCGCAGGTTGCGCAGGTCGTTCATCGCGTCGAACACGCGGAAGACATCGATGCCGTTGTCGGCGGATTTCTTCACGAAGGCCCGTACCACGTCGTCGGAATAATTGCGGTAGCCGAGCAGGTTCTGCCCGCGCAGCAGCATCTGGATGCGGGTGTTGGGCAGCGCGCGCCGCAACTGGCGCAGGCGTTCCCAAGGATCCTCGCGCAGGAAGCGCACGCAGGCGTCGAAGGTCGCGCCGCCCCAGGCTTCGAGCGACCAGAAGCCGACCTGGTCGAGTTTGCCGCAGATCGGCAGCATGTCCTCGGTGCGCAGGCGGGTGGCGATCAGCGACTGGTGGCCGTCGCGCAGGACGAGATCGGTAACGTAGACTTTGCTCATGGCTTACAACCCCTGGTGGGCGGCGATGGCGGCGGCGATGGCGGCGGCCAGCACCTCCGGCGGTTTCTTTTCGGTGTATTGCGTGAGCTCCGGGTGCGCTTCGACGAAGCCGGTGTTGAAGCGGCCGCTCCTGAACTCAGGATTCTTCAGGATTTCCTGGTAGTAGGGGATCGTCGTCTTGACGCCGTATACCAGCATGTCGGCGAGCGCGCGGCGTCCGCGCTCGACTGCCGATTCCCAGGTCAGGTTCCACACCGTGAGCTTGGCGCACATCGAGTCGAAGTAGGGCGGGATCACATAGTCGGTGTAGATCGCCGCGTCGACGCGCACGCCGGGGCCGCCTGGCGAGTAGTAGCGGGTGATGCGGCCGAGGCTGGGCAGGAACTCGTTTTTCGGATCCTCGGCGTTGACACGGAATTCGATCGCGTAGCCGCGGTGCTGGATGTCTTCCTGCTTGTATTGCAGCGGCTGGCCGTCGGCGATGCGGATCTGCGCCTGCACGATGTCGACCCCAGTGATGGTCTCGGTGACGGGGTGCTCGACCTGCAGCCGGGTATTCATCTCCATGAAATAGAACTGGTTGTCCTGGTCGAGCAGGAATTCGACCGTCCCGGCGTTGACGTAGCCGACCGCGCGGGCCGCGCGCACCGCCAGCTTGCCGATGTAGTGGCGCTGTGCCTCGGTCAATTGCGGACTTGGCGCGATCTCGATCAGTTTCTGGTTGCGGCGCTGGATCGAGCAGTCGCGCTCGAAGAGATGGATTACATTGCCCTGCGTATCGCCCAAAATCTGCACTTCGATATGCTTGGGGTGGATGACGCATTTCTCGACGAAGACCTCGGGCTTGCCGAAGGCCTTGCTGGCTTCCGATACCACGCGGTCGTAGTTCTTCAGCAGTTCTTCCTCGCTGTCGCAGCGACGGATGCCGCGGCCGCCGCCGCCGTTGGTCGCCTTCAGCATCACCGGATAGCCGATCCGGTTGGCCAGCGCGCGCGCTTCCTCGACGCTTTCCAGGTTGTGGTCGGAGCCAGGCACCACCGGGATGCCGGCGGCGATCATTGCGTTCCTGGCCTGGATCTTGTCGCCCATGCGGCGGATGACCTCGGGCGAGGGCCCGATGAAGCGGATGCCGCGGCGCGCGCAGATCATGGCGAGGTCGGGATTCTCGGAAAGGAACCCGTAGCCCGGGTGCAGGGCGTCGCAGCCCGACGCGGCGGCGAGGTTTACCAGGGTGTGGGCGTTGAGATAGCCGAGGATGGGATCCTTGCCGATATGGTAGGCCTCGTCGGCCTTCTTCACGTGCAGCGCGTGGCGGTCGGCGTCGGTGTAGATGGCGACCGACTTGATGCCGAGCTCGGCGCACGCACGCACGATGCGGACAGCGATCTCGCCCCGGTTGGCGACCAGGATTTTCTTAATCATGGCCGGTCTCGCTTTGACAAAAATGGCGACAAATCATATTATTGCCGGCTAATGTTTAGCCGGGTGCGTGGGTGTGTCGGTCGCTTGTGCCGGCACTTCAGTTGATCGGGGGCAGCATGCTTCAGCCAGTCGAGATCGATCCGCGGCGCTTCTGCCGTGACGCGCAGTCCTGGGAAACCCGTTCGGACGTGTCGGCGTTTCCGCGTCTGGTTCGTGAATTTACGCAAGGCGAGCTGTTCTGTCGAGTCGGCGGGCGCGCCGATGCGCACGGCGGCATGGCGCTGGATCTGCGCATACACGGCGAGGTGGAGCTGACCTGTCAGCGCTGCCTCGGCGGACTGAAGCACGTGATTGCGATCGACCGGACCGTGCGCCTGGCGGGCAACGAAGTCGAGCTGGAGCGGCTGGATCAGTTGCCCGACGGCGACGCCGTTCTTGCCGGCGACAGGCTCGACTTGCTGCAACTGGTTGAGGATGAAGTGTTGTTGAGCCTGCCGCTGGCGGCGATGCACGCGACAGGTGAATGCCCCGTCTGAGGGGCGATTGTTTATCAGGAGTTAAAAATGGCTGTCCAACAGAACAAGAAGTCCCCGTCGAAGCGCGGCATGCATCGCTCGCACGACTTTCTGACCAATCCGCCGCTGGCTGTCGAGCCGACCACCGGCGAAACGCATCTGCGCCATCACATCAGCCCCAGCGGCTTTTATCGTGGCCGCAAGGTCGTCAAGGCCAAGGGCGAATAATTTCCCGCTGCGCTGCATTCCGGTGCGGCGTACCCGGCCCCATTCCCCGGCTGTATGAGAAACATCACTGTCGCCATCGATGTGATGGGGGGCGACCATGGTCCCCATGTCACCGTCCCGGCGGCGATCCGCTGCCTTGCGCGTCACGCAGACCTGAACGTGATCCTGGTCGGGCCGCAGGACGTCATTGCCGCCGAGCTCAAGGCGCGCCGGGCCCGGCCCGGTCCGCGCCTCATCGTGCGCCACGCCAGCCAGGTGGTGGCCATGGACGAGGCACCGGCCCTCGCGTTGCGCCAGAAGAAGGACTCCTCGATGCGGGTCGCGATCGATCTCGTCAAGTCCGGCGAGGCCGATGCCTGCGTGTCGGCGGGCAACACCGGGGCGCTGATGGCGACCGCGCGCTTCGTGCTGAAGACGCTGCCCGGCATCGACCGGCCGGCGATCGCCGCGGTCATGCCGACGATCAAGGGCCACGTGCTGGTGCTCGACATGGGGGCCAACGTCGACTGCACCGCCGAGCACCTGCTGCAATTCGGCATCATGGGCGCGATGCTGGTGTCGGCGGTGGACCACAAGCCCAATCCGACCGTCGGCCTGCTCAACATCGGCGAGGAAGACATCAAGGGCAACGAAATGGTGAAGCAGGCTGCCGAACTGTTGCGCGCGAGCCACCTCAACTTCTACGGCAATGTCGAGGGCAACGACATTTTTCTTGGCACGACCGACGTGGTGGTGTGCGACGGTTTCGTCGGCAACGTCACCCTGAAGGCGTCCGAGGGGTTGGCCAAGATGATCGCCACAACGCTGCGCACCGAATTCAAGCGCAATGTCCTGACCCGCATCGCCGGTCTCGTCGCCATGCCGGTGCTGAAGGCATTCAAGCGACGCCTTGATCCGCGCCGCTACAACGGCGCCACGCTGCTGGGACTGAAAGGCGTGGTGGTGAAAAGCCATGGTTCGGCCGATCGATTCGCTTTCGAGCATGCCATCGAAACCGCCACGGACGAAGTGCGCAACAGCGTGCTGAAGCGCATCACCGACCAGATCCAGCTCATTCAACGGGTAGCCGCTTGACCTATTCCCGCATCCTCGGCACGGGCAGCTACCTGCCCGCGCGCATTCTCACCAACGCCGACATCGAAAAACTGGTCGACACCAGCGATCAATGGATCGTCGAGCGCACCGGCATCCGCGAGCGCCACATCGCTGCCGAGGGGGAACTGACGAGCGATCTCGCCACGCATGCGGCGCGCGCCGCCCTCGAATCGGCAGGCGTCGCGATCGACGATGTCGATCTGCTGCTGGTCGCCACCACCACCCCCGACCTGGTGTTCCCCAGCACCGCGTGCATCGTGCAGGCCAAGCTCGGCATGAGCAACGGACGCCCGGCTTTCGATCTGCAGGCGGTGTGCAGCGGTTTCGTCTATGCGCTTGCCGTGGCCGACCAGTTCATCCGGGCCGGCGCGGCGAAGCGCGTGCTGGTGATCGGCGCCGAGACGCTGTCGCGCATCACCGACTGGAACGACCGCAGCAACTGCATCCTGTGGGGCGACGGCGCCGGCGCGGTGGTGCTGGGTGCCTCGGAGGAGCCCGGCATCATCGCCACCCACATCCACGCCGACGGTCGCCACAAGGAACTGCTGCGCACCACGACCGGCGCGTCGAGCGGGTTCAAGGAGCCGGCGGTCATGCGCATGGAGGGCAACGCCGTGTTCAAGATGGCGGTCAACACGCTCGACCGCATCGTCGACGAGACACTCGAGGCCAACAACCTGCAGAAGTCCGACATCGACTGGCTGGTGCCGCACCAGGCCAACATCCGCATCATTTCCGCCACCGCGAAGAAGCTCGGCATGAGCATGGACAACGTGGTGACGACCGTGGCCGGCCACGGCAACACCTCGGCCGCCTCGGTGCCGCTCGCGTTCGACGTCGCGGTGCGCGATGGCCGTATCCGGCGTGGCCAGACCGTGCTGATGGAAGCCTTCGGCGGCGGCTTCACCTGGGGCGCCGCGCTGTTGAAGTATTGAGTAAAGAAATCCCATGAAACTTGCTTTCGTATTCCCCGGACAGGGCTCGCAGGCGGTCGGCATGATGCAGGGCCTCGCCGCACGGCCCGAAGTGCGCCTGACGTTTTCCGAAGCGTCCGACGCGCTGGGCGAGGACCTGTGGACGCTGGTGGCGGAAGGCCCGGCCGAGCGCCTGAACCAGACCGTCAATACCCAGCCCGCCATGCTCGCTGCCGACATCGCCACCTGGCGCGTGTGGCAGGCGATGGGCGGGACGCAGCCCGAATTGCTGGCCGGACACAGTCTCGGCGAATACGCCGCGCTGGTCGTCGCGGGCGCGCTGACTTTCCCGGACGCGGTCCGGCTGGTGCGCTTCCGTGCCGAGGCGATGCAGGCCGCGGTACCGGCGGGCAGCGGCGCGATGGCGGCGATCCTCGGTCTCGACGACGATGCCGTGCGCGCGGTCTGCCGCGAGGCGGCGGCGGGCGATGTGGTCGAGGCGGTCAACCTCAATTCGCCCGGCCAGGTGGTGATCGCGGGCAGCAGGACGGCGGTCGATCGCGCGATGGCGCTGGCCAAGGAGAAGGGCGCCAAGCGCGCGCTGCCGCTGCCGGTGTCGGTGCCGTCGCATTCCTCCCTGATGCTGCCGGCCGCCGAGAAACTGCTGGCCTACCTGGAGGAAGTGCCGATCGTGTCGCCAGCCATCCCCGTGTTGCACAACACCGACGTGGAAACACACGGCAGCCCCGAAGCCATCCGCGTCGCGCTGGCCAGGCAATTGCACACGCCGGTGCGCTGGGTCGAAACCGTGCAGGCGATCCGCGCCGCCGGCATCGATCGCCTGGTCGAATGCGGCCCCGGCAAGGTGCTGGCGGGGCTCGCCAAGCGCATCGACGACAGCCTGCCGGCCGTGGCGCTGGTCGATGAACCCAGCTTCGCCGCCGCACTGAACGATTGAACCTGAAAGCCGCAGTTGACCGCTTATAACTTCATGGAATTGCGCATGAACACTGGATTCTTTGCCTTCGATCCGCCTCACCCTTTGGGTGGGATCGCTACGCACCCGCTGGCACGTCCGGTCGCGCGCCTGCCAGTGTACCCGCAAAGGGCAGGCCGGATTCGTAAAGCCGCTATAGCGGCAACGACGCCGCTCCCGCGCCT
>DYFW01000135.1 GCA_020725005.1 Thiobacillus denitrificans
CACCCTCTCCGCCATTCCCGTCCCGCCCCGCGATGCTTGGCCCTACTTCGAGCGGGCTTGAAAATTCCTCCCGTGACATCAAAATAAAGCCACCAACCTGGGCTTATTCCGGCTATGGCAACCAAGCGAGAAGGCGCAACCTTACTGGAACCGTCCGCGGCCAAAGTGAAGCCGCCGCCGTTATTCAAGGTATTGCTGCTGAATGACGATTACACACCCATGGAGTTCGTGGTCCACGTGCTGCAAAAGTTTTTCGGCATCGACCACGAACGCGCCACACAAATCATGCTCAAAGTGCATACTGAGGGCGTGGGTGTGTGCGGGGTGTACCCGCGGGACATCGCCCATACCAAGGTCGAGCAGGTTGTGGATTTCGCGCGGCAGCACCAGCACCCGCTGCAATGTACGATGGAGGAAAGTTAGATGATTGCCCAGGAACTCGAAGTCACGCTCCACATGGCATTCATGGACGCCCGGCAGAAGCGCCATGAATTCATTTCGGTGGAGCACCTGCTGCTGGCAATGCTAGACAACCCTTCCGCGGCCGAAGTGCTGCGCGCCTGCGGCGCCAACCTGGAGGCGCTGCGCGAACAGCTGAGCAAGTTCATCGAGGACCATACCCCCAAGGTGGGCGGCGAGGGCGAGGTCGACACCCAGCCCACGCTCGGCTTCCAGCGCGTGATCCAGCGCGCGATCCTGCACGTGCAGTCGTCCGGCAAGAAAGAGGTCACCGGCGCCAACGTGCTGGTCGCCGTGTTCGGCGAGAAGGATTCGCACGCCGTGTATTTCCTGTCGCAGCAGGGCGTGACCCGGCTCGACATCGTCAACTACATCTCCCACGGCATCACCAAGACGCCGCAGAGCGAGCCGGCGCCGCGTCCGGACGAGCCGGCCGAGGCCAATCCCGAGTCGCAGGCCGCCTCGCCGCTCGACAGTTTTGCGCAGAATCTCAACGCCCAGGCGCTCGCCGGCAAGATCGACCCGCTGATCGGGCGCGAGCAGGAACTCGAGCGCGTGATCCAGACGCTGTGCCGCCGCCGCAAGAACAATCCGCTGCTGGTGGGCGAGGCCGGCGTCGGCAAGACCGCGATCGCCGAGGGCCTGGCACGCCGCATCATCGAGGGCGAGGTGCCGGAAATCCTGGCGCAAAGCACGGTCTACGCGCTTGACATGGGCGCGCTGCTCGCCGGCACCAAGTACCGCGGCGACTTCGAGCAGCGGCTCAAGGGCGTGCTGAAGCAGCTTGCCGACAATGCCAAGGCGATTCTCTTCATCGACGAGATCCACACCCTGATCGGCGCCGGCGCGGCGTCGGGGGGTACGCTGGATGCCTCCAATCTGCTCAAGCCCGCGCTGTCGTCGGGCAACCTGCGCTGCATCGGCGCGACGACCTACACCGAGTATCGCGGCGTGTTCGAAAAGGATCATGCCCTGTCGCGGCGTTTCCAGAAGATCGACGTGCCCGAACCCTCGGTCAACGAGACCGTGGCGATCCTGCGGGGCCTGAAATCGCGCTTCGAGGATCACCACGGCGTGAAATACACGTCGGCGGCGCTGACCACCGCGGCGCAGCTGTCGGCGCGCTACATCAACGACCGCCACCTGCCCGACAAGGCGATCGACGTCATCGACGAGGCGGGGGCGGCGCAGCGCATCCTGCCGAAGTCGAAGCAGAAGCGCACCATCACGCCCAAGGAGATCGAGGAAATCATCGCCAAGATCGCGCGCATTCCGCCCAAGACCGTGTCGGCCGACGACCGCGATTCGCTGAAGACGCTCGACCGCGACCTCAAGGCCGTGGTGTATGGCCAGGACGCGGCGATCGATGCCTTGTCGACCGCGATCAAGATGTCGCGCAGCGGGCTGGGCAACCCGCAGAAGCCGATCGGCAACTTCCTCTTTTCCGGCCCCACCGGGGTGGGCAAGACCGAGGTCGCGCGTCAGCTTGCCTACGTGCTCGGCGTCGAACTGATCCGCTTCGACATGTCGGAATACATGGAGCGCCACGCGGTGTCGCGCCTGATCGGCGCGCCGCCCGGCTATGTCGGCTTCGACCAGGGCGGACTCCTCACCGAGGCGGTGAACAAACATCCGTATGCCGTTGTTTTGCTGGATGAAATTGAAAAGGCGCACCCCGACATCTTCAACGTGCTGCTGCAGGTGATGGACCATGGCACGCTGACCGACACGAACGGCCGCAAGGCGGATTTCCGCAACGTGGTGCTGATCATGACGACCAATGCCGGCGCCGAGATGCTCAACAAGGCGACGATCGGTTTCTCCAGTTCGCGCGAGGCCGGCGACGAAATGGCCGAGATCAAGCGCATGTTCACGCCGGAATTCAGGAATCGGCTCGACGCGATCATCCCCTTCGCGCCGCTTAGCGAGCCGGTCATCCTGCAGGTCGTCGACAAGTTCCTGATGCAGCTCGAGGAGCAGCTGCACGAGCGCAAGGTCGAGGCGGTGTTCACCGATGCCCTGAAGGCCTATCTGGCCAAACATGGCTTCGATCCGCAGATGGGCGCCCGGCCGATGGCGCGCCTGATCCAGGACACGATCCGCAAGGCCCTGGCCGACGAACTGCTGTTCGGCAAGCTCGCGCACGGCGGGCGGGTGACGATCGATATCGGGCCCGACGACAAGCTTGCCCTCGAATTCGAGGAAGCCGTGGCGGCCTGAGCCGACCGGCGGTCGGCCACTCCGGTAAAGATTGGACCGGAAAGGACGTAAACCTCCCCAGAGACATGCGATTTTCCCATGGCAGTCGCGCGACGGCCGCCGGAGGAATCGCGGTGACACATTGTTCTGGAGGGAAACGTCCATGAAAGTCATACCGGTTTACGCCATCGCGCTGCTGGCCCTGGCGGGCCTGCTGCCCCTGAATGCGCTGGCGGAGCAATCCGAAAACGATCTCGCCAAGGTTGGCGAGCGCATCAAGCAGACCGGCGACCAGCTTCGTCAGGAAGTAAAGGAAGCGCGTGCGCGTTTCGAGGCCCAGAAGGCGCGCGAGGAAGCCGAGCGCAAGCGTGAAGCGGCCGAGCGTGCGCGTCAGCAGGCAGCCGAGCAGGCGGCGCGGGAAAGACAGCGCCAGGCTGCGCTGGAAGCCCAGCAAGAGAAGGCCAGGCGTGAGGCTGCGCTCAAGGCCGAGCAGGCTGAGCGCGAGCGGCAGGCGGCGCTGGCGGCCGCGCAACGCGCGGCTGAAGCCCAGCGCCTGCGCGACGAGCAGGCGGCACGCGAACGCGCCGCGCTGGCGCTGCAGGAAGCGCGTAAAACCGGACCCGGCGGCCTGAACGATCCATTGCGCGAAACTCCCAAGCAGCGCGCGGCGCGCTTGCTGCGCGAGGCCAAGCAATCGGTCGGTCCGCGTGGCCTGGAAGACGGCTTGTAATCTCGCCCCATCTCGCTGGAAGCGCCTGGAACACGCAAGGGGATCCGGGCGTGTGCGCCTGCGCGCCGGGCGCGCGGGCTTGCCGATTGCGGCGCGATCGCGCACCATACAGGCCGCATCGAGCCAATGGAGCGCCCGCCCATGAACGTCACTTCCCGCTTAGTCTTTCTCCTCGCCGCCGCGGCGCTGCTCGCCGGTTGCGAAAAACCCGGCGGCGCCGACAAAAGCCCGGTCGTGGCGACGGTGGCCGGCGAAGCCATTAACGAAACCGAATTGAACCAAGCGCTGGCGCGGCTGGGCGACCTGAACGAGGCCCAGCGCGCCGAGGCGCGGAGCAAACTGTTGCAGTTGCTGATCGACCAGCGCCTGGTCGCCGCAGCGGCAAGGAAAGCCGGCGTGGACAAGGAGCCCGCGGTCGCGGCCGCGATGGCGCAGGCCAGCCGCCAGGCGCTGGCGGAAGCCTACGTCGAGCGAAGCACCCGGGACATCGCCAAGCCTAGCGAGAGCGAGATCGCCGCGTACTATGCACAGCATCCCGAGCTGTTCGCCCAGCGGCGCATTTACCGGGTTCAGGAACTGGAGCTGAAGGTCGATCCGGCGCGCCGGGGCGAGCTCGAGGCCAAGCTCCAGAGCAGCCGTTCGATGGGCGACTTCGTCGACTGGCTCAGGGAGCAGGGCATCGAGGGCAAGGCCGCGACCGCGGTGAAACCTGCCGAGCAGATCCCCGAGCCCCTGCTCGCGCGGCTCGCCCAGATGCGCGACGGGCAGGTGGCGCTCCTGCCCAGCCGGCCGGGCTACGTGCTGGTCCAGCAGCTGCTGGAAAGCCAGACGCAGCCGGTGACGCTCGAACAGGCGGCGCCGGCGATCGAGCGCGCCCTGCTGGCCCAGAAGCGCAAGGCGCATCTGGAGGCGGAGGTGAAGAAACTGCGCGAAGCGGCCAAGATCGAGTACGCCAGCGGCTTTGCGCCGGCTCCCGAAGCGGGCAGCGAGGGCGCGCCGGCCGCTGCCGGCAAGACCGACAAGCCCGCGCAGGAGTAATGGCATGCTCCTGGTGACTGGCGGCGCCGGTTTCATCGGCGCCAACTTCATCCTCGATTGGCTGGCGGCCAGCGACGAAGCCATCGTCAACCTGGACAAGCTGACCTATGCGGGCAATCTCGAGAACCTGCGGCCGCTCGATGGCGACGCACGGCACGTCTTTGTGCAGGGCGACATAGGCGACCGCACCCTGGTCGACGCGCTCCTGCAGCGCTACCGTCCGCGCGCGGTGATCAATTTCGCCGCCGAAAGCCACGTCGACCGCTCGATCCATGGGCCGGCCGAATTCATCCAGACCAACGTCGTCGGCACGTTCAATCTCCTGGAGTCGGTGCGCGCGCACTGGGCGGGTCTTCCGGCCGACGCGCAGGCGGCGTTCCGTTTCCTGCACATATCGACCGACGAGGTCTACGGCTCGCTGGGGCCGACCGATCCTCCGTTTTCCGAAACGACCGCCTATGCGCCGAACAGCCCGTATTCGGCGTCGAAGGCGGCGTCAGACCATCTGGTGCGCGCCTATCACCACACCTACGGCCTGCCGGTGCTGACGACCAACTGCTCGAACAATTATGGCCCGCTGCAGTTCCCGGAAAAACTCATTCCGCTGGTGATACACAATGCGCTGGCCGGCAAGCCGCTGCCGATCTACGGCGACGGCAGCAACGTGCGGGACTGGCTCTATGTCGGCGACCATTGCAGCGCGATCCGCCGCGTGCTGGAGGCGGGCAGGGTGGGCGAGACCTACAACATCGGCGGCCGCAACGAGAAGACGAACCTGGAAGTCGTCCACACCCTGTGCGCCATCCTGGACGAACTGCATCCCGGCTCGCCGGTGACGCCGCACGCCAGCCTGATTGCCTTCGTGAAGGACCGCCCCGGCCACGACCGGCGCTACGCGATCGACGCGACCAAGATCGAGCGCGAACTCGGCTGGACGCCCGGCGAAACGTTCGAGACCGGCATCCGCAGGACCGTCGCCTGGTATCTCGCCAACGCGGACTGGGTGAACCATGTCACCAGCGGCGAATACCGCCGCTGGGTTTCCCAAAACTACGCTGACACGTCCGTATGAGCACACGCAAAGGCCTCATCCTCGCCGGCGGTTCCGGCACCCGCCTGTACCCGATCACCCAGGCCGTTTCCAAGCAACTGCTGCCGGTGTACGACAAGCCCATGGTGTATTACCCGCTCACGACGCTGATGCTGGCGGGCATCCGCGACATCCTGCTGATTTCCACGCCGCAGGACACGCCGCGCTTCACGCAGCTGCTGGGCGACGGGGCGCAGTGGGGGCTCGACATTCACTATGCCGTGCAGCCCGAGCCGGCGGGGCTCGCGCAGGCTTTTCTCATCGGCGCCGGCTTCATCGGCGGCGACCCCAGCGCGCTGGTGCTGGGCGACAACATCTTCTACGGCCATGAACTCGCCGACGACCTGCGGGCGGCCGATGCGCGCGAGACCGGGGCGACGGTGTTCGCCTATCCGGTGCACGATCCCGAGCGCTACGGCGTGGTCGAGTTCGATGCCGCCGGACATGCGGTGAGCCTGGAGGAGAAACCGGCCCGTCCCAAGTCGCGCTACGCCGTCACCGGCCTGTATTTCTATGACAACCGGGTGATCGACGTCGCGCGCGCCCTCAAGCCGTCGTCGCGGGGCGAGCTGGAAATCACCGATGTCAACCGCCAGTACCTCGAGTGGGGCGAGCTCGACGTGCAGGTGATGGGGCGCGGGCAGGCCTGGCTCGATACCGGCACCCACGATTCGCTGATCGAGGCGGCGCTCTACATCCAGACGATCGAGAAGCGCCAGGGGCTCAAGATCGCCTGTCCCGAGGAGATCGCCTATCGCCAGGGATTCATCGACGCCGCGCGCCTGGAGGCGCTGGCGAAGCCCCTGATGAAGAACGGCTACGGCGAGTATCTGATGAACGTGCTGCGCGAGCGGGTGTTCTGATGGAGGTGACCGCCACCCAGCATCCCGAGGTATTGCTGCTGCGGCCCA
>DYFW01000136.1 GCA_020725005.1 Thiobacillus denitrificans
GTCGGCAAGGGCAGCCCGTACTCGTTCGCCGAAGCCGGCTTGTTGTAGTCCGCACCGCAGGCGTCCCTTCCGGGGGGCGCCTGTGCCTCTTGCCCCTCTCCACAAGAACTGCCATGGAAAGTTCCGGTTGCCACGTTCGCGATGCGCTCTGTCTGATGGTCACGATTTTCGGAAGCGCGCCATGTGCTTGCGCGCGAGCGCTCTCAAGAGGAGGGTTCCTCGTACTTCCGAAACGCGCGCCAAAGTGCAACGTCATACGCGATCTTGAGCAGGCCGCAGGCCACTAGCGGCAGCGCCAGCCAGCCAGCGGCGAATAGGGCGCCGCCGATGGCGGGGCTCGCTGCGGCGGCGAGGCTCCTGGGAACGGCGGTGAAGCTCGCCGCCGCGGCGCGCTCGGCCGGCGTCACCACCGCCATGACGAAGGCCGATCGCGTCGGCACGTCCATCTGCGACAGGGCGCTGCGCAGGAACAGCAGCGCGAGCGCCACCGGCAGGCTGTCGGCGAAGGCGGCGAGGACCAGACAGACGCTCGACGGGATGTGGGTGAACACCATCGTGTTGATCAGGCCAATATGGCGCGCTACCCAGGGGGCGGCGAGCTGGGAGCCGGCCGACAGCAGCCCGGCCCAGAAAAAGAACTGGCCGGCAGCGGCGAGCGAGAGGTCGAAACGCTCGAACAGCCAGAGCGCGAGCAAGGTATTGACGATCAACCCGCCAGCGAAGGCATCGACCGAGAACAGCGCCGCCAGTTTGATCACGATGCCGCGCGAAGGCCCCAGCGGTTCGGGCGACGCTGCCTGCTCGTGCATACGGTGGTCCGGCAAGGCGCGATACAGGACGAAGATCAAGACGCCGGTCAGCCCGTAGGCGACGAACATCAGGCGCAACGCGTCGAGCTGGGCCAGGCCGGCATCCGTCAGCACTTGCGGGATGGCCGTCGCCAGCGAACCGGTCGCGGCACACAAGGCGCCGACGAAGGTGTAGCGCGCGAACAGGAAAGTGCGCGCCTCGCCGTGCGCCGATTCGGCCAGCCGCGCATGCTCCAGCGGCAGGAATACGCTGACGTCGCCGGAGCTGGGGTTCATTGTACCGACGAAGGCGACGATCAGCAGCGGCCAGAAGGCGCCGATGCCGCCCAGGCCGGCCAGCAGAAGACCGGTGGCGGCCATCAGCCAGGCGGCGGCGAGGAGTAGCCGGCGCTGCGGGAAGCGATGTCCCCACTGCCCGACCGCCACGGTCGCCAGCGCCGATCCGAGCAGGGTGGCGGTGCTGATCAGCCCGACTTCCCACATGCCCAGCCCCAGGGCCAGCAGATAGACCGGCAGCAGGATGGCGATGAAGCCGTCGGTGAAGGCCCGCAGGGCGCGACCGATCAGCAGCAGGCGCGCCTCGGGCGCAGCTCCGGCGGGCAGCAGCATCACTTCAAACCAAGCAGGCGAGCGACCTTCTTCAGTGGCGTGTCGGCGCACCAGGCGTAGAGCGCGTCGTACATCACCATGCCTGCCTTCAGCATCTCGTGGTCGTCGGCGAAGTTGAGCGACAGCCCTTTCGAGATGGCGAGCAGGCCGGCCGCTTCCTTCGCCAGTTGCGGCTGGGCGCAGTCGGCGGCGCGCACGATGATGGCCAGCTTCTGCACGGACGGGTCCGTCAGCTGGTATTTGGCGATGAAAGCATCGAAGCTGCATTGATCGCCCTGGTGACCCAGTTCCGCCCCGGAGACGTCATAGGGGGTAGCCCCGGTCTCGGCGGCGATCCTCATGACGTCGCCCGACGGCACGTAGAGAAACTCCGGGCTTTCGTCGATGAAGCGGGCAATCAGCCAGGGACAGGCGATGCGGTCGATTTTCGGGCGTTCACGGGTAATCCATTGCATGACGGTCTCCTACTCTTGTTCCTGAGCGTTCGAACTGCCAGCCCTCGCCGCAACCAGGCAAGCCACGAGGCAGGGCAAAGAGCGCCAGGGGCCGGCCCGCGTCATTTCACGGCCTTCTGTGCGTCCAAAGTCCTTTTCAACGACTGCGCCAGCTCCGCCGCTTTGCCTTTGCCCCAGTAGTGCAGAAAGACGTAGCGCGGCTCCTCGTGCGTCATGTGGTTGTGGATCGCCACGATGTTGATTCCTTCTCGCCGCAACACCTTGAGTACGGTCTGGAGTTCCTCCTCACGCATCGCGAAGTCACCGTCCACCACGGCCCGCTCGTCGGTCCCTGCAAACGCAGCCCAGGTGTTGACGCCCATCTCATTGCCGACGGGTGTGCCGTGCATCTTCGCCTCGCGCCCGAAGCTCACCTTGACCATGCCGTCCTTCACTTGCGCCTTGGCGCCGAGGATTTCCTCGATGCGCGCCGCGGTGATGCTGCTGGGCGTGGGAATGCTGCCGCCAAAGGCCTTTGCGGGTTTGGGTTGGCTTGCTCGCACCTGCGCGACCCGGTCATACACAGCCTTGACCCCTGTGGCCAGTTGCCGCGCATCGCCCATCCCGCCGATGTGCATGAAGTAAACCTTGGGCTGGTCGAAGAAAAAGTGGTTGTGCAGCGCCGTCACTTCCAGGCCGGCTTCAAGAGCGGCGCTCATGGCCGGATTGACCTCGTCCTCGAACAGCACCGTGTCGCCCATCATCATCGTGCTGCCGCCCATCGGCGTGAATGCAGCCCACGATGTCAGGCCCATGAAGGGGGGCATCGTCCAGCGATCCACGCTGATCTTCACGTCATCGCGCGGCTTGCTGACCTTGAAGACGTTCTCGGTCTTGTTGTAGTTGCCCTTGAGTCCCGTCACGGACTCGATCGTTGCCGTGTCGACCGTCGGTCCGGCCGCAACGGCCATTTGCATGCAGACTGCTGTTGCTGCGGCGAAAAGGATTCGGGTTTTACGGGTCATATTGCCTCCTGGTGGGGATAAGCGATCAACACATCGTTTCGGGCGCATCCCTCCCGCAGCAGGATTGAACGTGCTGGCGAGTTCGGATTTCGGGGTTTCGGGTTTGATGGTGCGGTCCATGTTCAGGCTCCCAATCGGGTGAAAGCCGCTTCGGCGGTGGTCCAGGACAAGTCTTGCATGAAGGCGTCCACGTAAGCCCCGGCCTTGGCGCCGAAGTCCATGTGGTAGCTGTGCTCGTACATGTCGAGGGCGATCAGCGGCGTGGCGCCGGCCAGGTTGTGGGCGTGGTCGGCGGCCCAGGCGTTCACGAGACGCCCCCGGCGCGGACTCCACACCAACAGGGTCCAGCCGGAGCCGCCGCCCTGGGCCTTGCCCATGGCCGTGAATTGGGCGCGCCAGGCGTCCATGGAGCCGAAATCGCGCTCGATGGCCGCCTTCAGCGTCCCGCCAGGGTCGCCTCCCGCGCCACCGAGGGAATCGAAGTACACCTCGTGCAGGATCATGGAACCGCTGGCGATCATCTCCTCGCGCTTGAGGCCGTTGATCTCGAACACCGGCGCCGCTCCCCAGTTCAATTGCGCCAGCTCTTGCTCGATGGCGTTGAGACGCTTGACAGCGCCGCCGTAGTTGTTCTCCCAATGGCTGACGATGAGTTTCTCAGACAGGCCGGTGAGTTTGGCCGGATCGCATGAAAGGGACTTCAGTTCGTAAGGCATCTTGGCTTCCTCAGCAAGGTGGATCGGAAACGGCGCGACGAAGGCTGACTCGATCAGGTTCAGCCTTGGCCCGGAAACACCAGCCACCCCGCCAGTCCCGCCGCGAGGATCACGACGACGACGTTGAGCTTGTTCTTCCAGACATAAAGGAATGCCAGGGCCGCGGCGAAGATCGACATGCCCGCCGTCAGCGATGGCACGCGTTCGGCAGTGACCCGCGCCAAGTCGATTGTGGTTGCGCCGATCAGGCCGACTACCCCAGCCGCGACGCCGTCCAGAAAGGCGTGTAGCCGTTTGTTCTCCACGACCGCCTCCAGCCGATCGTAGAAAATCAGCGAGAACGCAAAGGCCGGAAGAAACACACCCACCGTCATGGCCACCGCCCCGATCGCCCCCCCCGCCACATAGCCGACGAACGTGGCGAAGATGATGAGCGGTGCCGGCAGCACACCGGACAGCGCCAGGCCGTCCAGGAACTGCCCATCCGTCATCCACCCGCGCCCGACGGCGTCGTTGCGAACGAACGGAATCGCTGTGTAGGCGCCGCCGAAGGTGAGCAAGCCGGCCTTGAGGCCTGAGGCGAAGATGAGCAACACCGAGGCTTGGCCCCGAACGACCGTTTCCACCAGCTTTGCTGTTGGCTCAGCCCAAAATGCCATGGCCGTGGCCAGCGCCACCGCTGCCAGCGTCACTAGCAGTGCTGAGGCCCGATGCTTGAGCACGAGCAGGGCGTACACAAGCCCACCCGCCGGCAGGGTGATCCAAAAGTCGACACGAACTATGGCTGCCAGCGCGCAAACGATGGCAATGGCCCACAACCAGCGATCGAGCAGGATGTGCTCGCCGATGCGGTGCACGGCGCGTACGATCAGGGCGATCACGGCCGCCTGCACGCCAAGGAACGCAGCGCCCAGCGCGGTACCCACGATGTCAATCTGGAAGTACAACCAGGACAGCGCGAACATCAGCAAGAATCCGGGAAGCATGAACCCGAGTCCCGCCAGCATGCCACCCAGCCGCCCTTTCGCTCGGATGCCCAAATGAACGCATAATTCGTGGGCTTCGGGTCCGGGCAGCACCTGCATCACCGCAAGCAGCTTGTTGAAGCGTTTGACGGAGATCCAGCGTTCCTCGTCCACGAGCTCGCGGCGCAACATGCCGATCTGAGCCACAGGCCCGCCCCATGCGAGCAAGCCGAACTTGAGGAAGCGAACGAAGAGCTGCAGGTAGCTCATCGCTGGAGGGACGGCTTCAGTCGTGGCATCCGTCTGAGGACGGGTCAGGGTGTTCACGTTGTTTTTTCCTCGTAACTCTTCAACAGCCAATCAAAAACTTCGCACGCGCGAACAAGCAGCGCGTCGTCGTCGGATTCGGATGCCCTCAGGCCCGCGAGCAGTTGTTCGATGCCCGGCGCTTCCGGTACCGGCAGTCCGCCCACGTCCAGGCAATGCACCACTTCGCCCAGGCGCGTCAGCGCCCGGTCGTCTTCCAGGCCAAAACTCGCCAGCAGCGTCTCGAAGGTGACCTTGGTACCGACGTGGCTGAACGTCGCACCGTCGAAATCGAAGCCGAGCCAATCGGCTTTGCAGTCGGCGGGACTCGTCAGCCAGACGATGCGGGCCTTCGGGTCGATAAACCGGCGGATCAGCCAGGCCGAGGCGAGCCGGTCGACCCACGGACGGGCCCGCGTGGCCCAGACACGGCCCCGATAGTCGGCCCGCTCCAGTCGCGGAATGTCAGCCTGCCGAGGGGTCGGCTCGTCGGGAGAAAGCCGGCGGGTGAGCGCGTCGCGCAGGTCGTCGAGCAGGCTCAAGGTCTGCCGCTGCGCCTCGCCGGGGAAGAAGTCGATGCGCGCCACCTGCTCGAAGCGGCGCACGAGCGGCTGGAGCTTGCGCGCGGCGGCTGCGCCGTCCAGGGATGCCAGGCTCCGTCCGAGCCCTTTGATCTCCTCGACGATGCCCGCGTACTCCTCGCCCCGGTCGAACAGGGCGCGCAGCGCGGCTTCCTGAGCTTCGTCACACCCCGACAGTCGATAGACCTCGCCGCTGCCCCCGGCCTCGACCGACTGCGCCGCCACTTCGTCCAGCGCCGTAGCGCTATCGGCCGAGTCGGGCAGCAGATAGACCCCATCGCGCAGCGTCGCGCAGCCCAGCGCCTTGACGGAGCGCCAGACGCGCATGCGGCCGGTCGATGCCTTGGTGGGCAGGCTGACGAATAGGGCAATAAATCTCAAGCACGGGCTCCTTGGTCAGCAAGCAGTGAAGTATGTAATAGATTCTACATCGAGTTATAGTTAAAACTCAATTGTAGCTGAAGCGTCAATTCAAGGCATCGAATGCAAACGCTCCAAGCCGTCGATGCCGATTCGCCCACATCGCGTTTCTTGGGTTCGCGGGCACCTCAGAGCCACGCACCTGACCTCCGCCTCCGACAGGGGGCAAACACAACGCCCACAGCGGCGTAGCGCATGAAACCGGCAGGGGCCGAATGCGGTTTCCTTGTCGCGTCAGATCGGCACTTGAAGTCGACTGTGACCTTGATCGACTCCAAGGACGCCCGATATGCCGGCCCCCTTCTTCAAGGCTTCGCACTGGCTGCCGACCATCCGCATTGCCCCCGGACTGTGGGCAGTGCTGTTCATGTTCACCCAGACTGCAGCAGCCGATGTGCTCGTCGTCACCGACAGCCGTCATCCGGTGCAGGCCCCGGCCGGC
>DYFW01000137.1 GCA_020725005.1 Thiobacillus denitrificans
TGCGCGGGGCGCGTCTTGAGATAGAGGTCGTAGAGGATGAAGCCGAGGTAGGACTTGCCGGCGCCGTGGTCGGCGAGCGTGAGGCCGTCCTGGCGCCCGAGCACGTCGTCGATCAAGGGCTCGATGAAGCGGCACAGATGGGTGACCTGCTTCAGCTTGCGGCGGCTGTCCTGGTTGAGCTTGCCATCGCGGGTGAGGATGTGCAGTTCTTTCAGCAACTCGACCGACTGGCCGGGACGCAGCACCTCGGCGAGCGGGTCGGTATAGGCGGGCGGGGGTTTGGGTTTCATGGGGCGACGGGGGTGGGCAAGGTACCAGCGTCCCGGGGCTCGGGCGCGCGTCAGCTTCGTATAATGCCATCTTGTCCACCGGAAGCGTCACTGTGTCTGTCGTCAACATCTCCTGCTACAAGTTCGTCACCCTCGACGACCGCGAGGCGCTGCGCGCCGGCCTCAAGGCCCGCTGCGATGCGCTCGATCTCAAGGGCACCATTCTCCTGGCGCCGGAAGGCATCAACGTCTTTCTCGCCGGCAGCCGCGCCGCCATCGACGCCATCGTCGCGCACCTCAGGGCGGATCCGCGTTTCGCCGACCTCGTTCCCAAGGAAAGCCTCTCCGCGGCGCCGCCGTTCCGGAAAATGCGGGTGCGGCTGAAAAAGGAAATCATCACCATGAAGATGCCGCTGATCCGGCCGGAGGCGGGCCGCGCCCCCACGGTTGCCGCAGCGCGACTGAAGCAATGGCTGGACCGGGGCGTCGATGACGAGGGGCGTCCGGTGGTGATGCTCGACACCCGCAACGACTATGAGGTCGCCGCCGGCAGCTTCGAGGGCGCGATCGACTATGGCATCGGCGTGTTCAGCGAATTCCCGCCGCGGCTCGCCGCGCATCGGGGCGATTTCGCCGGCAAGACCGTGGTGTCTTTCTGCACTGGCGGCATCCGCTGTGAAAAGGCCGCGATCCATATGCGGCAAATCGGTGTCGAGCGCGTCTATCAGCTCGAAGGCGGCATTCTCAAATATTTCGAGGAGGTGGGCGGCGCCCACTATCGCGGCGACTGCTTCGTGTTCGACGAACGCGAGGCGCTCGCCGCCGATCTGCAGCCGGCGGCCGGGCGCATCCACCGCTGAACCATGGGCGCTGGGCCGGGCAGGATTGACGGACGCAGTCCCGGCCGCGACACTTCTCGGCACGACATTGTTCCCGGGGTTTCCGCGATGCCTTCCCACCTGTTTTCCCGCCGCCGTCTGCTCGCCACGTTCTGGGCGGCGGCGCTGGTCTGCGGCATGCCGGCGCAGGCGGGCGAGCCCCATGCGAAGAACGGCAGCGTGATCCTCCGCATGTGCAAGAGCGCGGATGCGGTGAAGGCGCTGTCGGTGATGTGCCACAGTTATCTCGACGGCTACCTCGACGCAGCCAGGCACTTCGAAAAGGGCCGCGTGGTTTTTTGCTTGTCGGAGGACGACCGCAAGCGTGCCGCGGCGGCGGTCGTCGAGTGGATCGAGGCGCATCCGCAATCGCTGGACCAACCGGCTGCCGAGGTGCTGCAGCGCGCGCTGGCCACGCGTTTCCCCTGCACCGCCAGGAAATAGGCCGGCCGCAGCCGGCAGCCGCCTCGCGCTGCGTGATCGCGGCGCGGGACCCAAAGAGCGGAACCGTCACAAAACCGTAACGGCAGGTCTTTATCGTAGCGATCGCTGAACGATCGATGCGCATCGTTCGCGTGGTTTGCATCGAACCCCCCACAGCCATCGCTACAACACTGGAGATCAAGCATTATGGTCAAGAACAAAATCGTCGCCGCACTCGGCTTCCTGGCGGTCTCGCTCGCCAGCCACGGTGCGCTCGCCCAGGCCGTCAAGGTCGATCCCGCGCTGCCGTCGTACCAGAAGGCCAGCGGCGTGTCCGGCAACTTCACCAGCGTCGGTTCCGACACGCTCAACAACCTGATGACGCTGTGGGCCGAGACTTACAAGCGCAACTACCCCAACGTCAACATCCAGATCCAGGGTGCCGGTTCGTCGACCGCGCCGCCCGCGCTGATCGAGGGCGCCGCCAACTTCGGCCCGATGAGCCGTCTGATGAACGCCAAGGAAATCGAGGCCTTCGAGAAGAAATACGGCTACAAGCCGACCCCGGTGCCCGCCGCGATCGACGCGCTCGCCGTGTACGTGAACAAGGACAACCCCATCAAGGGTCTGTCGATCCCGCAGGTCGACGCGATCTTCTCGGCCACCCGCAAGTGCGGTGGCGCGGCCGACATCACCACCTGGGGCCAGGTCGGCATGACCGGCGAATGGGCCACCCGCACCATCGCGCTGTACGGCCGCAACTCGGTGTCCGGCACCTACGGCTATTACAAGGAAAAAGCCCTCTGTAAAGGCGACTTCAAGCGCAACGTCGCCGAGCAGCCGGGTTCCGCCTCGGTGGTGCAGAGCGTGACCGGTCAGCTCAACGCCATCGGCTACTCGGGCATCGGCTACAAGACCTCCGGCGTGCGCGCGCTGCCGCTGTCGGCCAAGGACGGCCAGCCTTACGTCGAAGCCGACGCCGTGCATGCCATCGACGGCACCTACCCGCTCGCGCGCGTGCTCTATGTCTACGTGAACAAGCGCCCGAACCAGCCGCTGCCGCCGCTCGAGCGCGAGTTCGTGAAGCTCGTCATGTCGAAGCAGGGCCAGGAGGTCGTGGTCAAGGACGGTTTCGTGCCGCTGCCTGCCACCATGGCGGCGAAGGCGCTCAAGGACCTGGGCATCGACTAAGCCAGCCGCCATCCAGACCGGGCGCGCCATGCTGCGTGCCCGGCTCGACTGACACACGGAGACCCTACCATGCCCGCATTCAAGCAAACCCTGTCCCGCGTTGGCGCATCCCTGCTGGCGCTGGGCGTACTGGGCGGTTGCGCCAGCCAGGCGCCCGCCAAACCCGACAGCAAACCCGCGGCTTCGTCGGCGCCAGCCGCGGCAGCCCCGACTGCACAAACTGCACAACCGGCGCCTGTCGCGCAACCGGCCGCCGCTGCTCCCGAGCACTATTTCATGGTGTTCCACGAGAACGGCCGGATATACGCTTTCGGTGACTCCAGGAACTATCTGCTGTTCCTCGAGCATGACGAGGTGCCGCTCACCCGGACACGCATCGGCGCGGGGCCGGCGGGCGAGACCGTCGTCTTCGGCATCACCCATGACGACGCGAAGAAGCTGGACGCGCCGTCCAAAGGCGAGATGTTCTACGACGGCAAGGCCGGCGAGGTCGGTCCGTTCTATGGCGAAGTGGTGCGCGACGGCCGCTTCTACGTGTTCGGCGAATGGAAGGACTTCAAGGATTACCTGGCACACCGGGAAGTCACCTACACCTTTACCGAGATCGGTACCGGTCCCAAGGGTGAAACCGTGATCTATGCGCTGAACAAGGACACGGTCAAGCAGGGCCGCCCGGCCCGCCTGGTCGAGCAGTTCAAGGCGCTGCACAAACTCAACTGAGCATCACCGAGGCAATGAAGGGAGGGGCGGCCCCGCTTGCCTCTCCCTGCGCTGCTTTGACAACGACAACACGCATCACGATACGCGGGGAATCATGGAAAGGATCGAGTCCAGCATCAGCAAGGTGGGCGGCTATACCGGCCACCGCATGGCCAAGGACAAGCTGTTCAAGCACGTCATGACCTTTGGCGGCCTGAGCGTGATCATCGCGATCAGCCTCATTTTCTTCTACCTCGCCAGCGTCGTCGTGCCGATCTTCATGCCGGCCACGATGGACGCGCTGAAGTCGTTCGCGCTGCCGGGCGGGGCACAGGCGCGGACGGTCTACCTCACCGCCGAGGAGCAGGCGGAAATCGGCGTGCGCATGACCGATCGCGGCGGCGTGCATTTCTACGACCTGCGCGATGGCCGCGCGATGGCCGACGCCCGCATCGCGCTGCCGGCGGGCGCGGCGATCACCACCTTCGCCGCGGGCGACCCCTCGCAGCACAGCGTGGCCTATGGCCTGTCGGACGGCCGCATGGTCGTCCTGCGGCAGGATTTCAAGGTGAGTTTCCGGCAGGATCCGCAACATCCCGAGAAGGACATCCGGACCATCGTCCCGAGCGTCGCCTACCCGGTAGGCGAGGCGGCGCTCGTCGTCGACGAGGCGGGCAAGGCGCTGAAATCGCTGGCGATGCAGCACAACGATGATCAGACGACGGCGGTCGCGCAGACCGGGGACGGCCGCCTGGTGATGGCGACGTTCGAGAGCCGCAGCAACCTGATCACCGGCGAGGTGACGACCGAGCGCCAGGGCATCGAGCTGCCGCCGGTCGACGGCGAGATCAGCCAGATCCTGCTCGAGGTGAAGCAGCGCGATCTTTATGTCATCCACGGCGGCCGTTTCGTCACGCACTACGACGTCATGAACAGGCAGGCGCCGCGCAAGGTGCAGACCGTCGCGCTGGTGCCCGAGGGCGAGCGCATCACGGCGGCCACGATGTTGAGCGGGGGATACTCGCTCATCGTCGGCACCGACCGGGGCAAGGTCGCGCAATGGTTCCAGGTGCGCGACCAACAGAACAACAACCACCTGACGCATATCCGCTCGTTCAAGCCGATGGCGGGCAAGGTCACCGCGCTCTTTCCCGAGCATTTCCGCAAGGGTTTTCTGGCGGGCGATGACCGCGGCAATGTCAATCTCTACTACGCCACCTCGCAGCGCCTGATCCTGTCGCGCGCGACGGGCGGCGATCCGGTGCGCGTCGTCGGCATCTCGCCACGCGCCAACGCGATCATGGTCGAGAGTGCGCCCGGGACGGTCCTGGCGGCGCGCGTGAAGAACGACTACCCCGAAGTGTCGTTCCATTCGCTGTGGCAGAAGGTCTGGTACGAGAGCTATCCCGAGCCCGAGTATAACTGGCAGTCGTCGGCGGCGACCTCGGACTTCGAACCCAAGTTCAGTGTCGCGCCGCTGACCTTCGGCACGCTCAAGGCGGCCTTCTACGCCATGATGGTGGCGGTGCCGCTGGCGGTGCTGGGCGCGATCTTCGCCGCCTATTTCATGTCGCCCAGGATGCGCAGCGTGGTCAAGCCCTCGATCGAGATCATGGAGGCGCTGCCCACCGTCATCCTCGGCTTTCTCGCCGGCCTGTGGCTCGCGCCCTACGTCGACAACAACCTGCCGGGCACGCTGGTGGCCTTGTTTCTCCTGCCGTTCAGCTTCGTCATCACCTCTTACCTGTGGAGCCTGATGCCGCATGCGGTCAAGGCGCGTATCGGCAGCGGGTGGGAAGCGGCGCTGCTGATTCCGGTGATCCTTGCCGTGATCTGGGCCGCGATCCAGATCGGCCACCCGATCGAGGCGGCCTTCTTCGGCGGCAACATGCCGCACTGGCTGTCGAACGAGCTGGGCTGGACCTACGAGCAGCGCAATTCGCTGGTCGTTGGCATCGCCATGGGTTTCGCGGTGATTCCCAACATTTTCTCGATCGCCGAGGACGCGGTGTTCAGCGTGCCCAAGCATCTCACCTCGGGCTCGCTCGCGCTCGGCGCGACGGCGTGGCAGACCCTGTTCAACGTCGTGCTGCTGACCGCCAGCCCCGGCATCTTTTCCGCTGTCATGGTCGGCATGGGACGCGCGGTGGGCGAGACCATGATCGTGCTGATGGCGACCGGCAACACCGCCGTGATGGATCTTTCCATCTTCACCGGTTTTCGTACCCTGTCGGCGAACATCGGCGTCGAAATGCCCGAGGCCGCCGTCGGCACCACGCACTACCGCCTGCTGTTCTTCTCGGCGCTGGTGCTGTTCGTGTTCACCTTCTTCGTGAACACGCTGGCCGAGATGGTGCGGCAGCGCCTGCGCGAAAAATACAGCTCACTTTAAGAAAGACACACCATGCGCACCTGGTACAAGAGCGGAGAACCCTGGATCTGGACGACGGCCGGCGCGGTCGCGCTGTCCCTGATTGCCGTCTATGCGGTGGTGTGGATGACCGCAGCGCGCGGCCTGACGCACTGGTGGCCCAAGCCGGTCACCGAAGTCACCTACAAGGAGCGTGATGGCAGCGCCGTCCGCCTGATCGGCGAGATCCGCGAGAAGGAGGAGGTGTCGGTCGTGCGCTTGCGTGAGCAGGGCTATGTGCTCGACACCGACGATCGATACGCCTACCGCTATCTCTTCAAGCTCGGCAACAAGGATATCACCGGCGTCGACTTCAAGTGGTTCCCGGCACCCATGCTCGGCGAGTTCACCTACCCCAAGGACCTGCTGACGGTCGAGCGCCGCGAATGGGGCAATTTCTACGGCCACCTGAAGGCGGTGAAGGA
>DYFW01000138.1 GCA_020725005.1 Thiobacillus denitrificans
AATGGTGCCAACGTTCACGTGCGGTTTGGTCCGCTCGAATTTTTCCTTAGCCATTATGTTTACCCTATCAATTCAAAAATTCTGTCAGGCGCAGCTTACTTCTTGGCGATCACCGCCTCGGCCACGCTCTTCGGCGCTTCGGCGTAGTGCTTGAATTCCATCGTGTAGGTGGCACGACCCTGCGACATCGAACGCAGGTCGGTGGCGTAACCGAACATTTCGGCCAGCGGCACTTCGGCCTTGATCGCCTTGATGCCCGCCACGTCGTCCATGCCCTGGATGATGCCGCGACGACGGTTGAGGTCGCCCATCACGTCGCCCATGTAGTCCTCGGGCGTCTCGACCTCGACTGCCATCATCGGCTCCAGCAGGACCGGGTTGGCCTTGCGCATGCCTTCCTTGAACGCGATGTTCGCCGCCAGCTTGAACGCCAGTTCGGACGAGTCGACATCGTGGTAGGAGCCGTCGAACAGCGTGACCTTCATGTCCACCACGGGGAAGCCGGCGAGCACGCCATTGTTCATCGACTCGATCAGGCCCTTCTCGACCGCCGGGATGAATTCGCGCGGCACCGTGCCGCCCTTGATGGCGTCGACGAACTCGAAGCCCTTGCCCGGCTCGTTCGGCTCCATGCGGATCCAGACGTGGCCGTACTGGCCCTTGCCGCCGGACTGCTTGGCATGCTTGCCTTCCACCTCGACCGCCTTGCGGATCGCTTCGCGATAGGCCACCTGCGGCGCGCCGACGTTGGCTTCCACGTTGAATTCGCGCCGCATGCGGTCGACGATGATCTCGAGATGCAGCTCGCCCATGCCGGAGATGATGGTCTGGCCGGATTCCTCGTCGGTGCGCACGCGGAACGAGGGATCCTCCTGCGCCAGGCGGCTCAGCGCGATGCCCATTTTCTCCTGGTCGGCCTTGGTCTTGGGCTCGACGGCGACGTGGATCACCGGCTCCGGGAACTCCATGCGCTCGAGCGTGATCGGCGCGCTGACATCGCACAGCGTGTCGCCGGTGGTGACGTCCTTGAGGCCGACCGCGGCGGCGATGTCGCCGGCACGGACTTCCTTGATTTCCTCGCGCTGGTTGGCGTGCATCTGCAGGATGCGGCCGATGCGCTCCTTCTTGCCCTTGACGGGGTTGTAGATCGTGTCGCCCGAGTTGACCACGCCGGAATAGACGCGGAAGAAGATCAGCTGGCCGACATAGGGGTCGGTCGCGATCTTGAACGCGAGCGCCGCGAACTTCTCGTCGTCGGACGCCTTGCGCTCGCCCTCCTCGCCGTTTTCCAGCTCGCCCTTGACCGGGGGAATGTCGACCGGCGACGGCAGGTAATAGATCACCGCGTCGAGCATGGCCTGCACGCCCTTGTTCTTGAACGCCGAGCCGCACAGCATCGGCACGATTTCGCCGGCGATGGTGCGCGCACGCAGCCCCGCGCGAATCTCGGCCTCGGAAAGATCGCCCTCCTCGAGGTACTTGTTCATCAGCTCCTCGGACGATTCGGCCGCCGCTTCGAGCATTTTTTCGCGCCAGGTCTTGGCCGTCTCGACCAGCTCGGCCGGGATGTCGCGGGCCTCGAACTTCATGCCCTGGCTGGCCTCGTCCCAGTAAATCGCCTTCATCTTCACCAGGTCGACCACGCCGGCGAAATTGTCCTCGGCGCCGATGGGAATGACGACCGGAACCGGATTGGCCTTCAGGCGCTCGCGCATCTGGTCGTGCACGCGGAAGAAATTCGCGCCCGAACGGTCCATCTTGTTGACGAACGCCAGGCGCGGCACGCCGTACTTGTTGGCCTGCCGCCACACGGTTTCCGACTGCGGCTGCACGCCACCCACGGCGCAATAGACCATGCAGGCGCCGTCCAGCACGCGCATGGAGCGCTCCACCTCGATGGTGAAGTCGACGTGGCCGGGCGTGTCGATGATGTTGATGCGGTGCTCGGGGAACTGGGCTTCCATGCCCTTCCAGAAGCAGGTCGTCGCCGCCGAGGTGATGGTAATGCCGCGCTCCTGCTCCTGCTCCATCCAGTCCATGGTCGCGGCGCCGTCGTGCACCTCGCCGATCTTGTGCGACTTGCCGGTGTAGAACAGGATGCGCTCGCTGGTCGTGGTCTTTCCGGCGTCGATGTGCGCGGAAATGCCGATGTTGCGATAGCGTTCGATAGGAGTCGTGCGTGCCACGTTGATTACCTGCTGTTAAATGCGTTGGATTCAGAAGCGGAAATGGGAGAACGCCTTGTTGGCCTCGGCCATGCGATGCACTTCCTCGCGCTTCTTCACCGCGCCACCGCGACCCTCGGCCGCGTCCAGCAGCTCACCCGCGAGACGGGCGCCCATGGATTTCTCGCCACGCTTGCGGGCGGCATCCTTGAGCCAGCGCATGGCCAGGGCGGTGCGGCGGCTCGCGCGCACCTCCACCGGCACCTGGTAGTTGGCGCCGCCGACGCGGCGGCTCTTCACCTCGACCAGCGGACGGGCATTGTTCAGGGCGGTGCTGAAGACCTCCAGCGGGTCCTTGCCGGACTTGCTGGAAATCTGCTCGAACGCGCCATAGACGATGCGCTCGGCGACGGACTTCTTGCCGCTGGACATGACGACGTTCATGAATTTGGAGACTTCCTGGTTGCCGAATTTGGGATCGGGCAGGATTTCACGTTTGGGGACTTCGCGACGACGGGGCATGGTTGTTCAGCCTCTCAAAATTAAGCTTTTTTCGGACGTTTGGCGCCGTACTTCGAACGCGCCTGCTTGCGGTCTTTCACACCCGCGGTGTCCAGGCTGCCGCGCACGGTGTGGTAGCGCACACCCGGCAAGTCCTTCACCCGCCCGCCGCGCACGAGCACGACCGAGTGTTCCTGCAGGTTGTGGCCTTCACCGCCGATGTAGCTGATCACCTCGAAGCCGCTGGTGAGCTTGACCTTGCAAACCTTCCGCAGCGCGGAGTTCGGTTTCTTCGGCGTCGTGGTGTACACCCGGGTGCACACGCCGCGGCGTTGCGGGCAGGCCTTCAGGGCCGGCACCTTGCTCTTTTCCACCGGGGCCTGGCGCGGCTTGCGGATCAGCTGGTTAATCGTTGGCATGTCAAATATCCGAAAAATGAAGTAAGCGTAAGATTTCTAAAACAAGCGGGACGGCGCCGACCGCATGAGCGGTGCCGTCCCGGGCTACAGTCCTGCGCATTCCGGCCAGGCGCTGGGGCCGGAAAAAGACGCGTGAGTTTAGGGGAGCGCCACGCCCCTGTCAAGCCACTTCCTGGTCATGCGCGGAACCCGCCTCCTCGCCACCCTCGATGAGGTGTCCGGCGCCGAGATCCTCGCCCGCCGCCTGACGGCGACGGGTGTTGTGATAGGCAAGCCCGGTGCCCGCCGGAATCAGGCGGCCGACGATGACGTTTTCCTTCAGGCCGCGCAGTTCGTCCTTCTTGCCCATGATCGCCGCCTCGGTCAGCACGCGCGTGGTTTCCTGGAAGGACGCCGCCGAAATGAACGAGTCGGTCGACAGCGATGCCTTGGTGATGCCCAGGAGGATGGGTTCGTAGGTTGCCGGCTGCTTGCCCGCGGCCTCCATCTCGTCGTTGATCTGCAGCACTTCGGAGCGCTCGACCTGTTCGCCCGGGATGAGGCCGGTGTCGCCCGGATCGGCCACGACGACGCGGCGCAGCATCTGCCGCACGATCACTTCGATGTGCTTGTCGTTGATCTTCACGCCCTGCAGGCGGTAGACATCCTGCACCTCGTCGGTGATGTAGCGCGCCAGCGCCTCGACGCCCTGCAGGCGCAGGATGTCGTGCGGATCGACCGGGCCGTCGACGATCATTTCGCCCTTCTGGACGATCTGGCCGTCGTGCGCGGTGACGTGCTTCTCCTTGGTGATCAGGTACTCGTGGGCGACACCGTCGAGGTCGGTGATGACCAGGCGCTGCTTGCCCTTGGTGTCCTTGCCGAACGACACCGTGCCGGTGACCTCCGCCAGCACGCCCGCGTCCTTGGGCGAACGCGCCTCGAACAGCTCGGCCACCCGCGGCAGGCCACCGGTGATGTCGCGGGTCTTCGAGGTTTCCTGCGGGATGCGCGCGAGCACGTCGCCGACCGCCACGTCCTGGCCGTCCTTCACCGTGATGATCGAGCCGATCTGGAAGGTGATGTTGACGACGGTGTCGGTGCCGGCGATCTTGATTTCGTTGCCGGCTTCGTCCAGCAGCTTGACCTGCGGACGCACGCCCTTGGCGCCGGCCTTGCGCTTGGGATCGATGACCACCAGGGTGGACAGGCCGGTAACGTCGTCGAGCTGCTTGGCGACGGTGACGCCTTCCTCGACGTTCTCGAAGCGCACCCGGCCGGCGTACTCGGTGATGATCGGACGAGTGTGGGGATCCCAGGTCGCGAGCACGGCGCCGGCCTTGATCTTGGCGCCGTCGGTCACCAGCAGGGTCGCGCCGTAGGGCACCTTGTGCCGCTCGCGTTCGCGGCCATTGTCGTCGGCGATGACGATTTCGCCGCTGCGCGAGATCGCCACCAGTTCGCGGCGGGCATTGGTGACGTAGCGCATGGTCGCGGTGTACTGCACGGTGCCGTTCGACTTGGCTTCGAGCTGGCTTGCCGCGGCGGCACGCGAGGCCGCGCCGCCGATGTGGAAGGTGCGCATGGTGAGCTGGGTGCCCGGCTCGCCGATCGACTGCGCGGCGATGACGCCAACCGCCTCGCCGACGTTGACGAGATAGCCGCGGCCGAGATCGCGGCCGTAGCACTTGGCGCACAGGCCGTAGCGGGTCTCGCAGGTGAGCGGGGTACGCACGCGCACTTCGTCGATGCCCAGCGACTCGATGGTGTCGACCACGTCTTCGGTCAAGAGGGTGCCGGCTTCGAACACGGTCTCCTGCGTCTCGGGATGGATGATGTCGCTCACGGCGACGCGGCCGAGAATGCGCTCGCGCAGCGCTTCGACGACTTCACCGCCCTCGACCAGCGCCTTCACGGCAAGGCCGTTACGGGTGCCGCAATCCTCCTCGGTCACCACCAGGTCCTGCGTCACGTCGACCAGGCGGCGCGTGAGGTAGCCCGAGTTCGCGGTCTTCAGCGCGGTGTCGGCCAGGCCCTTGCGCGCGCCGTGGGTCGAGATGAAGTACTGCAGCATGTTGAGGCCTTCACGGAAGTTCGCCGTGATGGGCGTCTCGATGATCGAACCGTCCGGCTTCGCCATCAGGCCGCGCATGCCGGCGAGCTGGCGGATCTGCGCTGCGGAGCCGCGCGCGCCCGAGTCGGCCATCATGTAGATCGCGTTGAACGACTCCTGCGTGACTTCCTTGCCGTGGCGGTCGATGACCTTCTCGCCGCCCAACTGCGCCATCATCGCCTTGGCGACGGCGTCGCCGGCGCGGCCCCAGATGTCGACCACCTTGTTGTAGCGCTCGCCCTGGGTGACCAGACCCGAGGTGTACTGGGCCTCGATCTCCTTCACCTCGGCTTCGGCGGCGGCGAGGATCTGGTTCTTCTCGGCCGGGATCAGCATGTCCTTGATCGCGATCGACATGCCGGCACGAGTCGCGAAGGTGAAGCCGGTGTACATGAGCTTGTCGGCGAAGATCACCGTCTCGCGCAGCCCGCAGCGGCGGAAGCTGGCGTTGATGAGCTTGGAGATTTCCTTCTTCTTCAGCGCACGGTCGACGAAGCTGAAGGGCAGGCCCGGCGGCAGGATCTCGGACAGGAGCGCACGGCCGACCGTGGTCTCGACGCGCCTGACCTGCTCGATGCGCTTCTTGTCGGCGTCGAGCGTGACTTCCTTGATGCGCACGGTGACGCGCGCATGCAGCTCGACCTCGCCATTGTCATACGCGCGGCGCGCCTCGGCGACGTCGGCGAACAGCATGCCTTCGCCTCGGGCGTTGATCTTCTCGCGCGTCATGTAGTACAGGCCCAGCACGATGTCCTGCGAGGGCACGATGATAGGCTCGCCGTTGGCGGGCGACAGCACGTTGTTCGACGCCAGCATCAGGGTGCGGG
>DYFW01000139.1 GCA_020725005.1 Thiobacillus denitrificans
GCATGCCGGCGAGAAACGCGCCGAGCGCGAGCGACAGGCCGGCGCTCTCGGTGAGGAAGGCCAGGCCCAGGGTGAACAGCAGCAGATTGAGCGTGAAGAGTTCGGGCGACTTGCGCGCCGCCACCCACTGGAACCACGGCCGCATGACGCGCTGGCCGACGAACAGCAGGAAGCCCAGCACCGCGACCGCCTTCAACACCGCGATCCCCAGCACCAGGCCCATGTCGTCGGCATCCTTGGCAAAGGCGGGAATCAGGATCAGGAGCGGCACCACCGCCAGGTCCTGGAACAGCAGGGCGCCGAAGATCTGCCTGCCGTGCGGGGTCTGGAGTTCCATGCGCTCGGCGAGCAGCTTGGAGACGATGGCGGTCGACGACATCGCCATGATGCCGCCGAGCGCGATCGCCGCGAGCAACGGCAGGTCGAGCAGCCAAGCGACGAGCGCGGTCAGCGCGATGGTGACGACCACCTGCGCGCCGCCGAAGCCGAACACGGTCGTGCGCATCGTCATCAGGCGCGGCAGGCTGAATTCGAGGCCGATCGAGAACATCAGGAACACCACGCCGAACTCGGCGAGGTAGCGCGCCTCCTCGCTGTCCGGGATCCAGCCGAGCGCGAAGGGACCGATGGCGATGCCGGTGAGCAGATAGCCCAGCAGGGTCGGCAGGCGGAGCGCGCGCGCGGTCGCGGCGACGAGCACCGCCACCGCGAGCAGGATCAGGACGAGCTGGAGGCTGGAATGCATACGTTCGTGGGCGGGCTTCGGCCTTGCTACTGTCGGCGTCCCTTCGGGAGCATAGGAAAATCGCGGTCTGCAGGCGGGCTTTAGTATACTTGCCGACCATGCATTCCCGAGCCCCCTCCCCTGAAGAATTGCTCGCGCAAGCGCGGCGCGTGCTCGACATCGAAGCCGACGCGCTGCGCACCGTCTCCTCGCGGCTCGACCAGGGATTTGCGGATGCCGTGCGTCTCATCCTCGCCTGCACCGGGCGCGTCGTCGTGTCCGGCATGGGCAAGTCGGGACATGTCGGCGGCAAGATCGCCGCCACCCTCGCCTCGACCGGCACGCCGGCCTTCTTCATGCATCCGGGCGAGGCCAGCCACGGCGACCTCGGCATGATCGCGCACGACGATGTCGTGCTCGCGCTGTCGAATTCCGGCGAGAGCAGCGAGCTCGTCAGCATCGTGCCCCTGATCAAGCGGCGCGGCGCCAAGCTGGTCGCGATGACCGGCAACCCGGCCTCGACGCTGGCGCGCCAGGCCGACGCGCACATCCATGCCGGCGTCGAGAAGGAGGCCTGCCCGCTCAATCTCGCGCCGACCGCCAGCACCACCGCGGCGCTTGCGCTCGGCGACGCGCTCGCCGTCGCGTTGCTCGACGCGCGCGGCTTCTCGGCGGACGACTTTGCGCGCACCCATCCCGGCGGCAGCCTCGGGCGGCGGCTGCTCATCCATGTGCGCGACGTCATGCACAGCGGCGACGCCCTGCCCCGGGTCGGCCTCGACGCGACGCTCAAGGCCGCGCTGTTCGAGATGACGCAAAAGGGTCTGGGCATGACCGCGGTGGTCGATGCCGGCGGCCACGTGGCCGGCCTCTTCACCGACGGCGACCTGCGCCGCGCGCTGGAGCAGCCGCTCGACCTGCAGCAGGCGAAGATCGCCGATCTCATGACGAAAAACCCGAAAACCATACGCGAGGATGAACTCGCGGTTGCGGCAGTGGAAAAAATGGACACCCTGAAAATCAACGGCCTCCTCGTGGTGGACCCCGACAACCGGCTGGTCGGCGCGCTCAACATGCACGACCTCCTGAAGGCGGGGGTAGTATGACGACGGACGACCTGCTCGAACGCGCGCGCAGAATCCGGCTCGTCGCCTTCGACGTCGACGGCGTGATGACCGACGGCACGCTCTTCCTCGCCGACGACGGCCAGGAATACAAGGGCTTTCATTCGCTCGACGGGCACGGCCTGAAGATGCTCAGGGGCACCGGCATCACGCTTGCCATCATCACCGGCCGCAGCTCGCGCGTGGTCGAGCACCGCGCGAAGAACCTCGGCATCGACATCGTCCACCAGGGCGCGCACGACAAGCTGGCGGTCTACGAGTCCCTGTGCCGCGACATGAACATCGCCTTCGAAGCCACCGCCTACATGGGCGACGACGTGGTCGACCTGCCGGTGATGCGGCGCGCCGGGCTGGCGATCACCGTGCCCGCCGCCCCCGATCTGGTGAAGGCCTACAGCCACTACACCACCACGCGCGAAGCCGGTCGCGGCGCGGTGCGCGAGGCCTGCGAGTTCCTGATGCGCGCGCAGGGCACGCTCGACGCCGCGCTGGCGCCCTATCTCAAATGACCCGGCACGCGGCACACAGGCTGCCTGCCGCCACGGAGGCGCGATGATCGCCAGGGATTCGCTGTGGCTGCCGCTGCTGATCCTGCTGCTGCTCGCGGCGCTGAGCTTCTGGATCGAACAGTCGGTGCGGCGCCAGCCTGCCGGGCAGCAGGCCACGCCGAGCGAGCCCGAAGGCATCATGGAGAATTTCGACGCGCTGCGCACCGACGTCGACGGCAACCCGCATTACCGCCTGTCCGCCCAGCGGCTCAAGCATTACAGCGGCAGCAAGCGCACCGAACTCGAGGCGCCGCGCTTCGCCCAGTACGACGCCCAGGCCGGCGAAATCCGCGCCCGCGCGCATGGCGCCACGATCTCGCCCGATGGCGCCGAGGTCGCCCTGCAAGGCGACGTCGTGGTGGAGCGCGCGGCCACGCCCGGCCAGTCGCGCATGACCCTGCGCACCGCCCGGCTGCTCGTGTTCCCGGACCGCGACCTGATCCGGGCGCCCGGCGCAGTCGAACTGAGCGACGCCGGCATGCGGGTGCAGGCCGGCGCCATGGACTACGACGCCAGGCGTCGCGTGATCAAGCTCACGGGCCGGGTCCAGGCCCGCTATGCGCCGAACAAAGGTTGAGAACCATGCTGACACCGAAAACGGCCCTGGCCGCCATGTTATGCGGCGCGCTGCTCGCCACGCCGGCCCTTGCCGAGAAAGCCGACCGCGACAAGCCGGTCAACCTCGAAGCCGACAGCGTGACGCTGGACGACATCCGCAAGGTCAGCGTGTACCAGGGCAACGTGATCCTCAGCCAGGGCACGCTGATGCTGCGCGCCGACCGCGTGCAGGTCACGCAGAGCGACGCCGGGCTCGACAAGGTCGTCGCCACCGGCCGGCCGGTCGCGTTCCGGCAGAAGCTCGACGGCCGCGACGAGTTCATCGAAGGCTTCGCCGACCGCATCGAATACGACGGAAAGAACAGCCAGCTCGAACTCATCGGGCAGGCACGGCTGCGGCGCGGCAGCGACGAGTTGCGCGGCGCCCGCATTTCCTACAACGCCAACACCGAGCTGTACCAGGTCGCCGGCAAGACCGACGCGTCCGCCCCGGCGGGACGCGTGCGCGCCGTGATCCGGCCGAAGCCGCGCACAGACCAGCCCGCCAGCCAGCCATGAGCCGGATCACCGCACAGAACCTGAAAAAGACCTACGGCAAGCGCACCGTGGTGCATGACGTCTCGTTCGAGGTCGGCAGCGGCGAGGTCGTCGGCCTGCTCGGCCCCAACGGGGCCGGCAAGACGACCTGCTTCTACATGGTGGTCGGCCTGGTGGCCGCGGACGGCGGCAGCGTGCGCCTGGACGACCAGGACCTCACCCATCTCGCGATCCACCAGCGCGCGCGCCTGGGCCTGTCGTACCTGCCCCAGGAACCGTCGATCTTCCGCAAGATGACGGTGGAGGAAAACATCCGCGCCATTCTCGAGCTCAAGCCCTACACCGAGGCGGAGCGCGCGCAACACCTCGACAACCTGCTCGAGGACCTGCATATCGCGCACTTGCGCGAGGCGTCCGCGGTGAGCCTGTCGGGCGGCGAGCGGCGCCGTGTGGAAATCGCCCGCGCGCTGGCCATCAACCCGCGCTTCATCCTGCTCGACGAGCCCTTCGCCGGCGTCGACCCCATCGCGGTACTCGACATCCAGAAGCTGGTGCATTTCCTCGTCGAACGCGGCATCGGCGTGCTCATCACCGACCACAACGTGCGCGAAACCCTGGGCATCTGCGACCGCGCCTACATCATCAACGAAGGCCGGGTGCTCACCGCCGGCGTGCCCGCTGCCATCATCCAGGACGACAACGCCCGCAAGGTCTACCTCGGCGAAAATTTCCGCCTGTAAAACCTGATCCGGCCCGTCGAACGCGTTACACTTGGACGCATTCAAGTCGGCACGATTTTTGCCGTAATCTGGTCACATGAAACACAGCCTGCAACTCAAGCTCGGCCAGCATCTCACCCTGACGCCCCAGCTGCAGCAGTCGATCCGGCTGCTGCAGCTGTCGACGCTGGAGCTCAACCAGGAACTCGAGCAGATGCTGCAGGACAATCCCCTGCTCGAGCGCGACGACGAGACCGAGGCCGATGCCGTCGAGCCGCCGGCGCATACCGCCGAGGCCGAAGCCCACAGCGCCGGGACCGAGACGCCCGAGCGCACCGAGTCGGAGCCGGCGACCGCGCTCGACGACGCCGACTGGAACGACTACAGCGTCGCAGGCGGCGATGACGACGAGGACAACGATTTCGCGCAGGGTGCGGTCTCCGGGCCGACCCTGCGGGAGCACCTGCTCAACCAGCTCATCGTCAGCCCGCTCACCCTGCGCGACCGCACCATCGTCGCCGCGCTGATCGACGACCTCGATGAAGCCGGTTTCCTCACCCAGCCGCTCGAAGACATCACGGCCGGCCTGGCCGGGGAAATCGAGGCGCTCGAACCCGAGGAAGTCGAGACCGCGCTGAAGCACCTGCAGAACATGGACCCCACCGGGGTCGGGGCGCGCAACCTCGCCGAGTGCCTGAGCCTGCAATTGCGCGCGCTGCCGCCCGACACGCCGGGGCGCGACGCCGCCCTGCGCCTGGCCGGGCATCATCTCGACCTGCTCGCGGCGCGTGACGTCGGCAAGCTCAAAAAACTGCTCGGCATCGACGACCCCACGCTGCGCACCGCGCGCGCGCTGATCCTTTCGCTGAACCCCCGCCCGGGCGCGGCCTTCGGCGCCGACGACATCCACTATGTCATTCCCGACGTCTACGTGCGCAAGGTCAAGGGCATGTGGATCGCCAGCCTCAACGCCGACGCCATCCCCAAGCTGCGCGTCAACCGCGTCTACGCCGACATTCTCGCGCGCCACCGCGAAACCGGCGGCAGCCAGCTCGCCAGCCAGCTGCAGGAGGCGCGCTGGCTGATCAAGAACGTGCAGCAGCGCTTCGACACCATCCTGCGCGTCTCGCAAGCCATCGTCGACCGCCAGAAACACTTCTTCGAACATGGAGAAGTTGCGATGCGGCCGCTGGTGCTGCGCGAGATCGCCGAGGCGGTCGACCTGCACGAGTCGACCATCTCGCGCGTCACCACGCAGAAGTACATGATGACCCCGCGGGGGCTCTACGAACTCAAGTATTTCTTCGGCAGCCATGTCGCCACCGACAACGGCGGCGCCTGTTCGTCGACCGCGATCCGCGCCCTGATCCGGCAGCTGGTTGCCGCCGAAAACCCCAAAAAGCCGCTGTCCGACGGCCAGCTGGCCGAGGTGCTGGGCCAGCAGGGCATCGTCGTGGCGCGCCGCACCGTCGCGAAATACCGCGAATCGCTGCAGATTCCCCCCGCCAACATGCGGCGCGCGCTTTGATCGCAAAGGCATTTCGGCCGGGAGAACCCGCCCGCGCTTGAATCCGGCCCGCTTTCGCCCCACAATGAAAACAAGCCAAACCAGCGTCGCCAGATTGCCAGCCGCGGCACGCGGTGCTTGATTACTAGCAAACCAGGAGAACCCTATGAACTTGACGATTTCCGGCCACCACCTCGAGGTGACCCCGGCCATCCGCGCCTACGTTGCCGAGAAGCTCGAGCGCGTGAAACGCCACTTCGACCATGTCATCAACGTCAACGTCATC
>DYFW01000140.1:0-3267 GCA_020725005.1 Thiobacillus denitrificans
TTCCATGCGCTTTTGGCCAGCTACCAGGCACTCCACCGCGAGCAGGAAGCCTTGATCGCCAGGCGCGGTAACGATGATCGCCACGATTTCATCGTCGCCATCCCCGTCGCCGACCGTCCGACGCATCTCGGAGCCTGTCTGGAAAGCCTCTACCAGGTGTGCGCGGCGTTCGACTACGGCGGCCGCAGCGCGGGCACCTGGCAGAAAATCACGGTCATCGTTGCCGAGGACAGCCGCGACGAGAACAACGTGCGGCGCCATCAGGCGCTGGTCGACGCCTACCGCAGCAAAGGCCTGCGGGTCATCCACTACGGTTTCGCCGAGCAGTACGCCCTGCTGCACGCCCTGCCGCCGGCGCTGCGCGAGCGCCTGGGGCGCCTCCTCACCACCCAGCCCAAGGACCGCTTCTATCTCAAGGGCCAGGCGGCCAACCGCAATCTGTGTTATCTGAAATTCCTGCAGCTGACGCAGGACAGGGGCCGCACGCTGTACTACCTCGTCGACAGCGACGAGAGCCTGTGCGTGAACCGAAAGACCGAGGCCGGCGAGGAAAACGTCCATGCGCTGCCCTACTTCCATGCCATCGACCGTGTCTTCCGCCGCACCGACACGCTCATGCTCACGGGCAAGATGGTGGGCGATCCGCCGGTGTCGCCCGCGGTGATGGCGGCCAACTTCCTCGACGACGTCACCGCTTTTTTCGCGCGGCAGGCGGCGCTGGACGGCGGCGGCGCCTGCAGCTTCCACGATGCGGGGGGGCCGGTCGCCGGCGACGCCGCCTACCACGACATGGCGAAACTGTTTGGCTACGCGCAGCAGGCGGCCAGCTACCCCTATCCCTGCCGGCTCGCTGGCGCACACGATCACGCCGCGTGCCTGGCCGATTTCGCCAGCCGGCTCAACGCTTTCTTCTTCGGCGAACACCTCACGCGCAAGACCTGGTTCGCCTACGGCAGGGGTTTTGCCGAACTCAGCCCCGCGCGCACCGTCTACCCCGGCAACTACGTCGTCAACCACGCCGGACTCAAATACATCATTCCCTTCGGCCACCTGCGCCTGCGGATGTCGGGCCCCACCGCCGGGCGCCTCATCGCCGCCGAGATCGGCCACCGCTTCGCCGCGTTCAACATGCCCAACCTGCACCGGCGCACCACCGACGCCGGTCTCTCCGATGACTTCCGTCCCGGCGTGGAACTGCGCGAAACAGGCATCGACCTGTCGAACGAGTTCGAGCGCCAGTTCTTCGGCGACCTCATGCTGTTCGCCACCGAGGCGCTGGTCAGCCAGGCAGACGTCAACCAGCCTTTCGCGCGCGACCTCGTCGAAAGCGTGGTCGACCGGAAGGAAACCGAGCTGCTCGCGCTGTACCGGCAGAAGCACGATGCAATCGCCGAGCGCAGCCGCCGGCTGGCGCAGCTGGTTTTCCACGCCGGCCACTGGTGGCTGCGCGCCGCGACGCATTCGTCCGGCATGGAAAAGGCGTTGCGCCAGGTCCGCGCGTTCCTCGACAACGTCGAGCGCAATTTCGGTGAGCACGCGCAGGCCTGGCGGCAAATCCAGTCGGCCGAACACCGTGCCGTGCGCAAGGCGCAGATTGTCGAGGCGCTGGTGAACTACCGGGCCGAGCGCGACGCCTGGGACAGCCTGTTCTGAGCGCCCGGCGCCACGCCCTACAGCAACGCCGTATCCCGCGCCCCCGCGACGATCTGAGCGCGGCATTCCCGATACACCGCCGCTGCCGCGCGCAGCGTATCCGCCGGCACGTGCACCGCCGAATAATCGCTTCGCACGCGCTCGATCCTGCCGCTCAAGAGCCGCGCCGAGGTATCCCCCCGACGCGCCTGTCCCGTCAGGCCGAACACCTCGTAATGCGCGCTCAACGGCGTGTCGAGCGCCAGCCATTCGGCCAGCTTCGGCAGCAGCGTCTCCGGCGCGCGTACCAGAAGCTCCGCATCGAAATAGTGATAGGGCCAATCGCCCGTGCGGCAGAACGCCGCCAGCGTCCGCACCCGGTCCATGTAGTACTTCGCCGCTGCCGCCGGCGAGGCGTACGGCGCCGGGTCCGGCTTTTGCGCGAACAGGTGGACGATGCTCCGTATCGTGCGCGCCGGTTCCGCCAGCGAAACCAGAATCCTGATGTCGGCGATGCCCAGTCGCTCGGGCCTGAGCACATAGTCGTCGTGCAGCAGCTTGTCGAGGAGATAGCGGCTCCCCGGCTTGAACGTCTCATGCTCCCGGTACGCCGCCGCCTGCCGCGCCAGCGCGGCCGCGTCCTCATAGCCGAGGTGCATTTCGTAGTAGCCGTTGATACTCGGATGCGAGCCGAGAATGTGCGCCGCCAGGCTGGTGTAGGCGCGCATGTGGCTCAGCAGGAAAATCCGGGCGGCGGGGCAGGCGTCAAGGTTCATGGAAGCAGCATGGATTGCGCCGGACGACGCCGGACGGACCGCCCGCGGCAAGCAGGTGCATCAAGGTCCCCTCTATCGGTGCTCAAAGTGGCCGCGTCCCCCGGCATTCCGGATAGCGGGCACAGCACCAGAATTCCCTGCCAGCGTGTTCACCGCGTTTGACCTTGCGCCTGACCATGCGGAACTGGCATTCCGGGCAATACGGCGCGCCCATCGTGAGGACGCTGAGCGGATCGCGGAAATATTTCACCGGCGCTTTCACGCCGGCGATGAGCGCATGCAGCGCCGGGCCTGCCATCAACTCGATATGCCTGCCGCGCGCGAACGCCACCGCCTCATCCGTGAACACGCCCGACGTCACCACGAAGCCGCCGCTGGCGCCCTGCGCCGCCATCACCCCATGGAGTTCGCGCACGATCGCCACGCCCACCCTTGGCGCGCGCCAGTGCCTGCACTGCACCAGATACGTCTCGCCGTCCTTTTTCATCACCAGGTCGACCCCGCCGTCCGCGCCGCCGCCGCCCGCCTCGCGCACCGAATAGCCACGGCGCCGGAAAGCCTCGCCCACCCGTGCCGTGAACTGCTGCCAGGGGATTGCATTCAGCGCCGCCGCGTCGGTACCCGCCGCCTCCCGCGCCTGCCGACCGCGGCGCGCATGACGTCCCCAGGCCGACATCGCCGCCGCCAGCAGAAAAACCAGCGGCACCGCATACTGCCCTGCCCACGCCAATGCCCGGACCGGATTCCGCCCCACAAAGCCATCCAGGCCGCCGGGCTGCGCAGCCACGGCCACCTCGCTCGTCGCCACGGCGCGCAGCCCGACATGGGCGGCGACCGCGAGCACCACGGCCAGCCACCA
>DYFW01000140.1:3367-6002 GCA_020725005.1 Thiobacillus denitrificans
CGTCGGGGAAATAGCGCTCGCCGGCGGCATAGGCTTCGGGTTCGTCGTGGGCGTAACGGTAGGCGCGGCCGTAACCCAATTCCTTCATCAGTCGGGTCGGCGCGTTGCGCAGGTGTATCGGCACCTCGCTGGAAGGGTTGGCCTGAACGAAAGCACGTGCCGCGTTGTAGGCAACGTAGGCGGCGTTGCTCTTGGGCGCGCAGGCGAGATAGAGGCAGGCTTCGGCGAGTGCGAGTTCGCCTTCCGGGCTGCCCAGGCGTTCGTAGGTCTCGACGGCGTCGAGCGCGATCCGCAATGCGCGGGGGTCGGCGAGGCCGACGTCCTCGCTCGCCATGCGGATCAGCCGCCGGCCGAGGTAACGCGGATCGGCGCCGCCGTCGAGCATGCGCACCAGCCAGTAGAGGGCAGCGTCCGGCGCCGAGCCGCGCACGCTCTTGTGCAGCGCGGAAATCTGATCATAGAAGGCCTCGCCGCCCTTGTCGAAACGGCGCAGCGACTGCGCCACGGCGCTTTCGACGAAGGCGGTGTCGACTTCGGCGACCTGCGCCGCGCGCGCGGCGGTGTCGAGCTGTTCCAGCAGGTTGAGCAGCCGGCGCGCATCGCCGTCGGCGTAGGCGGCGAGCAGCGTGTCGACGCCATCGGCGAGCGCCAAGCCGGGCAGTTCCTGCAGCGCGCGCACGAGGAGCTGGCCGAGCTCGCCGGGCGTGAGCGACTTCAGCACGTAGACCTGGGCGCGCGACAAGAGCGCGCCGACGACTTCGAACGACGGGTTCTCGGTGGTGGCGCCGATGAAGGTGAAAAGTCCCGCTTCGACGTGCGGCAGGAAGGCGTCCTGCTGCGCCTTGTTGAAGCGGTGGACCTCGTCGACGAAGACGATGGTGGCGCGGCCGCTGCGCTGGTTCAGGCGCGCGCGCTCGACGGCGTCGCGGATATCCTTGACGCCGGAGAGCACCGCGGAGATGGCGACGAAGTCGGCACCGAAAGCCTGCGCGGTCAGGCGCGCGAGTGTCGTCTTGCCGACCCCCGGCGGCCCCCACAGGATCATCGAGTGCAGCCTGCCGGCATCGAAGGCGAGCCTGAGCGGCTTGCCGGGGCCGAGCAGATGCGATTGGCCGACCACATCGTCGAGCCTGCGCGGACGCAGGCGCTCGGCGAGCGGCGCGCGGGGCGCGGATTCCGGACCGGCAGGCCCGGTGTCGAAGAGGTCTTGCGGAGCCATGACCGGATTATCCGCCAGAACGGACTCGCCCCGCGCGGAGGTCATTCGCCGATGATGTCGGCGCCCTTCGGCGGGACAAAGGCGAAGCGCGCAGCAGGCATGGCGGGGTTGCGCACCAGGCGTGCGAGCCGGAGCGTGGTGCGCTGGCCGAAAAAGTCGAACAGCTCCATCTGCACCAGGGTGTCGCCCCGGAACCCCATGCGGATGCGTTCGAAGCTGGTGTCGCGGTTCTTCGGCGTGGCTTCCAGCCATTCCAGGCCGTCGGCGTCGGGGGCGTCCTTCAGATGGAAGTATTTCTCGATGGCGTCGTCGCCGGCGAGCAGCGCCGCGGGCGTGCCCGCGATGGCGTCGGCGAGCGGCTTCACCGTGACCTGCTCGAGATCCTTGTCGTACAGCCACAGCTTCACGCCGTCGCTCACGATCACCTGTTCATAAGGCTTGCTGTAGTCCCAGCGGAACTTGCCGGGGCGCGCGAAGGCCATTTTGCCGCTCGCCTGCTGGCTGACACGGCCACCGCGGTCGGTCACGGTCTGGGTGAAATCGGCCTCGGCGGTACGCGCGCCGGCGATGAAGGACTTGAGGCGGTCGATGCCGCCGGCAAGGGCGGTGAGCGGCAGCGCCAGGGCGAGTGCAAGGATGAGTCGTTTCAACGTGGATCTCCGAACGGCGGGAACACAGGTTCAGGCGCGCAAACGCGGCCGAGGTTCCCCGAAACCAAACCGCCCCGCACTATAACGTGCGGGGCGGCCGGGGGTGAAGCAGGAACGATCAGGCGATCAGCGGCACGATCAGGAGCGCGACGATGTTGATGATCTTGATCAACGGGTTCACCGCCGGGCCGGCGGTGTCCTTGTAGGGATCGCCCACGGTGTCGCCGGTGACGGCGGCCTTGTGTGCCTCGCTGCCCTTGCCGCCGTGATTGCCTTCCTCGATGTATTTCTTGGCGTTGTCCCACGCGCCGCCGCCGGTCGTCATCGAAATGGCGACGAAGATGCCGGTGACGATGGTGCCGAGCAGCACGCCGCCCAGCGCCTGCGGGCCGAGGATGACGCCGACCAGCACCGGCACCAGCACCGGCAGCAGCGAGGGAATCATCATTTCCTTGATCGCCGACTTGGTGAGCATGTCGACCGCGCGCGAGTAATCGGGCTTGGCGGTGCCGGCCATGATGCCGGGGATTTCCTTGAACTGGCGGCGCACCTCGACCACCACCGAGCCTGCCGCGCGACCGACCGCCTCCATCGCCATCGCGCCGAACAGATACGGCACCATGCCGCCGATGAACAGGCCGATGATGACCATATGATTCGACAGGTCGAACGCCATGCCCATGCCGGTCCTGGCTTCGAGCGCGTGGGTGTAGTCGGCGAACAGCACCAGCGCGGCGAGGCCGGCCGAGCCGATCGCGTAGCCCTT
>DYFW01000141.1 GCA_020725005.1 Thiobacillus denitrificans
ACAACACCCTTTCACGGTGTGAACCGGGGTTCGAATCCCCGTGGGGACGCCAGAACTAAGGCGCAACACGTAGCAAGAAGTGCCGAAACCCCTGACAGCGCAAGCTCTCAGGGGTTTTTCTTTGGTGCATGTCCGTGCATACCGTTGCATTGAATTACCCCCGTTTTGGGGGTAGGCTTGGGGGTATCTCGTATTGGGGTGAAAAACCCTGGGGGTATTTTCCATGGGAAAGCTCAATGATCTGGCCATCCGCAAGGCCGAGCCGCGTGATAAGCCATACAAAATGGCCGATGGCGGCGGGCTGCATCTCCTGGTGACGCCGGCAGGCGGCAAACTCTGGCGGCTGAAGTACCGCATCGATGGCCGGGAAAAGCTCTTGAGCCTGGGCAGGTATCCCGATGTTCCCCTGGCGCGTGTTGGCGAACTGGTGGCAGTCGCGCGGCGGAAGATCGCCGATGGGATCGATCCGGCTGCCGAGAAAGCCGAGGCCAAGGCCAAGCGTGCCGAGATCGAACACCCGCTCGAGGTAGTGACCTTCGCCAAGGTTGCCGAGGCCTGGGCGGCGGAAATGACAACGCAGAAACACACGCGCACGATTGCCCGGCTGGATTCGTTCCGCGAATACGCGACCGCCAAGCTGGGCCACCTCGCCATCAACCAGGTGAAGGCCTACGACATCATGCAGATGGTCAAGGACATCAACGCCACCGGCAAGTATGAAACTGCGCGGCGAACATTCTCGACGGTGGGGCGCATCTTTCGCTATGCCGTGGCTCATGATCTGGTTGAGCGCAACCCGGCATCTGACGTGAAGCTCGCCGACTTCCTGCAGTCTGTTGAAACGCGCCACTTCGCCTGCCTAAAAGACCCCAAGGCCATCGGCGGGCTGATGCGCGCCATCGATGAATACGAGGGCAGCCCCATAACTCGCCTGGCGCTGAAGCTTGGGGCGCTGACCTTCGTTCGTCCTGGTGAGCTGCGCCATGCCGAGTGGTCGGAGATCCGCGAGGATGCGGCCGAGTGGCGCATCCCTGCCGAAAAGATGAAGGCCAAGGCGCTGCATATCGTGCCGCTGTCGCGTCAGGCGCTGGTGGCGATCGAGGAGCTGCGGCCGCTGACGGGCGGCGGCCTGTACCTGTTCCCCAGCGAGCGCAGCGACAAGCGCGCCATGAGCGATAACACCATCAATGCAGCCCTGCGGCGGATGGGCTACACGCGCGAGGAAATGACTGGCCACGGCTTTCGCGGCATGGCGTCAACACGTCTGCACGAGCTGGGCTACAGCCATCAGGTGATCGAGGCGCAACTTGCCCATGCCGAACGCGACGAGGTAGCGGCGGCGTACAACCATGCCCTGTACTTGGATGATCGCCGCAAGCTGATGCAGGCCTGGGCCGATCAGCTCGACGAGCTGCGCAAGGGGGCGAAGGTGATCCAGTTCGCGGCGTGAGGTGCTTATGACTGCAAATCCAGAATGGACGTTGGAAGAGGCTAAGGCAGCAAACGAAAAAGCTCTGGCAGAAAACCCGGAAAGATCGTTTGCTGATCCTACATTGCCAATAGCCCAATGGCTGGGACTGAAGAGTATGGACGAGTGTCGTAGCAGATATGAGGGTGGTGAAAAGTTAGAGCTGATGCGTGCCATACGCATATGCGCAAATCACGATTTGGTAATGCCAGAGTGGCTGTGGAAAGGATATATCACTGCGTTTGATACGGTGATGGGCGCTAGAGCAAAATCCTGGGATGATGTATTTGGCATGCCGTGGCCGAAAGGAACCCACCTGAACGCGGTTAGGAAAAAGAGAGAGCTAAAGTTTTCCATATGGAATAGGGTTCGCGATATATGCGAACGAAGCCCGGAGACGCCGATAGACGTGGCTCTCTTTGAACGTGTAGGCAAGGAATTCAATATCGGCAAAACATTGGCATCGGAGTACTACTACGAGGTTGCCCGCGTGATGGGGCGTTCGTGACTTCCGCTATTTATTGAAATTTTGCGGAATTACAGATATTAGACTGATCAGTAAAAAGCATAGCCATGCACCCCGCGCCATCCCGGCGCAGTGCCTTACCCGACGAGGTACAGCATGGCATCCCGTATCAACTCACTCGACACCCTGCCAGACTCTGCGCGCGTTTCTGATCGTGAGATTGCGCAGCTCGTCGGCGTAGCGCCGACGACGATCTGGCGCTGGGCGAAGGCCGGCATCTTGCCGCAGCCGCAGCGCATCGGCATCCGTTGCACGCGCTGGAACCTGGGCGAAGTACGCCAGGCGCTTGCCTTGAAAAAGGCGGCCTGATCATGCCTATTCGCCTTGACATCGCCACCGGGCGCAGCGCAAAATCTGTCCCCGGTGCTCAACACACCTCATGTAGCGGTTGCCGCTCCCGTCAGACAAGCGGATTTTTTACGTCCATAGCTTTTGCTATGGCGGGTCGTGGGCAGTCGATACAACACCCTTCGGGGGAAAGCTGCCAGCGGTCTACATGCCGTGTTGAAGGACCCGCCGCCCCTTACCGGGCGGTGCTCTCAACAAACCATGTAGGAGGCCATCATGGCTAACGCAACAAAACCCGCCGCCACCGGGCAAGCTGGCGACATTTCCTATCCGGCAATCCAGAGCGAGTTAATGAAATTGCATTGCATCGCTGCTGGTGTGCGGGCGCTCGCCGTTGAGGCCGGTCACGGCGAGATAGCCACTCTCGCTGCACTGCTCGCGAATAGCACGATTGGCTTGCATAACCAGGTCGACGCGGCGATTTGTGGGGGTGCAGCATGAACGCCCGCGAGCAAGTCGCCGTCCTGCCAGCGCCGACTTTTACTGCCGGGATCGGGGTGAACACTGAAGAGGAGCGCCGATTAGGCGCGCTTGCGGTAATGCGCGCACTGCGCGTGCTGTATGCCAGCGCTGAGGATGTTGGCAACTGCGGCAGCCGGCCTGAGGATTTCTTTTTGTGGCGCTTTAACGATGCTGCAAAGCTGGCGGACGCCCTCGGTGCCATGCCGCAATTTGCCCGTGGCGCGATCATGGCCCTGGCTGAGTTCATTCATTACTCAGTTCATACAGGCGAGCCAAACCTTGATTGCTGGCTGCCGGTAGTGGGCATGACAAAAGAGCAACTGCGGCAGGAAATTATTGCCACGGTGGAAGAGTATCGAAGCGATTCCTTCCATAGCGAAAGCGAAGGGGCGCGGATATGAGCAAGGGAACATTGCCTGCGCAGTGTGTTGTTTGCGGCTGTCAGTTTGAATCACGACTGAAGGCCGGAGAGATCGGCATCCGTCTGACGGTGAAAGGCGGACAATCCATGTCGATCGCCGGCCCTGTCTGCCACGAGTGTGCATCCAAGTCCGCATCTGATCCTGGCGTCGCATTGGATCAGATGCGACAGGCGCGCGCGAATTTGCTCATGGGCGGAGGAAGTGCGCACAATGTCTGATGCCATCGATCAGTTCGCCGCCCTGGTGGCGGGTCGCGGCCTGCTACCGGAGCGGATCGCGGCCGATGGCAAGCTGCATCGCTGCAAGGTGGAGGGCGGCAGGTCAGGCCGGCTTGATGGGGCGTATGTGCTCCATACGGACGGCCTGCCGGCTGGCGGATTCATCAACTGGCGGGACGGCCTGGGATGGCAAACCTGGGCCGCGACGCCGGAGCGCGAGCCGAGCCGCGAGGAGCCCGCCGCCGAGCGCGCTCGTGCCGAGGCGATGCGCCAGCTACGCCACCAGGAGGAGGCGCAGCGATACGCCGAGGCGGCCCGGCGCGCGGCGCAGCTCCTGGGGCGCTGCAAGCTGGCCAGCAACGACCATCCCTATCTGCGCCGCAAGGGCGTGAATGCCTACGGGCTGCACCAGTTGCGCGCGCAGCTCGTCATTCCCGTGCGCGATGCGCGCGGCGCGCTGTGCAGCCTGCAATTCATCTCGCCGGAGGGCGACAAGCGTTTCCTGACCGGCGGCCGCAAGCGCGGCTGCTATTTCGCTATCGGCCGGCCGCGCGGCGCACTGTGCCTGGCAGAAGGCTATGCGACGGCGGCCAGTATTTTCGAGGCAACGGGTTACGCGACAGCGGTGGCCTTCGATGCGGGCAACCTGGAGCCGGTGGCGCGGGCGCTGCGGGCGAAGTTCCCAAGCCTGGCGATCATCGTCTGCGCCGACAACGACAGCGAGACGCCTGGCAATCCGGGCGTCTCGCTGGCCACGGCGGCGGCGCGGGCGGTACGCGGTATGGTGGCCGTTCCAGACTTCACGGGATCTACCGCATGAGCGCGAAGAAAAAGCCGACCGATTTCAACGATCTGGCGCAGGCGAAAGGCAAGGCGGCGGTGGCGGCCGCCATCGCGAATGCCATGCCGCCTGCCGTAATGGGTGGCGATGCCGAGGCGGAGGCAAACTGGCCTGATCCGCTGATTCCCGGCGCGATCAGCGTGCCGGAGATTCCCACCGCGCTGCTGCCGGGCTGGGCCGGCGACATGGCGGCAGCCATCGCCGACAGCACGCAGACGCCGCCGGCCATGGCTGTCATGCTGGCGCTGTCCGTACTGGCGACGGTCTTGCAGCGACGCTTCGAGGTCGCGCCTTATGGCGAGGATGACGACTACACCGAGCCGCTGGCGCTGTGGACGTTGGTAGGTATGCCGAGCGGCGCACGCAAGACGGCGGTGATCAACGCTTTGACCGATCCGCTGATGCGCTGGGAAAAGCGCGAGCGCGACGCGCTGCGCGTCGAGGTGGCGCGGATTTCTACCCGCCGTGAGGTGGCAAAGCGCCGCATCGAAAAGCTGATCCGTGATGCCGCCAGCGCGAAGGACGACGAAGAGCGCAACCTGATCAATCGCGAGATCGAGAAGGTCAAGCTCGACATGCCTGAGGAGATTCACGCGCCGCGCCTCTTCACCGGCGACGTGACGGCAGAAACACTGCAAGCCATGCTGGTGAAACACGGCGAGCGCATGGCGGTGCTGACCGACGAGGCCGGCATCTTCATGGTCATGGCGGGCCTGTACAGCGGCGGCAGCGCGAACATCGACGTGTTCCTGCAATCGCATGCCGGATCGCCCGTGCGCGTTGATCGTGCTGATCGCGAGGCCTACCTGGCGCGGCCGGCGCTGTCGTTCGGGCTGGCGCTGCAACCCGGCATCCTGGCGGACGTGGCGAGCAACCGGCGCTTTCGCGATAGCGGGCTGCTGGCGCGCTTCCTCTACGCCATGCCGGAAAGCACGGTCGGCAAGCGCGATGTGCGGCGGCGCGTGCCGATCCCGGAGCGCGTCAAGGCGGCCTACGATGCCGGCGTGTTCGGCCTGCTGGAGCGGCGCACACTGTTCCCCGACACGCCCAAGCGTATCGGCTTCACCGATCCGGCGCGCGAGGTCTGGCTAGATTTCTGCGAGGTGATCGAGCGGCAGCAGGGCGACGGCGGCAAGCTGGAATCGATCAGCGACTGGAGCGCCAAGCTACCCGGCGCGGTGGCGCGGATCGCCGGCCTGATCGAGGTCGCCGAGGTCGGGCTGGGCGCGGAAAGCGTGAGCGAGTCGGCGGTATCCCGTGCCCTCGATCTGGCCCGCCGGCTGATACCACACGCGCAAGAGGCCTTCGCCATCCTTGGGGCCGATGCTGCGGACGCCGATGCGACGGCTGTCCTGCGCTGGATACGGGCCGGCAATCTGACCTCGTTCAGGCGCAGCACCTGCCAGAAGGCAATGGAAGGCCGCTTTCGTTCCGTGGATCGCCTGGCCAAGGCGGCAGAGCGACTGATTCGCCGTGACGTGCTGCGGGAGTTCAAGGAACACAACAAGGGAGCGCCGCCGAGCGTTTGGTATCGCGTCAATCCGAAGTGTCTGTCGACATAGTCGACTTATTCGCCAAAGTACATAGAAAATGGTTCTTTCT
>DYFW01000142.1 GCA_020725005.1 Thiobacillus denitrificans
AAGAGATCAAGTTCGAGTTCGACACCGTCGACAAGCTGGACATCGCGAACAAGTGATTTGTGGGTGAGGGGCGGGGCGTCGTGCTTCGCCTCACGCTTCACCCCTCGCACCTCACCGAGACTGAAAGGAAAAGCAAATGGCCGTTCAAGCCTACAAAGCCGCCAAGAAATACGAAACCTTCTCGTATCTGCCGACGATGACCGCCGAGCAGGTGCGTCGCCAGATCGCCTACGCGATCAGCCAGGGCTGGAACCCCGCCGTCGAGCATGTCGAGAAAGGCGTGTCCGCGCGCGTGAACTACTGGTACATGTGGAAGCTGCCGATGTTCGGCGAGCAGTCGGTCGACGCCGTGCTGGCCGAGCTCGACGCCTGCCACCGCGAGTTCCCCGACCACCTGGTGCGTTTCGTCGCCTACGACAACTATGCGCAGAGCCAGGGCATGGCCTTCGTGGTGTATCGCTGATTGAGAAACCCCGGCGGCAGGCGCGAGCCCGCTGCCGGGCGCAGTGAATTTTTACAAGCAGTTTGCTGTGGGGGCGGTCGCGCAGGATCGTGCCCACAGCAAACCCAACCGTTCGAGGTATGTGATGACACAAGCCGCAGATAGCACGGCCAGCGCCACCCTCTCCGGGCGTGAACTGGCCCTGAAGCGCCGTCAGGCGATGGCGCTGCACGGCAAGACCGGCGTGACCCGGCCCGCCGCCGGCCGCCAGCCGACGGCTGCGCGCAGCGCGCCCGTGGCCCCCGCCGCGTCCCCGATACCGGCTGCCGCGGGCAGCATGCCCGCCGCCACGACGTCCGCGCCGCGTCTCGACGCCGCGCTGCTCGCGCAGGTCCCGGCCAATGCCTCGCGCCAGGCGAGCCGCGCCCGCCGCGAAGCGCTGAGCCGCGCCGGCAAGGCTGCGCTCACGCCCACCGCTGCGCGCCCGACGGGCCGGGTGCGGCCGAACCGCCAGGCGCCTGCCGTGGCGCTGCAATCCGCCGTCGCAAGCGCCGGCGAAGCGCAGGCCGCCCCGGCCACGTCGTGCGGCTGCGGCTGCAATGGCGAGCCCGGCGGCTGCGGCGACACGCAAGCGTCCGCGACCGGCCTGCGCGCCGCGTCGGACGTGACGACGCCCGTGATGATCGCCAAAACCAGCGGCCGGCCGACCGGCCGCGCGCTGGCGCAGGCGCGCCGCGCCGCGCTTGCCCAGGACGGCAAGGCGGGCCTGAAGCGCGTCGCGCAGGCGACCAAGATCGCTGCCGCCCTGCCTGGCCAGGACTGGCAGGCTGCCATCGCCAAGGGCGCGACCGGCCGTCAGGTCGCGATGCAGCGCCGCCTGGTGCAGGCGCTCGCCGGTCGCACCGGTGCCAGCGAGCCTGCGCGCCCGAGCGGCCGCCAGCGCGCCCGCAATGTCGTGCCGGCGCCGCCCAAGGTCGAAGAAGGCCACACCCTGTCGGGCCAGACCGTCACCGGCACCCTGGTCGAGCGCAGCAAGAAGGTCACCGGCAACGAGCCGGGCTCGTGCCGCGCCATCACCGGCACCGAATACATCGGCAGCGAGCAGTTCGAGAGCCTCTGCAACACGCGGCCCGCGCCCGCGCCGGCCAAGGTCGGCGTGTCCAGCACCGCGCGCGAGCACAAGGTCACCGGCACGGAAGTCGGGCGTTCCGGCAAGGTGACGGGTGACGAGCCCGGCGCCTGCCGCGGCGTCACCGGCACCGAATACCTCGCCGTCGAGCGCTACGAGGAATTCTGCAACACGCGCCCGGCGCCTTCGCCGGCCAAGGTCGGCGTGTCCGACACCGCCAAGGGCAAGGTCGTCACCGGCACCCAGGTCGGGCATTCGCAGAAGGTGACGGGCGACGAGCCCGGCGCCGACCGCGCCATCACCGGCACCGGCTACACGCTGCCTGCCGCGGGCGTCGACGCGCCCGAGAAGGTCGTCGTCACGCACACCACGCACGGCAAGCCCGTGACCGGCACCGCCGTCGGCCATACCGTGAAGATCACCGGCGACGAGCCCGGCGCCTGCCGCGGCATCACCGGCACCGAGTATCTCGCCGCCGAGCAGTTCCAGACGGTGTGCAACACCGCGCCGCCCGCCACGCCGCGCAAGGTCAGCGTGATGTCGTCGCGCGGCGATCTTCCGGTGTCGGGCACGGGCGTTGGCCGCTCCGCGAGCGTGACCGGCGACGAGGCCGGTTCGTGCCGCGCGATCACCGGCAGCCAGTACTACACCGCCAGCGACTTCGGCGGCCTGTGCAACGCCACCGGCCCGCGCAAGGTCGGCGCGGCGCAGACGCTCGCCGGCCGCACGGTCACGGGCACTGAGGTCGGCGCCAGCCCAAAGCTCACCGGTGACGAGATGGGGGGGTGCAAGCCCGTCACCGGTATTGATTACGTCGGTGCGCAAGCTGCGTGCACCGGCAGCACCCCTGTTGCGCCCGTGGCCAAGGTCGCGGTGGACCAGACCTGGCGCGGCCAGCCGGTGACCGGCAGCTACGTCGGCCGCTCGAGCAAGGTGACCGGAGACGAATCCGGCGGCTGCGCGCCGATCAGCGGCACGCCCTACATCGGCCGCAGCCAGTACAGCGGCTTCTGCGCGGCGCCGGATCTCACCGAACAGGAAGCGCGCATCCGCACCAGCGCGATCATCCCGGCCACCGCGGTGACGGGCGACCGTCCCGGCGCGGGCGGCTCGGTGATGACCGGCGACGAGCGCGGCGCCTGCGAAGTTGTGAGCGGCACGCCCTACGTCGGCGCAGACAACACGGTCGGCCAGTGCGCGACCAGCGGCCGCTTCGTGTCGCGCCCGCGCACCTGGGTCGAACCCGTGCAGCCGCCGGCGCCGATGGATTTCAGCATCGCCTCGCCGGCGCGCCAGGCCTGGGAGCGCCGCTACGCCGACGTGACCGGCACCGGCTACAACAGTGAGCGCATCACCGGCCCGGTGAACAAGGCCGACGGCCTCATCACCGGCACCCCGGAGTTCCGTCACCGTGACGCGGCCAGCCTGCAGGCCGAGCAGCAGGCGGCCATCGCCGCCGCCCGCCGGCTCACCGGCGAAGGCAGCCAGGCCGGCCGCCCGATCACCGGCGACGCCTGGCACGCGCAGAGCCGCGTGACCGGCACCGAAGGCGCGTCCAGCCTCGCCCGCAACATGTCGATGCGCGGCAACCCGCGCGGCGCCGGCGCCAACGCGCAGGTGTTCCGCGAGGTCGAGCGCCCCGACGTGCCGGAGAGCCGCATCACCGGCTCGTCGGGCAACACGGGCAAGGGCGCGGTGGTGACGCTTTCGGGTGGCGCGCGCGGCTAAGGGGGATTGAGTGAACACGCGTAAACGACTCGCTGCCATGCGTTCGGCCGGGGCCCTGCCCGAGCCGGCCGCCGCGCCCGCCAATCCGGCGTGCGTCGTCGGCCCGGGCCAGCGCTGCGAACACGCGCTGGTCGACCAGGCGCTGAACCAGCGCCTGTACGCCTACGAACAGCAGGTGCGCGGCCGCTTCACGGCCATCGTCGACACCCTGAAAACGGTGTCGGCGTTCCAGCACGAAGTCGATTTCGTCACCCGCGCGCAGCGCTACGCGGTCGACCGCCTGGGCTACGAACTGCCCGCGGACCTGCTCGAGGACGCCTGGGTGGCGGGGCTCAACATGCGTGCGCTGCATTCCTACTGCACCTTCCGCAGCTTCAAGGAATGCATCGATCGTGCCGACGCCGACCAGGCGCCGTGGCGCGAGCGCATGGCGCTCGACGCCGATTTCATCCGGGACTGCGGCTACCACACGGTCGACGTCAGCCCGTGCGCCGACGGCCGCCTGCAAGGCCTGCTGCCGTTCATCTTCCGCATGGCGCCAAACGACAACATCCAGGTCAAGGCCTACGCCGGCACGCTGTTCGACGTCGAGGGCGACGTCGCCGACTGGACGCATCGCGAGCTCGAGCGTCTGTCCGGCGCGCTGCCGGGCGGGGAAACGGCGAACTACCTGAAGATCGCGGTGTACCACTTCAGTACCTCGCTGCCCTGCGAGCAGGGTTGCGCCGCGCACGGCAGCCAGGACAGCCGGGCCGTCGAAGCGGCGCTGGCGCGCCTCAACGAGCTGCGCGCCGCGATCGAGAACACCTTCGGCCGCGGTGCCGCGCCCGAGATCCTGCTGGTCGGCGTCGACACCGACATCGACGCGATCCGGATCCACCTGCCGGACGCCAACGGCGACGTGAACCCCTACCGTTACGTCGATACCGGCGACCTGTATCGTGACACGCTCGGCCTGGATGCCGCCGCCGCGCGCGCCCACATCACCGACGCGGTGGCGCGTGCCGAAGCGGCCGACGGCTGGGCCGAGGGCGAGGGCGCGATGAGCCCGGGCATGCGCCGCCTGGTGCTGCGCATGCTGGAAGCGAACCTGTCGCAGATCGAATACGTGATCCAGCACCACGCCGGCCGCTATGCAGTGATCGGCCACGACGAGGCTTTCATCTGCGCCGGCGAGGCGACGAATTACGTGCAGCTGCGCAACAAGTACTACTACGCCCACCTCGATACCGTCGAGGAGGGCGCCGCCGACATGGACGTCGGCATCAAGATTTTTTCCGGCCTCAACATCCGCCACGGCCTTGCCGTGCCGGTGCTGGTGCACTTCCACTATTCGTCACGGGTGCCGGGCGCCCGCGAACGCGCGGTCGAGCGCTGCCGGCGCGTCAAGGCGGCGATCGAGGCGCGTTACCGGCAGCTGCACGAGCAGGGCCTGCTCAATTGCCAGATGGCAGTGAGCGACCGCTACGACACCGAGCGCTGCACTTTCGTGGATGACGCCGTCGAGGCCACGGGACATTAACAGGATGATTCGCAGAGGTTTGCAACGATGAGGATCATGAGAGTGGAAAAGACGCTGGTGTCGACCAACCGCATCGACGGCTTCGGCCACCGGCCCCTTCTGGTCGTGCAGGACAAGATCGGCGGCGCGCGCAGCGTGGCGGTCGACGCGGTCGGCTGCATTCCGGGTGACTGGGTGATCTGCGTGGGCTCGTCGGCCGCGCGCGATGCCGCGGGCAGCAAGGAGTTTCCCTCCGACCTCACCATCGTCGGCATCATCGATCACTGGGAAGGGGAGAACGCCTGATGGAAATCATGCGCGTCATGGACGAGCTGGTCTGCACGCGGCGCGTGCCGGGGCTGAAGTCGGCGTCCCTGCGCGTATTGGAAGGCCAGAAGGGCGGCCTCGTGGTGGCGACCGACCCGGTGGGCGTGCCCGTCGGCAAGTGGGTGTTCACCACCAGCGGCAGCGCGGCGCGCTGGGCGATGCCCGACGTGGAAGTAACGACCGATCTGACGATCTGCGGAATCATCGATGACTGGGACGCGTGAGATTGGAGTAGGGCAGGGGAAGGCGTGCTCGACGCGATGGCCCTTGAAATTTGTGTGGTAAGGATTTCGTTTTTTAACTTTGTCTGAAAAGGAGTAATGAAATGGCTGAACGTATGGGTATTGCCCTGGGCATGATCGAAACCCGTGGTCTGGTTCCCGCGATCGAAGCGGCGGACGCGATGACCAAGGCCGCCGAAGTGCGTCTGATTGGTCGTCAATTCGTCGGCGGCGGCTACGTCACCGTCCTGGTGCGCGGCGAGACCGGTGCGGTCAACGCAGCCGTCCGCGCCGGTGCCGACGCGTGCGAGCGCGTGGGCGACGGCCTGGTGGCCGCCCACATCATCGCCCGCGTGCACAGCGAAGTGGAAGGCATCCTGCCGACCGCGCCGACCGCCTGATTTTTCAACAACATTGCAGCAAGCGTTTATTTTAGGAGCAAAGCAAAATGGCTAGCGTGACTGGTATTGCCCTGGGCATGATCGAAACCCGTGGTCTGGTTCCCGCGATCGAAGCGG
>DYFW01000143.1 GCA_020725005.1 Thiobacillus denitrificans
GATGTGGATGTCGCCGTTGGCGTAGGGCGGGCCGTCGTGCAGGATGAACTTGGGCCGCCCGGCGGCCGCCTTGCGGATCGCCTCGTAGCGCTGCTTCTCCTGCCAGGCCTTCACCCAGCCGGGTTCGCGGCGGGCGAGGTCGCCGCGCATCGGGAAGGGCGTGTCGGGCAGGTTGAGTGTGGTTTTATAGTCGGGCATGACGTTGGGGTTTATTTGATCTTGGCCAGGAATTGTCTGGCGTTGTCGACGTCGCGGCGGATCTGCGCGACGAGCGCGTCGAGGTCGGGGTATTTTTCTTCGTCACGCAGCTTGTGCAGGAAATCCACGCGCACGCGGCGGCCGTAGATCTCGGCCTGGAAATCGAACAGGTGCACTTCGAGCACGGGCAGGGCGTCGGCACCCTTCACCGTCGGCCGTTTGCCGAGGCTCGCGACGCCGGGCAGCGGCGCGCCGTCGAGGCCACAGAGCTCGACCGCGAATATTCCCAAAAGCGGCGGCCGGTTGTGCTTGAGCTGGATGTTCGCGGTGGGAAAGCCGATGTCGCGCCCCAGCTTGTCGCCATGCACGACGCGGCCGGAGATGCTGTAGGGGCGGCCGAGCAGGCGCGCTGCGTGTTCGAGGTCGCCGGCGGCAAGCGCGGCGCGCACCGCGGTCGAGGAAGAACGCTCGCCGTCGACCTCGACCGTCGGCAGGTGTTCGGCGTCGAAGCCGAGCAACCGGCCTTTTTCGTGCAGCAGCGCGAAATCGCCCGCGCGCCTGGCGCCGTAGCGGAAATCATCGCCCACCAGCACGTAGCGCGCCTGCAGCGTGGCGCCCAGCACCTGATCGATGAAGGCCTCGGCGCTGAGCGCGGCGAAGGCGCGATCGAAACGGCACACGTGCAGGCGGTCGATCCCCAGCCGCGCCAGGTGCTCGGCCTTCTCGCGCAGGGTCGAGAGCCGCGCCGGCGCCTGCTCGGGCGCGAAGAACTCGCGCGGGTGCGGCTCGAAGCTCAGCACGCAACTCGGCAGGCCGCGCGCGCGCGCCACGTCCATGAGGCGGGCGAGCATGGCCTGATGGCCCAGGTGCAGGCCATCGAAATTGCCGATGGTGACCGCGTGCGGCGTGCCGAGCGGACGAAAACCGTGGGTGATGCGCATGGATGGAACGAAACGGGAACCGGCGCGAAAAGCGCCTATTCTAGCCGATTCGGCGGCCTATTCGGCGGCCCGGCGCGCGAACTGGCGCGGCCGGAAGCCCATCGCGCCGAGCGCGGCGAAATACGAGGCGACGCCGCCGGCCACCAACAGCGACAGCCGCAGCGCGCGGTCGGCGAAGCCGGCGTCGAGCCACCACTGCGCCGGCCCCATGCCATAGAAGAGCAGCGCCCCCATCAGCGACACCGCGACCAGCACGCGCAGGAAATAGCCGGTCCAGCCCGGCTGTGGCGCATAAATGGCGTGTTTCTTCAGTAGATGCAGCAGCAACCCCGCATTGAGGCAGGCCGCCAGGCCGATCGACAGCGCGAGGCCTGCATGGCCGAGCGGGACGATGAAGGCGAGATTCATCAGCTGCGTGGCGACGAGCGTGACGATGGCGATTTTCACCGGCGTCCTGATGTTCTGCCGCGCATAAAAGCCGGGCGCCAGCACTTTCACCAGGATCATGCCCAGCAGGCCGAGACTGTATGCGATCAGCGCGCGCTGCGTCATCATCACGTCGTGCGCGGAGAAGGCGCCGTACTGGAACAGCGTGCTGATGAGCGGCACCGCCAGCACCGCCAGCGCCACCGCCGCCGGCAACGCCAGCAGCAGGGTGAGGCGCAGGCCCCAGTCGAGCAATTTCGAATAGTCGGCCGGGTTGTCGTCGGCATAGTGCTTGGCCAGGCTGGGCAGCAGGATGGTGCCCAGCGCCACCCCCAGCATGCCGGCAGGAAATTCCATCAGGCGGTCGGCGTAGTAGAGCCAGGACACGCTGCCGGTGGCGAGGAAGGACGCGAAGATGGTGTTGATCAGCAGGCTGATCTGCGCGACCGAGACGCCCAGGGTGGCGGGGGCCATCAATTTCAGCACGCGCTTGAGGCCGGGGTCGTCGAAGCGCCGGGTCGGACGCGGCAGCATGCGGATTTTCACGAGGTGCGGCAGCATCCACGCCAGTTGCAGCACGCCGCCCGCCGCCACGCCCCACGCCAGCGCCAGGATCGGCGGGTCGAACCAGGGCGCGAGCCACAGCGCCGCGGCGATCATCGCGACGTTGAGTAGCACCGGCGCGAACGCGGGCACCGAGAATTTGCTGTGTGTGTTGAGAATGCCGGCGGCGAGCGCGACCAGCGAAATGAACACGATGTAGGGGAAGGTGATGCGCAGCAGTTCGACGGTGAGCACGAACTTGTCCGGGTCGGCGCGAAAGCCTGGGGCGCTGACGTAGGCGATCCACGGCGCACCGACGATGCCGAGGCAGGCGACCGCGACCAGCGCGAGCGTGAGCGCCGATCCGACCTGGTCGACCAGCACCTGCGTCGCGTCGTGGCCGCGGCGGTTCTTGTATTCGGCGAGGATGGGCACGAAGGCCTGCGAGAATGCGCCTTCGGCGAACAGGCGCCGCAAGAGGTTGGGGATCTTGAACGCGACGAAGAAGGCGTCGGTCAGCATGCCCGCGCCGAACACGCGGGCGATGATGGCGTCGCGCACGAAGCCCAGGATGCGGGAAAGCAGGGTCATGCTGCTGACGGCGGCGAGGGCTTTGAGGAGATTCATGGGCGGCGGGAATTTCGCGCATTGTGCGGGGCGGGGGCGGCGTCCGCAACCGCGCACGAAACGCTTGCCTTGTGGCGGCGGTTTCCCTTACAATCGCCGGCTTTGGTGAATCCGGCCGCTCTTGGCCGGGCGCGACAGATCAATTTGCCCCGCTTGCTTGGAGAAGCGCAGGGCCCGAAGGAGCAGAAACATGGCGAACTCCGCCCAGGCGCGCAAGCGCGCACGTCAGGCCAGCGCCCAGCGCGACCACAACATGAGCCAGCGCTCGGAATACCGCACGGCCGTCAAGAAGGTCCGCAAGGCGATCGAGGCCGGCGACAAGGCCGCCGCCCAGCAAATGTTCCAGGCCTCGATGCGCCTGATCGACAGCATCGCCGACAAGAACATCGTCCACAAGAACAAGGCCGCCCGCCACAAGAGCCGCCTGTCTGCCGCCGTCAAGGCCATGGCCTGAGGCGGAAAGCCGACCTCATAAAAAACGCCGCGCAAGCGGCGTTTTTTATGGCTTGCCGTCGCGCCTAGTCGGCGTTTTCGGTCTGCAGCTCGTTGCTCTGCGCGAAGGACTGCAGAAAGCGCCAGGCGTTGGGGTCGATCTCCCTGAGCCGCTTGTCCACGGCTACGCAGCGCACCCCATTCAGCGTGACAGGCTGCACATATGGCGAATAATTGGTGCGGCTGTTGGGATCGATCACCGCGAAGGCGCCCGCCAGGCGATCGGCCCAGTCGCTCGGCCGGAAGGGCGCGCCGCGAAGGGTCAGCCCCCGGATGATGAAGGGGGGGTTGGCGGAAACGTCATCCATGAACGAATCGGGGGAGGAAAGATTGGCGGATTCTAGCATGGCGCGACGCAACGCAGGCCCGGCAGCGCTTGCGCGCGTTCGATGATTTGCACATACTGCCCCCTGCATTACCTGACCAAATCGGTCAACAATCGTGCGAAGTACCATAGGATGAGGAGAGAATGATGAAAAACCCGTTGGATTCACTGTGGGGTACCGTGATCGCCGGCGTCGTGCTGACGATCGTGCTGTATGTCTTTGCCAATAACTTCCTGATCGGGGGGGTGTGATCATGGAATACTCGATGGGAATTTTCCGCTGGGTGCATTTCATGGCCGGCGTCATGTGGATCGGCCTGCTTTACTACTTCAACTTCGTGCAGGTCGCCGCGCTCAAGGCCGCCACCGCCGACGGCACCGCGGCCGGCATTTCCAAGCACGTCGCGCCGCGCGCGCTGCTGTTCTTCCGCTGGTCGGCCGTCGTCACCTGGCTCGCCGGCGCGGCGCTGCTGGGCCCGCGCTTCGTGCCCGCGTTCACGTTGCAGCCGGAAGCCGCCTTCATCGGCATCGGCGCCTGGCTCGGCACCATCATGATCTTCAACGTCTGGGTGCTGATCTGGCCGAACCAGAAGAAGATCCTCGGCATGGTCTCGGCAAGCGACGAGGAGAAGAACAAGGCGCGCCGCGTGGCTTTCCTGGCTTCCCGCACCAATACCATGCTGTCGATCCCCATGTTGTTCTTCATGGGCGCCGGGGTGCACGGCTTCTGATAGCCCAAAGCCCGCGCGCGGTGTAAACTCGCGCATGTGATACGGCGGCCTAGGCCGCCGTATTGCTTTGACCCGGGTTTTCCATGAGGCGGCGCTCTGCGCCGCCTCATGGGAAATCCGGGTTTAACGAACCGAACGCGCAAGCAAGATGGGTTGAAAGCCATGTCCGAACATCTGATGAACACCTATGCCCGCCAGCCTGTCGCCTTCGTGCGCGGCGAGGGCGCCTATCTGTGGGACGAAACCGGCAGGCGCTATCTCGACGCCGTCGCCGGGGTGGCGGTGAACGCGCTGGGCCATGCGCACCCGAAGCTGGTCAAGGCAATTGCCGACCAGGCCGCCGCGGTCATCCATACGTCCAATCTCTACCGCGTGCCGCGTCAGGAAGAACTCGCCGACCGCTTGTGCGCGCTGTCGGGCATGGACCGCGTCTTCTTCTGCAATTCCGGCTGCGAGGCCAACGAGGCCGCGATCAAGCTCGCGCGCCTGTACGGCCACAACAAGGGCATCGAGGTGCCGACCATCATCGTGATGGAAAAGGCCTTTCACGGACGCACCCTGGCGACGCTCACCGCCACCGGCAGCCGCAAGATCCAGGCGGGCTTCGAGCCGCTGCTCTCCGGCTTTGCCCGGGTGCCGTTCAACGACCTCGAAGCGATCCGCCACGTGGCCGAACACAACAAGAGCGTGGTCGCGGTGTTGATCGAAGTGGTGCAAGGCGAGGGCGGCATCAACATCCTGCCGCCGGCATACCTGGCCGAACTGCGCAAGCTTTGCGACGCCCACGGCTGGCTCCTGATGCTGGATGAAGTCCAGACCGGCATCGGCCGCACCGGCACTTGGTTCGGCTTCCAGCATGCGGGCGTGGTGCCCGACGTGATGGCGCTCGCCAAGGGCCTGGGCGCGGGCGTGCCGATCGGCGCCTGTCTTGCGCGCGGGGCGGCAGCCGAAGTCTTCACCCCGGGCACGCATGGTTCGACCTTCGGCGGCAACCCGCTTGCCTGCGCCGCAGCGCTGGCGACGCTGGAAGCGATCGAATCGGAGAACCTGCTGGAGAACGCGAAACTGCGCGGCGAAGCGATCCGCGCCGGCCTGCGCGAGGCGCTGGCCGGCGTGCATGGCGTGGTCGACATCCGGGGCGTGGGCATGATGATCGGCGTCGAACTCGACCGCCCCTGCGGCGAACTGGTCGGCGTGGCGCGCGACGCCGGCGTGCTGATCAATGTCACGTCCGACCGCGTGATCCGCCTGGTGCCGCCGCTGATCTACGGCGCGGCGGAGGTGGAAACCCTCGTCGCCACGGTGTCGGACATCGTCCGGAACTATCTGCGGCAGGCGGCGTGATGCTCAAGCACTTCCTGCAATTCAAGGATCTCACGCGCGACGAGCATCTCTACCTGTTCGAGCGTGCGCGGGTGATCAAGTCGCGTTTCAAGCACTACCAGCCCTACCACCCGCTGGTCGACCGCACGCTGGCGATGATTTTCGAGAAGAGTTCGACGCGTACCCGCCTGTCGTTCGAGGCCGGCATGCACCAGCTC
>DYFW01000144.1 GCA_020725005.1 Thiobacillus denitrificans
GTGAACCAGGTCTACGCGCCGGGCGAGTTTTCCGTCCGCGGCGGACTGATCGACCTGTTCCCCATGGGCAGCGCGGTGCCCTACCGCATCGACCTGTTCGACAACGAAATCGAGACGATCCGCGCGTTCGACGTCGACACCCAGCGCAGCATCTATCCGGTGGACGCGGTGCGGCTCTTGCCGGCACGCGAATTTCCCCTCGACGAGGCCGGCATCACCCGCTTCCGCCAAGCCTTCCGCGAACGCTTCGAGGGCGATCCCTCGAAGTCCAAACTCTACAAGGACGTCAGCAACGGCCTGGCGCCGGCCGGCATCGAGTACTACCTGCCGCTGTTTTTCGAACACACGGCGACACTGTTCGATTATTTGCCGAAGACCGTCCGCCTCGTCTTCCACGGCGCGCTCGACGCCGCCGGGCAGGCGTTCTGGGCCGATGCGCAGGGGCGTTACCGCCTGCTCTCCGGCGACCAGGACCGGCCGCTGTTGCCGCCGGCCGAGATTTTCCTCTCGACCGAGAGTTTCTTCGTTCTTGCCAGGGCGCACGAGCGGCTCGACGTCGATCAGGCCGGCGAAGGCCTCGCGCGCCCGGTACCGCCGGTCGCCGTCGACCGCCGCGAAGCGCACCCGGTCGCCAAGTTGCAGGGCTTCATCGACGGCTTCGCGGGCAGGGTGCTGATCGTCGCCCCTTCGGCCGGGCGCCGCGAGACGCTGCACGAATATCTCGCCGAGCATGGCCTCGACGCCAAACTGTGCGAGGGCTGGGCCGGCTGCCTGCCAGATGCCGGGCGCATTCTGCTCACGCACGGACCGCTGGCCGAAGGCTTCGTCACGACCGATGGCCGGCTCGCCGTCGTCACCGAAACCGAGCTCTACGCCATCCCGCCGAAGACGCGTCGCGCGCGCGAGGCGCGCGCGACGCAGATCGACAACCTGCTGCGCGACCTCTCCGAGCTCAAGCCCGGCGACCCGGTGGTGCACGCGCAGTATGGCGTCGGCCAGTACCTCGGCCTCGTCAGCATGGACCTCGGCGACGGCGACACCGAGTTCCTGCAGCTCGAATACGCGAAGGGCGACAAGCTCTACGTGCCGGTGGCGAACCTGCACCTGATCTCGCGCTACTCGGGCGCGGGCGAAGGCGAGGTCCCGCTGCACAAGCTTGGCACCGACCAGTGGGAAAAGGCCCGCCGCCGCGCGATGCAGGCGGCGCGCGACACGGCCGCCGAACTCCTGAACCTGTACGCGCTGCGCGCCGCGCGCGAGGGACACGCCTTCCAGTTCTCGATGCACGACTACGAGGCCTTCGCCGAGGGTTTCGGCTACGAGGAAACGCCCGACCAGGCCGCGGCGATCGCCGCGGTGATGGCCGACATGCAGTCGGGCAAGCCGATGGACCGGCTGGTGTGCGGCGACGTCGGTTTCGGCAAGACCGAGGTCGCGCTGCGCGCCGCCTTCATGGCGGTGATGGGCGGCTACCAGGTCGCCGTGCTGGTGCCGACCACGCTCCTGGCCGAGCAGCACTTCAACAATTTTTCCGACCGCTTCTCCCAGTGGCCGGTGAAGCTCGCCGAGCTGTCGCGCTTCCGCAGCCCCAAGGAACAGGCGGAGGCGCTCAAGGCGCTGGCGGATGGCAGGCTCGACATCGTCATCGGCACCCACCGCCTGATCCAGAAAGACGTCAAGTTCGCGCGCCTGGGCCTGGTCATCCTCGACGAGGAACACCGCTTTGGCGTGCGTCAGAAGGAGCGGCTGAAAGCGCTGCGCGCCGAGGTCGACGTGCTCACGCTCACCGCCACGCCGATCCCGCGCACGCTGGCGATGTCGCTCGAAGGCATCCGCGATTTCTCGGTCATTGCGACCGCGCCGCAGAAGCGGCTGGCGGTCAAGACCTTCGTCCAGCCCTTCTCCGGGGGGCTCATCCGCGAAGCCGTGCTGCGCGAGCTCAAGCGCGGCGGCCAGGTGTATTTCCTGCACAACGAAGTCAGCACCATCGAAGCCATGCGCGAGCGGCTCGAGAAGCTGTTGCCCGAAGCGCGCATCCGCGTCGGCCACGGCCAGATGGGCGAGCGCGAGCTCGAGCAAGTGATGCGCGATTTCTACCAGCAGCGCTTCGACATCCTCTTGTGCACCACGATCATCGAGACCGGCATCGACGTGCCGACCGCCAATACCATCCTCATCAACCGCGCCGACAAGTTCGGACTGGCGCAGCTGCACCAGTTGCGCGGACGCGTCGGCCGCTCGCACCACCAGGCCTTCGCCTACCTGCTGGTCGAGGAAGACCGCACGCTGACGCCGCAGGCGAAAAAGCGGCTGGAGGCGATCCAGTTGATGGAAGAGCTCGGCTCGGGCTTCCATCTCGCCCGCCACGATCTCGAAATCCGCGGCGCCGGCGAAGTGCTGGGCGAAAAGCAGAGCGGCGAGATTCTCGAGGTCGGCTTCTCGCTCTACAACGACATGCTGGCGAATGCGGTGGCGAGCCTCAAGGCCGGCCGCGAGCCCGACATGAGCCAGCCGCTCGGCGTGGTGTCGGAAATCAACCTGCACACGCCGGCGCTGTTGCCCGAGGACTACTGCCCGGACGTGCACGAACGCCTGGTGCTGTACAAGCGGCTGGCGAGCGCGCAGCACGCCGCCGACCTCGTCGCGCTGCAGGAGGAGCTGATCGACCGCTTCGGCGCCCTGCCCGACCCGGCGCGCGCGCTCATCGACACGCATCGATTGCGGCTGGCCGCGAAGCCGCTCGGCATCGTCAAGGTCGACGCCAGCGCCGACGGCATCCTGCTGCAGTTCGTGGCGCAGCCGCCGATCGACCCCGGCCGCATCATCCAGCTCATCCAGACCCGGCGCGACATCAAGCTGGCGGGCGAGAACCGCCTGCGCTGGACGGTGGCCTCCCCCGCGCCCGAGATCCGCGCCGCCAACGTCGTCACTTTCTTCAACCTGCTGAAATAGCCGCCACCATGAACCTGATCGTGCAGGGGCCCGACATCCCCACCCCCGACCTCAAGCACCTTGCCCGGCTCGCCGGCGCCACCGCCATCGAGGCGGTGACGCCGACCGCCTTCCGCCTGGTGGCCGCCGACCCTGGCCAGCGCGAAGCGGTCGCCGCCTACTGCGAGGCGAACCGCTTCGATCACGGCTGGGTGCCGGCCGGGCGCCGCATCACGGATTTCGGCCTGCTGGTCATGGACATGGATTCGACCCTGATCACCATCGAGTGCATCGACGAGATCGCCGACATGCAGGGCCTGAAGCCGCAAGTCGCGGCGATCACCGAAGCCGCGATGCGCGGCGAAATCGATTTCGCCGAAAGCCTGCGCCGCCGCGTCTCGCTGTTGGCGGGGCTCGACGAATCCGCGCTGCAACGGGTCTACGACGAGCGCCTGCAGCTGTCGCCCGGCGCCGATGTCCTGCTCGCCGCGGCGCGCGCGGCCGGAATCAAGACCCTGCTTGTGTCGGGGGGATTCACTTTCTTCACCGAGCGCTTGAAGCCGCGGCTGGGACTCGACTACACCGGCGCCAACACGCTCGAAATCGTCGGCGGCAAGCTCACCGGCCGCGTACTCGGCAACATCGTCGACGCCCAGGGCAAGGCCGACTGGCTCAACCGCGTGCGCGGCGAGCTGGGGCTGGCGAAGGACCAGGTCGTGGCCATGGGAGACGGCGCCAACGACCTGAAAATGATGGCCGCGGCCGGCGTCAGCATCGCCTACCACGCCAAGCCGGTGGTGCGCGCCCAGGCGAGCTACGCGCTCAATCACGTGGGGCTGGAGGGCGTGCCGCCCCTGCTCGGCCAGGGCGCCGCCGCCCCCTAAAGAAAGGGCCGTGGCCGCCGTTAAACTCTGTAGCCTTTAACCTGTCTCAGGTTCAACCACAGCGACCAGGATTCCCCGTGAAAATCGACAAGCGCATCACCCCGCCCGCCGCCTCGAAGGTCTCTTCCGTCAAGGGCAAGGGCGGCGGCAAATCGACGCCCCAGGCCACCGGCAGCGACTCGGTCAGCGTAAGCGAATCCAGCAGCCAGGTACGCGCGCTGGAAGCGCAACTCGCGGCGATCGACGTCACGGACGTGGGCAAGGTCGAGTCGGTCAAGGCGGCGCTCGCCGACGGCAGCTTCACGGTCGACGCCGAAGTGGTGGCCGACCGCCTCATCGACCACACGAAGGAAACCCTGCGCAAGCGGCCGCGCAAGAAGTGAGCCGCTCGCCTCCCGCAAAACCCGCCGGCCGGCGGGTTTTTTCTTGGCGGCCGACTGGCCTAGAATTCGGCCATGACTGCTACTGACAGGTAAACCCCATGAACGAAGTCACCCTTGCCGTCACCGGCATGACCTGCGGCGGCTGCGTCGCCAGCGTGCAGCGCGTGCTGACCGCGATTCCCGGCGTGCAAAGCGCGGAGGTCAGCCTCGATCCGGGCCGGGCCCGCGTCGTGTTCGATCCTGCCCGCACTGACCGCGCGGCGCTGGTGCAGGCCATTACCGCGGCGGGTTTCGGCGTCGCCGCCTGACCCGGCTCAGAAGCCGCCGCACAGGGTTTCCAGCGGCGCCGGCCGGTGCACGGCGTTCCCCTGCACGTAGTCGACGCCGATCTGCCGCAGCACCGCCAGCACGGCGTCCGATTCGACATATTCGGCCACCGTCTTCAGCCCCATCTGGTGGCCGACGCGGTGGATCGCCTCGACCATGTAGCGGTCGATGGCGTTGCTGGCGATGTCGCGCACGAAAGCGCCGTCGATCTTGAGGTAGTCGACGTTGAGGTTGCGCAAGTAGCCGAACGACGACAATCCGCTGCCAAAGTCGTCGAGCGCGAAACGGCAGCCGTAGGTGCGCATGGCGGCGATGAACTCGTTGACCACGGCGAGGTTGCCGATGGCCGCGGTTTCGGTGATTTCGAAGCACAGGTGCGGGCCCAGTTCGGGCATGCGGTCGAGGTGTTCGAGCAAGGTGCGGCGGAACGCCGGATCCTTGAATGACGCACCCGACAGGTTGAGCGCGAACTGGCAGAACTGCCGCGGGCCGCGTTCGCCGAGGTAGCGCCGGCAGACACGCAGGGTTTCCTCGACCACCCAGCCGTCGAGCGCCGGCATGATGGCGAAGCGCTCGGCCGCCGGGATGAAGGCCATCGGCAGGATCTCGCTGCCGTCGTCGTCGAGCATGCGCAGCAACAGCTCGACGTGGCGCTCGTTCTCGGCGGCGCCGTCGGCGCGGCGGATCTCCTGCCATGACAGGCGCAGGCGGTCTTCCTCGAGCGCGCGCTGGATGCGCGTCATCCACTGCATCTCGCCGCGATGGCGGGCGAGGTCGGTATCGCGGCTTTCATAGATGTGGATCTGGTTGCGGCCATGATCCTTCGCCAGATAGCAGGCCGAATCGGCCGCCGAGAGCAGGGTCGCGGTCGAACCGCTGTCGCGGGTGATCGCCACCACGCCGACGCTCATGCCGACCGCGAAGACGCGGTCGGCCCACTTGAAGCGGAAGCGCTGCACGTCGGCGCGGAACGCGTCGACCACCTCCAGCGCGTCTGGCACGCTGCAGTTTTCCAGCAACAGCGCGAATTCGTCGCCGCCCAGCCGCGCCAGCGTGTCCCGCTCGCGCAGGTTGGTGCGCAGCAGCAGGGCGAGCTGGCGCAGCAGTTCGTCGCCCGCGGCATGGCCGCAGGTGTCGTTGATGACCTTGAACTGGTCAAGGTCCATGTAGCACAGCACGTGCTCGCGCCCCTGCTGCAGCGCCGACTGCAGCA
>DYFW01000145.1 GCA_020725005.1 Thiobacillus denitrificans
TGCCCAAGATCCTCGCCTTCGCCGGCAGCCTGCGCCGCGACTCGTGGAACCGAAAACTGATCCAGGTCGCGGCGGAAGCCGCGCGCGTCGCCGGCGCCGAGGTCACGCTGATCGATCTGGCCGACTATCCGCTGCCACTGATGGACGAGGACCTGGAAGCGCGCGACGGCCTGCCCACGAACGCGCAACGCCTCAAGGCGCTGTTCAAGGCGCACGACGCCCTGCTGATTGCCAGCCCCGAGTACAACAGCTCGCTGCCTCCGCTCTTGAAGAACACGCTCGACTGGGTGTCGCGCGAATGGCAGGGCGAATCGGGGCTCGTGCCTTACGCGGGCAAGGTCGCCGCGTTGCTCGCCGCCTCCCCAGGCGCCTTCGGCGGCATGCGCATGTTGCCGCACCTGCGGCAGATCCTGAACGCGCTGGGCGTGCTGGTGCTGCCGGGGCAATTCTCGCTTGCGCATGCGGACCAGGCCTTCGACGACGCCGACGGCGCCCTGATGCTGAAGTCGCCGGCACGATTGCACGCACTGGTGGCTGAACTCGTCACGATCACAGCGGCGCTGCGGCAGCCATAAAAAAACGCGCCCCGGAGGGCGCGAGGGAGGAGACAGGCTTGCAGAACCCGCAGCGCGTCGCTGCACTGCTATCGATAGCCCGTCGGGGAGCGGGCAACCGGGTTGTCCGCCCCGCCCCGGATCACACTGGCGCCGTCCTGCGTGTCGTATGCCGCTGCGGCGGCCGGTGCGGCATCGCTGAGTCCGGCGTAGCCGGACAATACCGCGATGAGGGCGAAGATCAGGATGAAGCCCGGCGCATTGCCCACGCGATAGCTGCGCCGACTGTCGGTCGAACGGACGGGAAAGGGACATTGGTGCGTCATGCCGGGCTCCTGAATCTGATGCCGTCTGAGCAGGGCCCGACGCGCCAACTTCATGACTTGCCTTGGCAGCCCCGCTGTCTCGTCGCCAAGACCGGTAGCTTTGCGTCCCCGCCTCACGACGGGTTTGCCCTTTTTGCAGGATTATCAACAGTAACGACGTAAATTCGACAAACTTTAGACTGGGCGAAAGCGCGCCGGTATTTTCTCCCCCTGTAAATTCAAACTCTTACATCTTCCCGGTGTCCGTCCCGACGAACGGTCTTAGAAAGCGCCCGTGCGAAGGAATCGCGCGGGCGCTGCCTGACAAACCAGGTCGGTCAGGACAGCATGCGGTCCTTGGCGACGAAATACTTGCGCGCATAGGCGACCAGCTGGCCGTCGCCTGGGTGGTCGACGGTCTCGACGCCGATGACCTTGTCGGCCATGCCGCGGTCGTGCGCGTGGATGTGCTTGATTAGTTCGAGCTTGGCATGCCCCGGGCCCACAATCAGGATTTCCCGGGCACCCGCGAGCGCCTCGACGATGTCGTGGTAGTAGTGCTGGTCTTCGGGCTGGCGGCTACCGCTCACCGAGCCGCGCTTGCGCTGCAGGTGGCGCGGCGGGTGGGCGGGATGGACCACCGACTTCTCGACGTCGTCGGGGCTGATGTGCATGACACGGGCTTCGTTGTGGTCGAGCCAGACGACGGCATGGTAGTGCGACATGATGTCCTTTCAGGATAATTAAGATCGGTAAGTCTTGTTACTTTACCAAAAAAAACGGGGCCGCATCAGCCCCGTCGCGGCAGGGCTATTTCACCGCTTCCTTCAACTGCTCGAGGATAGCCGGGTTCTCCAGCGTGGAGACGTCCTGCGTGATCGCCTCGCCGCGGGCGAGTGCGCGCAGCAGGCGGCGCATGATCTTGCCCGAGCGCGTCTTCGGCAGGTTGTCGCCGAAGCGGATCTCGTCGGGCTTGGCGATCGGGCCGATTTCCTTGCCGACCCAGTCGCGCAGTTCGGCGGCGATCTTCTTCGCCTCGTCGCCGGCGGGGCGCGCGCCCCGCAGCACGACGTAGGCGACGATCGCCTCGCCCTTGATCTCGTGCGGGCGGCCGACCACCGCCGCCTCGGCGACGCGCGGGTTGGCCACCAGCGCGGATTCGATTTCCATGGTGCCGAGCCGGTGGCCGGACACGTTCAGCACGTCGTCGATGCGGCCCATGATCCAGAAGTAGCCGTCGTCGTCGCGGTGCGCCGAGTCGCCGGCAAGGTAGGTCCTGCCGCCGAGTTCGTCCGGGAAATAGGTCTTTTTGAACCGCTCGGGGTCGCCCCACAGCGTGCGCAGCAGCGAGGGGAACGGACGCTGGATGACGAGGTAGCCGCCCTGCCCTTTTTCGACCGGTTGGCCGTGTTCGTCGGTGACCGCGGCCATGATGCCCGGCAAGGGCAAGGTGCAGGAGCCGGGCTTGGTCGGCACGGCGCCGGGCAGCGGCGCGATCATGTTGGAGCCGGTCTCGGTCTGCCACCAGGTGTCGACGATGGGGCAGCGCCCGCCGCCGATGACCTGGTGGTACCACATCCACGCCTCGGGGTTGATCGGCTCGCCGACGGTGCCGAGCAGGCGCAGCGAGGAGAGATCGTGCTGCGCCGGCAGGTCGGCGCCGAGCTTGATCAGGCTGCGGATCGCGGTCGGCGCGGTGTAGAAGGTCGTGACCTTGTGCTTGGCGACGATCTCCCAGAAGCGGCCGGCGTGCGGATGGGTCGGGATGCCCTCGAAGATCACCTCGGTCATGCCGAGCGCGAGCGGGCCGTAGGCGACGTAGGTGTGGCCGGTGATCCAGCCGACGTCGGCGGTGCACCAGTAGACGTCGGTGTCGGGCTTGGCGTCGAACACCCACTGCATGGAAAGGATCGCGCCCAGCAGATAGCCGCCGGTGGAATGCTGCACCCCCTTGGGCTTGCCGGTGGAGCCTGAGGTGTAGAGGATGAAGAGCGGATGCTCGGCGTCGACCCACACCGGCTCGCAGGTCTCGGCCTGGGTCTGGGTGAGCTCGTGCCACCAGAGATCGCGGGGGGTCCAGCCAATGTCGCCGCCGGACCGACGGTACACCACCACGCGTTCGACGCAAGCGGTGTCGCCCATCGCCAGCGCCTCGTCGACCGCGCGCTTCAGCGGCACGGCCTTGCCGCCGCGCAGCGATTCGTCGGCGGTGACGACGAGCTTGGCCTTGGCATCCTCGATGCGCTCGAACAGGCTCTTGGCCGAGAAGCCGCCGAACACGACGGAATGGATGGCGCCGATGCGCGCGCAGGCCTGCATCGCGACCACCGCCTCGATGCTCATCGGCATGTAGACGATGACGCGGTCGCCCTTGGCAACGCCGAGCGACTTCAGGCCGTTGGCGAACTGGCACACGCGCGCGTGCAGTTCCTGGTAGGTGACCTTCGTCACCGTGCCGTCGTCGGCCTCGAAGATCAGCGCGGTCCTGTCGCCGCGGGTCGCGAGATGACGGTCGAGGCAGTTGTACGAAACATTGAGCACGCCGTCGTCGAACCATTTGTAGAACGGCGCCCGGGACTCGTCGAGCGTGCGGGTGAACGGCGTCTTCCAGTCGATGGTCTGGCGCGCGAGCCTGGCCCAGAAACCTTCGTAGTCGGTCTCCGCCTCGCGGCACAGCGCCCGGTAGGCGTCCATGCCGGGCACGTTGGCCTGCCTGACGAAATCGTCGGCAGGCGGAAACACACGGGTTTCGGTCAGAATCGACTCGATGGCTGCCATACAGTCTCTCCGCTGATAGAGTGTTCGGGGTGCGTCCGATTCTAAATCAAACCTGCCGCTTCCTCCCATGACCCATCCCGACTTCGATCGCGTTGCCCGTTGCTCGCGCTTCGGCCGCCGTCTGCTCGACGCCCAGCCGCAGCTCGCCGACACGCTCGCCGGCCGCCTCGACCGGCCGTACTCCCGCGCCGACATGGCAGCCTTCCTCGCCGAGTCCCCGTGCACCGACGAGGAGAGCCTGCACCGCCGCCTGCGCCAGTTGCGCCGGCGCGTGTGGCTCGTCGCCACCGCGCGCGATCTCGCCGGCAGCGCCGATCTCGCCGAGGTCACCGCCACCTGGAGCGCGCTGGCCGAGGTCAGCATCCTTGCCGCGCTCGACTTCCATCATGCCGCGCTCGCCGCGCGTCACGGCGAACCGCGCGACGCCGAGGGCCGGCCGCAACGACTGGTGGTCGTCGGCATGGGCAAGCTCGGCGGCGGCGAGCTCAATGTCTCGTCCGACATCGATCTCATCTATCTCTATCCGGAAGAAGGCGAGACCCGCGCCGACGACCCCGCGGCCTCGGTGCGCCCGCTCAGCAACCACGAGTTCTTCATCCGCCTGGGGCGCAAGCTCACCGCCGCGCTCAACGAAACCACCGCCGACGGCCACGTGTTCCGCGTCGACCTGCGCCTGCGTCCCTGGGGCGATTCGGGGCCGCTGGCGATGGGCTTCGACATGCTCGAGGACTACCTCGTCGCGCAGGGCCGGCCGTGGGAACGCTACGCCTGGATCAAGGCGCGCCCGCTCACCGGCGCGCGCCACGACGAGCTGATGCAGATCGTGCGTCCTTTCGTGTTCCGCAAATACCTCGATTTCGGGGCCTTCGCCGCGATCCGCGACCTGCACGTGCAGATCCGCCGCGAGGTTGCGCGGCGCGAGATGGCGCACAACGTGAAGCTGGGGCCGGGCGGTATCCGTGAAATCGAATTCACCGCGCAGGTCTTCCAGCTCATCCGCGGCGGCCAGATCGCCGCGCTGCAGCAACGGGCGACGCTCGCCGTGCTCGCGGAACTCGCCCGTCAAAACCTGATCACGCCCGAGGCGCATCGCGAGCTCGCCGCCGCCTACGATTTCCTGCGCCGGCTGGAGCACCGCATCCAGTATCTCGACGACGCGCAGACCCAGCTGCTGCCCGACGACGCGGACTCGCAGGCCATGCTCGCCGAGGCGATGGGTTTTGCCGACCACGCCGCGCTGATGAAGGCGCTCGACCAGCACCGCCACAAGGTGACGCGGCATTTCGAACAGGTGTTCGCCGCGCCGCAGACCGACCAGATGAGCCATCCGCTCGCCGCCGTGTGCTGCGGCACCGCCGATGCGGCGACCGCCCGCGCCCTGCTGGAAAACGCCGGCTACGACGACCCCGAGCGGGTGCTGGCCACGCTCGATGCGCTGCGACAGGACGCGGCGCGCCTGCCCGAATCGACGCAACTGCGGCTCAATGCCCTGCTGCCGCCGGCGCTGGAAATCATCGGCGCCCAGCGCGACCCGCTCGCCACGCTGGAGCGCTTCGCCGCGCTGGTGCAGGCCATCGCGCGGCGCGCCACCTATCTCGCGCTACTCGCCGAATACCCGGCTGCGCTGCGCCAGCTGGTGCGTCTCTTGGCGGCGAGCCCGTGGGCGGCGCAGCTGATCACCCGCCAGCCGCAACTGCTCGACGAGCTGATCGCGCCGCAGTCGCTGCTGAGCACGCCCGACTGGACGCAGCTCGCCACCCAGCTGCGCGACGAGCTCGATGCCCACGACGGCGACACCGAGGCGCAGATGGACGCGCTGCGCCGCTTCAAGCAGGTGCAGACGCTGCGCCTCCTGGCGCAGGACGTGGCGGGGCGGCTGACACTGGAGGCGCTGTCGGATCATCTGTCGTACCTGGCCGACACCCTGCTCGCCGAAACGCTGGCGCGCTGCTGGGCCGGCCTCAAGACGCGCCATCGCGACGCGGCGCGCTTCGCCGTCATCGGCTACGGCAAGCTCGGCGGCAAGGAACTCGGCTACGCCTCGGATCTCGACCTCGTCTTCCTCTACGAAGACGACCATCCGCGCGCGCAGGAGGT
>DYFW01000146.1 GCA_020725005.1 Thiobacillus denitrificans
CTTGCCGACGGTTACTCTCGCGACGGCCGCGATATCAGCGGCACGGTCTTCGGCTCCGCCGAACTGCGCGATGTGTCGCTCAGTGTCGCCGAGGCAATGCTCAGCGACGCCGAGAAGGATGCAGCCGACGCGTGGGTCCGTCGAGCTGGTTATCGCGTCGTGCCATGACCGGCCGCACCAGCTACGCCATGACCCTCGCCCTACGCTCTGTAGGGCGGGGGCTGTCGATCTCCGAGGCCGCACGTAAGCACGGCGTCCACGTCCGCGCCCTGCGTCGAGCCTGCCGGCGGGAGGGCATGGCGCCTCGAGCTGGCGGCAGGCCAAGGCAGGACGGGGCCGCCTAGCGCTCAATCCGCGCCTCCCTGCTGATCTCTTGGTGCAGCCTTCCGGCCACGATCTAGGCACTACTCGTTAGGCCACTCAATTTGATTGGTCGCCGGGATGCGCTCGTATTCCGATCGCAGCATCCGCAGCACGACAGCGCCACATAACGCCCCGGCGGCCTCATAGCGCGCCACTCGGTCCGTGGGCTGGTGTCTGAACATCGGAGCGTGCGTGCGGCGTACCGCGCCCTCAAACGCGACCGCGATTGCTGTCGCGCGCTTGGCGGCGGCGCGTACTCCGATGCCGCGGTCTACATGTTCAAGCGCGGCCGTTGGCTCGATGAGGATCCGCACGATGTGCTATTCGATCGCTTCACGCGCGCCAATGCCTAGCCCATCCCCCACCGAGATCCGCATCGCCCGCGAGGCGGTGCGGCTCTCGCAGACCGCCGCGGCGGCCCTCATCGGCCGCTCGCTGCGCGTGTGGCAGGCGTACGAGGCTGGCACGCGCGGCATGGATCCTGTGCTCTGGCGGGTCTGGCGCATCCGCGCCGGACTCGATCCGGCGGACGCGATCCTGCTCTAGACCGCCCGCCAGCCCACATTCCGCTTGGCCTTGCGCCGCCGGCCGGCGCCGACAGCCGAATTCGCCTGCTGCCGCTGGCCCTCGCGGGCGAGGTCGTCGAACACCATCGCGAAGGTCTGGAACGCGTCGGCGCCGTTGCTGTACTCGTCGTGCCGCGGCTCGTCGCGCCACACGCTCTGCAGTTCGTTCCACTGCTTGCTGTAGTTGTCCAGGCACGCGATGCCGCGCGCGCATTCCTCGGCATCGAAGAAGCAGTTCGGCAGCACCTGTCGGGCCTGCTGGATCGACACCCGCTTGTCGTCCACGCGCGGCACCACGACGGTCGGCCAGATGCCGGCCTCGTTGGCCATCGTTTCTAGCGTCTGGATCGCCGTGAGCCCCGGCCGGCGGTGCGCGAAGTCGTGCGGCACGTAGTGCTTGCCCCACAGCGCGAACTCGGTGTCGCGCATGAACTGCGCGTAGTGCGCCATCGCCTCGCCGTTGTTCTCGTAGTCCAGGATGAAGCGATCGAAGCCGTTGACCCGCTGGTGGAACCACAGGAACGTTGTGTCGTTCAGCCCCCAGTCCCAGAACGTGTTGACCGCGAAGCCCGGCACCAGCCTGACCTTCGTGATCTGGTTGCGCCGCCGAAGCAGCGCCATCTGCGCACCGAAGATCATGCCCTCCGCGCTGACTTCGAAGGGCTCTTCCGGTGTGGACGGATGTTCCTGGCGCATCAGGTCTTCGCCCATGCGCTCTTCCTTGATCGCGTACCAGGCGCGCTGCCCGCGAGACAGTTGCACGCGCATGCGCTCTTCCACGCGGTGGAAGTACGCCTGCAGCCGCGCGCTGATCGGCACCTGCTCGGCATCCTCCTCCGACAGCGTGTTCGCCGGCTTGCGGAACCACGGGAAGAAGTGCAGGCGGAAGTCCAAGGGGGTGAGACGGCGGCCGCTGTCGACGAGTCGCTGCGCCTGCACCACTAGGTCGTGGAAGAGCCCGCCGTTGCCCTCGGCGGTGGACTCGACCACGATCGTCTGGCCCGGCGCGATGGCCTCGAAAGCGCCGGTCTTGATCTCGTTGGCCTTCTCGGGGAAGCGCCGACTGATCTTGCCGAGTTCGGACACGTGCAGGAACTGCGCGGTGCCGCCGCGCAGCGACAGACCCACGCTTATGCTGGACCCGTTGGCCCACACGATCTCGGATTCCGTCTGCTTGGTCACGGGCACGGCCTGACGGATGGCGGCCGGCAGCTTCTCCCACGGCTCGCGGATCTTGCGGCGGAAGATTTTCTCGACGTTCTCCTTCGTGTCCGCGATGATCGCCGCCGTGTAGTTCGGGATGAACACGCAGTGGTCCAGCGCCAGCAGGTCGATGGCGGTAGTGAACCCGTGCTGGCGACTTTTGAGGCAAAGGTTCAGATACCACCAGCGGTCGAACAGCTCGCGTTGGACGTCATTCTCGCGGAACGGCAGGACCACGCCTTCGTCGGTGATGATCGTGTAGAGGTTGTTCAGGCGCCAGCGCGGGTTGACAAAAGCCGCGGGGTCCAGCCCCATCCTCCCCAGCGCCTCGAGGCCGGGGTTATCCGCCGCCATTCGCCGCTGTCGTCGCCTCGGCCAGCTCGTCGGCGCGCATCTTCTCGAGCACCCGGCCGAGCACGTTGATCTGGTAGATGCGCTCGACGTTGGACGCGATCTGGTAGTGGCCGGACTTCGACCACGCCAACATCACCACCGCCACCGGCTCGCCGCCGGCAGCCATCGCCAGCCGCTGCGCGGCCTCGTGGGTGAGGTTTTCGATGGTGACGCGCTTCTTGGTCATCGCAGATTGACCGCCGCGCGACCACCGAGGTACGCCGCGATGAACGCCTTGTCGAATGCCTCCGTCCACCTGCGGACGATCTCGTCGTGCATGGGCAGCCGGTTGAACATGAGCGGCGCGCGGCGACCACGCAGTTCAGCTAGGTCGTATTCGGACCACCGCAGGCCGTCGTAAAAGCTGTCGGGTTGCCTGTAGAGATACTTGTTGTAGATCGAAATGCCGCTCACTTCTCCCACCGGCTCGAACAACACCGGACCGAGGATAAGCGTCTCGCGCGGCACCACGCGCATGAGCGAGTCGGCGCGCACGATCGCTGGCGCGGCGCCGAGCGCGAGGATCGAGGACAGGAAGCCGCGGCGGTTCATGGGCGCCCTCCGCGCGCCTCGGTTTCGCGGTCCATGTGCCACACGCTCGGATGGCGCCACGCAAAGCGCTTGCCGCGAATCGGTCTTGTCACTTCTCACCCCCTCGGCGCCAGCGCACCTTCCGGCAGTGCCGGCACGCCGGCGCGCTCGGCAACCACGGCATCCTCGACGTCGTGGCGCACCGGCAGCCGGCCGCCGCGCTCGGCGACGAACTGCATGAGGGCGGCCAGCGCCGTGTCCGCCTTCTGCCGGTTGTCGGCAAGGAACGCGCCCAGGTGCCGGCCGATCTGCTCCATTGCCACCGTGCGCGGCGCGAAGCGGTAGTCGATCGAGCCGTCCTTGCCGATCTTGATGCCGGTCACCGCCATTGCCGTGTCGTCGTCCAGTTCGGTCGGCAGCTTCGGCGAGCCGTCGTCATTGAACGCCCGGCGCGGGTCGTACAGCGCCAGGCGCAACGCGTCGCCCAGCCAGCGCGCCAGATCGTAGTCGTAGCGCTGCTCGGCGACGGCGCGGCCGCGCGCACGGTACTCGTCGACGCGCGCCGTCACGTCCTTGCGGGCCGCGAGCTGGCTGGCGCGCACCCAGACGGTGTTGTCCTTCCATCCCTTGGCCTGCGGGAAGTGCTTGCGGAATGCCGCGCTCTGGTCGCCGTCGCGCGCGACGTCCCGCGCGAAGGCGTCCTCGGCCGCCGTCATCGGCTTCGTGCTGTGCTTCGAGCGCGGCATCCCTACGTCCTCAGTACCCCGGCGGCTTCTTGCCGCCGCCTTTCTTCTTGCCCTTGCCCTTCTTCATGGCTGGCTCCCGTGGTCGGTTGACGCCGATTTTCTCCCCCGGCGAACAGGGAATCAAACAGGGGCTCCATTCGGCGCGCCATGCGGTCGAGCGCGCGCCGGTAGACCTCTTCCATGTCGAGTCGCCCGAAGCACCACACCGCCGCGCCGTGCACGTGCAGCAGGCTGATCGCCTCCACGGACTCCATGCTCTTCAGCCCGGACTCCACCGCCCAGTACAGATGCCTGTGTGCCGTCAGTTGGCCGAGGTCCGGCCGGCCCTCGCGCTCCCACGCAAGGTAGCGGTCGACCCACTGGCCGACCCGCCGCAGCACCGGATCGCCGCCGTTGGCTCGCGCCATCCAGTCCTCCTCGCGCTGCCGGTAGGCGGACAGGCCGGCGCCGCTGCGCGCGTACAGGTTGGCAGGGCCGGTGCGCGTGCGCGCCTGTCCGGCGACGACCAGTTCGCCGTAGACGCGCTCCATGTCCTTCACGCACGACTTCACCGTCTCCTGGTTCGCGCGCACGGCCGCCGCGATCTGCGTGATCGTCAGCGGCTCGGACGCGCGCAGCGCACGCAGGATGCGCTGCATCAGCTTGCGGCGACTGGCGTAGATCGTCATGGCTCGCCGGCTGCGGACAAGAGGCGCACGTTGAATTTCACCGCCGCGGGTCTCGCGCGCGCCGCCTCGTCGCTGTACGTTGGCGCGAGCAGCGGGTCTCCGATCGCCCACCAGCGCTCAAACACACGCCGCGCCTCTTCCGATCCGACTGGGATGCGCGTGGTCAGCCTGTACTCGTGCCAGCGCGCCAGCGCCGCCAGTTCCGCGCGCACGTCGCGCATCAGGTGCCGACAGCGTTGCCCCGTGCTGCGGTGAATGCGCTGTGCCGCGCGTTGTGCTGCGTCGCTCATGCCTCGGCTCCCGCCATCCACGCTTGCGCGTACTCGATCAGGCTCGACATGCGACTCGACGACATGCCGGCCGTGGACTCGCGCAGGTTCACGAGTTCGCCCTCGAGCCCTTCGACCACCTCAGCACCCTGCTGCGTGGCCACGGCGTGGCCCGACACCAGCAGCACCTTCCACTCGACGGCCGAGCGCGGCTTGCCGGCCCACGCGCGGCCCGCCAGCTCGCCGCACAGCGCATGGAACAGCGCGTTCTGGTCAAGCGAGCGGCGGCGCGGCCGCACGATCACCACGTAGCCGTCGGGTGCGTGCCGCACGGCCAGCAGCGCCAGGCTGCGCGCGCGCGGATGGCTGAGCGTGAAGGCTTGGTGGCTCATCCGGCCAGCCCGGCGAAGACGTTGCCCTCGGCGCGCGCGCGGTACGTGCAGATGCGGTGCGCGTAGCTCGGATGCACGCCGAACTCGCGCGCCACCAGCGCGGCGTTGCTCGTCTGCGCGTAGCGCTCACGCATGGCGGCGACGCGCTCATCATCGATCGTGCGGCCGCGGCGGCGCACGGCGATCACGGCGGCCGCGTGCCGACGACCTGCGCTCAGCCGGCCGGCCGCTTGGGCAAGCGCCATCGCCTCGCGGCGCGTCACGTAGCGCTGGTGCTCGGGGCGGATGCAGCGCTCGTCGCACGGCGGCCGCGCGAACACGCGGCCCGCGATCCTGACGCCGCCCGACCAGAAGTACGCCGCCGCGCGTGCGTTGCGGCCGCAGCAGTCCACGCCATGCAGGCGCAACGACGGGATGCCGTTGCGGTGCATGGCGCCCGTCCACAGCCAGCAGCCGTCGTCCTCGTCGATCGCGCAGCGGCTGCGCAGGTAGATCAGCAGTTCGGCGGGCGAAAGCGGGGTCATGCGGACACCAGATCCTTGATCGTGAGCGCGAGCAGGTCGAGCTCGTCGACCTTGCTCACGCGCAGCA
>DYFW01000147.1:0-3500 GCA_020725005.1 Thiobacillus denitrificans
TGTCGTGGGCTGGCTCACCTCCTCATCCTGATCGGCTGGCTGGTGTGGGCGGTCGCGTGCGTGTGGTTCATCTACCGCATTGCCAAGGGCTGGCTCAACCTCAACGACAACAAGCCGATGCCGCTGCAATAAGGCCAATACCCAGGCTTTCGCGCCACACGCGCAAACTCCTTTTCGTCGCGCGGGCCATCAGCGGCCCAATGCCCGCAGACTCTGGATATCCCCGGCCCCTGTCCGCTCAGGGTTTGCGCCCGCGCTCGGCACAACGAATGATCGCCTTGTCGTCCTTCAGCTCGAGGCAGTGGCGCATGTCGGCACCGAGGCGGCGCTGGGGTTTCGCGGCAGGCGCCTCGACCGCGGCGGCGGGTGGGAAGGCGGGCGGCGGGGGCGCGTCCTGGGCAAGCGCAGCACCCGCCAGCATCCCCAGGGGCCATACGATGAATCGGGGTTTCATGGGGTTTCCTCCTTGCACATCGATCACTTCGTCATGATAGCCCTGAGGGCGGAGAAAAAAATTCTTGCCGGCATGTAAGGCGTCCTCGCGGGTTCCGACTCACGGGGGTGAGTCAAGTACCCGGACTCACCCCATCCATTCATCCAGGAGAAACCCATGTCCATTTCCACCAAAGCATCCAGCCTCGCATCCGTCGCCGCGGCGATGGCCCTGTCGATGAGCGCCGTCAACGCCGCTGAAAGCCCCAACGGCAGTTCCGGCCCAGCCATCGGCGCCAGCGACAAGGTGCACTGCTACGGGGTGCATGCCTGCAAGGGCAACAGCGATTGCAAGACGGCGGAGCACAGCTGCAAGGGCCAGAACGCATGCAAAGGGCACGGGTTCAAAGGGATTGCCGCCAAGGCGTGCCTCGACAAGGGCGGCGTGATCGCCGATCTCAAGGTCTGAGCAAAACCCGTCCGGCCCGGTGCGGCGGCCGCCGCCGCACCAGGCCCTGAAGCGTCCTTCGCAACGAGGTTCCTTGATGACGCGCTCCCCCGCCCCGATTCGCGCGCCCTCCCCCGGCTTCGGCCTCGGCCTGCGCCCGGCGCACTACCCCGATTTCCTCGGCGCGCCGCAGCGTGTCGACTGGCTCGAAATCATTTCCGACAACTACCTGGTGCCCGGCGGCAAGCCGCTCGCCATGCTCGACGCCGTGCTGGCGCGCTACCCGGTGGCGATGCACGGCGTGTCGTTGTCGATCGGCTCGACCGACGGGATCGACCGCCAGTATCTCGCCGATCTCGGGAAGCTCGCCCGGCGCGTGCAGCCGCTGTGGATCTCCGACCATCTGTGCTGGACCGGCGTCGGCGGCCACAACGCGCACGATCTCCTGCCCCTGCCCTACACCGAGGAAGCGTTGCGCCTGGTCGTCGATCACGTCGGGCAGGTGCAGGACGCGCTCGGCCAGCGCATCCTGCTGGAAAACGTGTCGAGCTACCTCGAGTACCGCAGTTCGGACATGCGCGAATGGGAATTCCTGCGCCGCGTCGCCGAGGAAGCCGACTGCCTGCTGCTGCTCGATGTCAACAACATCTACGTCAGCAGCATCAACCACGGTTTCGATGCGCGCGAGTTCCTGCGTTATCTGCCGGCCCATCGCGTGCAGCAGATTCATCTCGCCGGCCACAGCGACCACGGCGACTACATCGTTGACACCCACGACCATCCAGTGGCCGAACCGGTGTGGACGCTCTACCGCGAAGCCTGCCGGCTGTTCGGCGAGGTCGCGACCATGATCGAGCGCGACGACAACCTCCCCGAGCTTGCCGAACTCGTCGCCGAGCTCGACCGTGCGCGCACCATCGCCTCCGAAGTCCAGCAAGCCTGCGCGGCCGCAGCATGAACAGGTACGACCTCGCCGGCCTGCAGGCGGCTTTCCATGACCATCTGCTCGACCGGCCAAGCACAATCGCCGGCGAGATCGCCGACGGCGGACGCATCGACGCCGCCCGTCGCCTCCACATCTATCACCATGCCTACCGCGCGCGCCTGCTCGACAACCTGCGCGACGCCTACGAGAAAACCTGGACCTACCTCGGCGACGACGCCTTCGATGCCGCCGCGCACGCCTTCGTCGACGCGAACCCGCCGGCGCATCGCAATCTGCGCTGGCATGGCGCCGGTTTTCCGGAATGGCTCGCCATGCGCTTTCCGGACGATCGCGACATAGCCGAACTGGCCTTGATCGACTGGCAGTTGCGGCGCGCTTTCGACGGTCCGGATGCCGACCCGCTCACGGCCGGCGCGCTCGCCACGACAGACTGGGATACTGCCGGTTTCCGCTTCGTGCCCACCCTGTGCCTCGCACCGTTGCACACCAACAGCACGGCGATCTGGCACGCGCTCGACCAGGAGCAGTCGCCGCCCGCCGCCCAGGCACTGCCGGCGGCAGCCTGGCTCATGATCTGGCGCAAGGCCTGGCAGCCGCACTTCCGCGCCATCGACGCCGGGGAACATGCCGCACTCGCACAACTCCTGGCGGGCGCCACGTTCGCACAGCTGTGCGCCGCGCTGGGCACACGCCTCGGCGACGCAGCTGCCGCGGCGCAGGCCGGCACCTGGCTCGGGCGCTGGCTGCAGGACGGCCTGATCGCAGGCCTCACGCATCCCCCTCGCTGACCCGGCGCTTCACCCGCGCGCCCAAGACGCTTACACTCCCGGCAGCACGACATAACCGACCCTGCGGAGGGCACGCACAGCGCGACGGCATTTTCCAGCCTCTGGGAGAAATGCATGGAGACGAATCCGTCCGGCGACGCGTTTGCGAGCGTGTTGCGCGATGAATTGACGCGACTGCGCCCCGAGAGCGATGCGCCCGCCGGGCAATGCCCGGAAACCTGCGCCGATCACGCCGCGCTGATGGGCCTCGCGCTCTCGGGCGGGGGCATCCGCAGCGCGACCTTCGCCCTCGGCGTGATCCAGGCGCTTGCCAGGCTGCGTCTGCTGCGCGGCTTCGACTACCTCTCGACGGTTTCCGGCGGCGGCTACATCGGGGCCTGGCTGTCCGCGCTGATCCATCGCTCGCGCCAGCCGGGCCAGCCGGCTGTCGACGCGGTCGCGGCCGTCGAGCGCAGCCTCGGCGGCGACCAGCGGCCCTGGTGTGCCGCCGACACCGTCGCCAGTGCGTGCCCGCCCGAGCATCCCGCGGTGCGCTTCCTGCGCCGCTACAGCAACTACCTCACGCCGCGCCTCGGCGTCCTGTCCGGCGACACCCTGGCAGCCGTCTCGATCTATCTGCGCAACCTGCTGCTGAACCAACTGGTGCTCGTCGCTTTCTTCGCCGCGCTGCTCACCCTGCCCTATCTGCTGTTCGCCGCCGCGCGCTGGCTGCATGCTCCCGGCAGCCTCGACGCGCTGGCCCGGCCATTCGCCCTGGCCGGGCTGCCCCTGATCCACGGGCTGGCCATCCTGCCCCTGCTGGTCGCGGTGGCGGCGTGCGCGCTGAGCCTGATGCGCGTTTCGGCGCAGGATCGTTTCAACGCCAGCGGCCCGGCCTTCATCGTCG
>DYFW01000147.1:3510-5717 GCA_020725005.1 Thiobacillus denitrificans
CACGCTGCCTGCGCTGTTGTCGGCAGCGATCCTCGCGATCGCGCTGCACGCGCCCGCCACCGCCGCCGACCCCGGCCTGTCCGAATGGGTCGCCGTCACCGCCGTGATCTACCTGGTGCCCTGGGTGGTCGTGTTCTGGGTCAAGAACGCCGGCAGCCGGCACGCCCGCGGCGACACGGCACGCCTGCGCCAGGGCGGCATCGAGCTCGCCCAGTGGGCGGCCGGCCTGGCACGCTTCGCCTGGCAGATCCCCTGGACCCTGCTGGCCGGCGCGCTCGGCGGCCTGCTCCTGTTCGCCCTGCGCGAAAGCGCGGCCGCACTGCCGGCGCCCGGCGGCTTGCGCTACGCCGTCGCCTTCTACACCCCGCTCATCCTGCTCACGTACGCCGCCGTCGTCACGGTGCACATCGGGCTCATGAAGCGCCTGTACTCGGAGAACGACCGCGAATGGTGGGCGCGCCTCGGCGGCTTCGTCCTGCTCGCCGCCCTGCTGTGGCTGGCGGCGTTCGCGCTCACCCTGTATGCGGCAGCGCTGCTCATGTGGCTGGCGGGCCTCGCACTCGCCGGCGGGGCGGCGTGGGCGGCGAGCAGTCTCGGCGGCGTGCTGCTGGGCAAGAGCGCGCTCACCGGCCCCGGCGCCAGCCCCTGGCGCAACCGCATCGCGCAGGCCACGCCCTACGTATTCGTGACCGGACTCGTGATCCTGCTGTCGAGCGGGCTGCACCTGCTGCTGGCCACGCCGGGCGGCCCCGGCCTGTGCGACCGCTGCATGCCGCTTGCCGCCGGCGACGGCTGGGACGCGCTGGTGCGCGCCACGCGCTTCAATCTCGCGCAGGTAGGCACGCCACACGTGCTGGCGGTAGGCGGCGCCTGTCTCGCGGTGTTCGGGCTGCTCGGCTGGCGCGTCGACGTGAACCTGTTCTCGCTGCACGGTTTCTACCGCAACCGCCTCACCCGCTGCTACCTCGGCGCCACGCGCGTCGGCGACGGCGATCCCCGCAGGCCGCACCCCTTCACCGGATTCGATCCCGGGGACGACCTGCCGCTGTCATACCTCGCCGACCAGCGGCCGTTCCACATCGTCAACGCCGCGATGAACCTCACCGGCGGCGACGACCTCGCCTGGCAGACACGGCGCTGCGCGGCCTTTGCCTTCACCCCGGCGTTCACCGGTTTCGAATTCTGGAATTCGGAAGGCCGGCGCGTCGGCGCCTATCGGCCGACCGCGCAGTACGCGGCCGACCAGTTCGCCTTCCTCAACGCGCCGGGCGGCATCCTGCTGGGCAACGTCATCGCCACCTCGGGCGCCGCCGCCAACCCCAACATGGGTTATCACACCTCGGCCGCGCTCTCCGCGCTGATGAGCGTGTTCAACGTTCGCCTCGGGCGCTGGTCGGGCAATCCGCTGCACCCGGCCGCCTGGCGCAAGGCCAGCCCGCGCTTCGGCGGCCTGCCGTTGATCAGGGAAGTGTTCGGCCTGCTCGACAGCCGCGCGTCCTTTCTCAACCTCTCGGACGGCGGCCATTTCGAGAATCTCGGCATCTACGAACTGGTGCGGCGGCGCTGCCGCGTCGTGGTCGCGGTCGACGCCGGCTGCGATCCTGACTACCAGTTCGAGGATCTCGCCAACGCCATCCGCAAATGCTGGACCGACTTCGGCACCCGCATCGACATCGATCTCGCGCCGCTGCGTCCGCAAGGCAACGGCAAGCACAATCTCTCGCACTTCGCAGTCGGCAGCATCCGCTACCGCAACGCGCCCGAGCCCGGCATCCTGCTCTACCTCAAGGCCTCGCTCACCGGCGACGAAACCACCGACGTCAAGCAGTACGCCGACGGCCACCCGCGCTTTCCGCACCAGTCGACCAGCGACCAGTTCTTCGACGAGAACCAGTTCGAGAGCTACCGCGAACTCGGCCGCCATGTCGGCCTCAGCGTGTTCGCGCCGCTGTTCGCGCCGCAGACGCCCAACGCTGCCGAAAGTCTCACCCCGGCGCAAATCCGCGCGGCGCTGCAGGCGCGCCTGCCCGACCATCCGCTGCTGCAGGCCAAGCGCGCCTGCGGGTAGGTTCAGGCCGGCGCGCAGCGCACGTCGTCGCCCACCCGGATCAGCCCGCCGGCAACAATGCGTGCGTTGACGCCGCCATGCCCGCGCATGGCGTTGAAGCCCCCTGCGCCCAGCACCGCCTCCATGCGCGAGCAGGGGT
>DYFW01000148.1 GCA_020725005.1 Thiobacillus denitrificans
ACACCCAGAACGGCACCACGGTGCGCCAGAACCTGGGCGCGTCGTACCGCCCCGCGCCGGGACGGGTGCTGAACCTGGGCTACCGCTTCATAGACCAGCGTACCGAACAGGCCGACCTGTCGGCCCAGTGGCCGCTGGGCGCCCGCTGGTATGGCATGTTCCGCTACAACTATTCGTTCCGGGACGACAAACTGGTCGAAGGCCTGGCAGGGGTTGAATACAATGCCGGCTGCTGGGTGGCGCGCGCGGTGTTCCAGCGCCTGGCCACCAAGGAGAACCAGTCCACCGACGCGCTGTTCTTCCAGCTCGAATTGAACGGCATGGGCAGACTCGGCTCCAACCCGCTCGATGTGTTGAAACAAAGTGTTCCCGGATACAGGTCCAGCAATGAAATCCTTCCTTCGCCCTGATTGGCTCCGCCCGCGCTGGCTTCTCGCCCTGTGCCTCGTCCTGCCGGCGATGGGGGCGGCGCAGGCGGCCGTCACCACGCTCGACCACATCGCCGCCATCGTCAACGACGAGGTGATCACGCGCCAGGAGCTCACCCGCCGCTACGAGGAAACGGTGCGCACCCTGAAACAGCAGAACACGCCGCTGCCGCCGCGCGAAATCCTGGAAAAGCAGCTGCTCGAGCGCATGATCACCGAACTCGCCCTGCAGCAGCATGCGCGCACGACCGGCATCCGCGTCGATCCAGCGCAGATCGAGCGCGCGCTGCAACGCATCGCGGCGCAGAACCGGCTCGACCTCGCCGGCCTCGCCGCCGCGCTGGAACGCGACGGGCAAAGCCTGGAAAGCCTGCGTGCGACGCTGCGCAACGAATTCCTGATCGCGCGCGCGCGCGAGCGCGACGTCGACAACCGCATCACCGTCACCGACGCAGAGATCGAGGGCTATCTGCAGACCCAGATCCAGCAGGGCGTGGAAAACGAATACAACTTCGCCCACATTCTCATCACCGTGCCCGAAGGCGCCTCGCCCGAGGTAATCCAGGCGCGCCGCGCGCGCGCCGAGAACGTGCTCGCCCAGCTCGCCGCCGGCGCCGATTTCGCCCAGCTGTCGGCGAGTCATTCCGACGCGCCCAATGCCCTGCAGGGCGGCGCCTTCGGCTGGCGCGCCAGCGGCAAGATACCGACGCTGTTCGCCGAGGCGCTGAAGCCCTTGCAGCCCGGGCAGGTCTCGCCGCTCCTGCGCAGCAGCAACGGTTTCCACATCCTCAAGCTATACGACAAGCGCGGGCTCGACGCCACGCTGACCGTGACCCAGACGCGCGTGCGCCACATCCTGATCAAGACCAACGAGCTCACCTCCGAGGCCGATGCGCGCAACCGCCTGCTCCAGCTCAAGGAACGCATCGACAACGGCGTGAAATTCGACGAACTCGCACGTCTGCATTCCGAAGACGCGAGCGCGAACAAGGGGGGCGACCTCGGCTGGATCAACCCCGGCGACACGGTGCCGGAGTTCGAGAAGGCGATGAACGCCCTGCGGCCCGGCGAGGTCAGCCAGCCCGTCCAGTCGCCCTTCGGCTGGCACCTGATCCAGGTGCTGGAACGTCGCGAGCAGGACGTCACGCAGGAGCGCCAGAAGCTGCTGGCACGCCAGGCGATCCGCGAACGCAAGGCGGAGGAGGCCTTCCAGGACTGGGTGCGGCAGATCCGCGACTCGGCCTACGTCGAGTTGCGCCCGCTCAACTGAGGTGCGCGCCGAGGCCCTGCCCGTCATCGCGCTGACCGCCGGCGAACCCGCCGGCGTCGGCCCGGATCTCTGCATCGCGCTGTCGCAACGACCGCTGCCGTGCCGTCTCACGGTGCTGGGCGATCGCGACGTGCTGCAGTCGCGCGCCGCCCGGCTCGGCATCGCCGTCGACCTGCTGCAGGGCGACGTCGTCCCGCCGCATCGCCCCGGCCACCTGCACGTGCGCCACATTCCCGTTGCCACGCCGGTCACGCCCGGCGTGCCCGACCCGCGCAACGCCGCGCACGTGCTCGCGCTGCTCGACGTCGCCCTCGCCGGCTGCCGCAACGGCGCCTACGCCGCGATGGTCACGGCGCCGGTGCACAAGGGCGTCATCAACGATGCCGGCTTCGCCTTCACCGGCCACACCGAATACCTCGCCGAGCACAGCGGCACGCCCCGGGTGGTGATGATGCTCGCCGGCGGCGGCCTGCGCGTCGCGCTCGCCACCACCCACCTGCCGCTGCGCGAAGTCGCCGACGCCATCACGCCGGCGCTGCTCGCTGACGTGATCCGCATCCTCGACGCCGACCTGAAGACGAAATTCGGCCTCGCCGCGCCGCGCATCCTGGTGGCCGGCCTCAACCCGCACGCCGGCGAGTCCGGCCATCTGGGGCGCGAGGAAATCGACGTCATCGAACCGGTGCTGCAACGCCTGCGCGGCGAAGGCATGGACCTCGTCGGCCCGCTGCCCGCCGACACCCTGTTCTCGCGCATCCGTCACGAGCCCTGCGACGCCGTGCTCGCCATGTACCACGACCAGGGCCTGCCGGTGCTGAAATACGCGAGCTTCGGCGCCGGCGTCAACGTTACCCTGGGCCTGCCCTTCATCCGCACCTCGGTCGACCACGGCACCGCGCTCGATCTCGCCGGCAGCGGACGGGCGGAGGCGGGGAGCCTCATCGCCGCGATCGGGATGGCTTTGGAGATGGTTGAGAAAAAGGGGATCGGACCCAGGGGCTAGGTGTTGGGCGATGCGCGGTCTCGCCGCGCGTCTCCAGCCCCCTCGCCCCGCGCCCCGACTTCCAGCTCCCGACATGCACACCCCGCGCAAACGCTTCGGCCAGAATTTCCTCGTCGACGACGGCATCATCCACGCCATCCTCGCGGCGATCCGTCCGCAGCCCGGCGAGACGGTGGTCGAGATCGGCCCCGGCCTCGGCGCGCTGACCCGGCCGCTGCTCGAGCGCCTGCCGCACCTCACCGTCGTCGAGCTCGACCGCGACATCGTCGCGCGCCTGCGGAAAACCTGGCCGGAAGCGCGGCTCACGATCTATTCCGGCGACGCGCTGAAATTCGACTTCGGCGCTTTGGGCTGCGATCTGCGCATCGTCGGCAACCTGCCGTACAACATCTCGACGCCGCTCCTGTTCCATCTGATGGGTTTCGCCGCGCACCTCCGCGACATGACCTTCATGCTGCAGAAGGAAGTCGTCGAACGCATGGTCGCCGAACCGTCGACCCCCGACTACGGACGGCTGACCGTCATGCTGCAGCGGCGTTTCCATCTCGAATGGCTGCTCGACGTGCCGCCGACCGCGTTCCATCCGCCGCCCAAGGTCGATTCGGCGGTGGTGCGCCTGATACCGAAACGGCCGGATGAAATTGCCGCGCTCGACGAGACGCTGTTTGCGCGCGTGGTCGCCACGGCGTTCTCGCAGCGCCGCAAGACCCTGAAGAACACGCTTGGCAGCCTGTTGCAGCCGCAGGATTTCGCCGCGCTGGGCATCGACCCCGGCCTGCGCGCCGAAGCCCTGGCCGTCGCCGACTACGAAGCCATCGCCCGGTACCTGGACAGGCCCAGCAGTCCCGCATGAAGGGGCCCGGGGCGACCAGGCTCAAGGCACTGCGACGGAAGGCCGATACAGCGATAAGCCCTGTCGAGCCTTTATGAACACCAAGCCTTCGGAAACACCGCCATCCTGCGCATCCGGCATGGAACCCGAGATCGAGCGGGAACTGCTGCGCGCCTATATCGACAGCGCCAACGACGGCATTTTCGTCGTCTGCGACGAGATGAAGTTCCATGTGGCCAATCCTCTCCTGGCAAGCTGGCTGGGAGTCGGCGAAGCCGAACTGACCGCGCATGGACGGCGCGTGCCGATCACCGAGCTGTTCGGCCAGGCCGAGACCGCAGCCCGGTTCAGCGAGCATTTCCAAGCCGTTCTTCATGGCCAGGCGGTCTGTTTCGAGGCGGAGATCAGGCCGCCGCGCGGCGAGCCGCGCTGGGTGGAAATCAGCATGAACCGCGTGCGCCTGGAAGTCGGCGAACTGGTGATCGGCATCCTGCGCGACGTCACCGAGCGCAGGATGCTGCACACCGCGTTGCAGCACCACGCCAGCCATGACGACCTGACCGGACTGGCCAACCGGCGCGAATTCCAGCAGCGCCTGCACGCGCTGGTCGATGCGCTGCAGACCGACCCCGGACCGCATGCCCTGGTCTACGTCGATCTCGATCAGTTCAAGGTGGTCAACGACACCTGCGGCCACCTTGCCGGCGACGAGTTGCTGCGCCAGCTGGGCCTGCGCCTGAAACGGCTGGTGGGTCCGCGCGACGTGATCGCGCGCCTCGGCGGCGACGAATTCGGCCTGCTGTTGCACGACCATTCCGTCGACGCGGCGACGCGGGTGGCGGAATCGTTGTGCGAAGAGGTGGCCGCCTACCGTTTCGTCTGGGACAAGCGCAGTTTCGAGGTGACGGCGAGCGTCGGGCTGTGTGCAATCGACGGCAATACCGTGTCCGCGGAAGACGCGCTGAGCGCGGCCGATGCGGCGTGCTACGTCGCCAAGGATGCGGGGCGCAACCGCGTGCAGCTGTATTTCGGCGGCACCGCCTGCACCGGCAAGCGCCAGGAAATGGAATGGGTGTCGCGCCTGAAGAAGGCGCTGGACGAAAACCGTTTCCAGATGTGGCACCAGCACATCCTCGCGCTGAAGGGCGATGCCGGCGGACACGCCGAAATGCTGCTGCGCTTCATCGACGAGGACGGCAGCGTCGTCGCGCCGGGCCGCTTCTTCCCGGCGGCCGAACGCTACGGACTGATGCCGGCCATCGACCGCTGGGTCATCCAGCACCTGCTGCTGGACGGCCCGCGCGGCCACCTGCATGCGGAGATGGCCCGCCGCGGGGTGAGCCACTACGCCATCAACCTGTCCGGCGCCAGCCTCAACGACGACAAGTTCCTGGACTTTCTGGAGGATACGCTGCGCCGCATCCCCATGGCGTGCCACGCGCTATGCTTCGAGATCACCGAGACCGTGGCGGTCGCCAGTTTCGGTCGCGTCCGCGAAGTGATGCAGACCTTCCGGCAGTTTGGCTGCCAGTTTGCGCTGGACGACTTCGGCAGCGGCATGTCGTCGTTCAGCTACCTCAAGAATCTGCCGGTGGATTACCTCAAGATCGACGGCGCACTGGTGCGGCATATCGTCGAGGACGCCGCCGACATGGCGATGGTCGAGGCCATCCACCGCGTCGGCAGCGTGCTCGGGCTGAAAACGATCGCCGAGTTCGTCGAGAACGAGGCGGCGCTGCAACGGCTGCGCGATATCGGCGTCGACTATGCCCAGGGCTACGCCATCCACCGCCCCGAACCCTTGTCGGCGAACCGCGGAGCTGAACGATGATCGAGAACCAGGAATTCGACTGCACGCCTGCGACGCCATGAAATGACCGGTGGTGCGCCTGATGCCGAAACGGCCGGATGAAATTGCCGCGCTCGGCGACGCGCTGTTCGCGCGCAGCGCCGCCGCCACGTTCTCGCAGCGCCGCAAGACGCTGAAGAACACGCAGGCGGGCCTGGCGCAGGCCGAGGATTTCGCCGCGCTCGGCATCGACCCCGGCCTGCGCGCCGAAGCGCTGCCGCTCGCCGGCTACGAGGCGATCACGCGCCGGCTGGCCGCGCGCGCCTGAACCTCAATTGGCGAGCGTCGGGTAGTCGGTGTAGCCCTTCTCCTCGCCCGTATAAAACCGCTCG
>DYFW01000004.1 GCA_020725005.1 Thiobacillus denitrificans
CACCCGCCCCCTTCCAACCCCGGGCGCTTTTGCACACAAGTCAGCACACTACCGCTGACCGCTTGTCGCCCTGGTAAAAGCTCCATGAAATCAGGATTTTTTGCCTTCGGACCGCAGTTGGGGGTGAGCGCGCTACGCACCCGATGGCACGCCTGCTCGGGCGGCTTGCCTTTGTCGCGCCTCCTTGCAGGCGCCGGCCTGCGGCGTCGTTGCTTCGCGGCAGTCACCCGATCAGGCGCACCCTCGGGCGCGTCCAACTACGGTTTCCAGGATAATTCTGATCAGGTTTCTTGGAATGGCTTCCAAGTGATTGTGTGGAATGACGATTTATGGGTTGCCCACAGATTCTGTGGATAATTTTGTGGGTTACTGGGCGGGAAAAGCCCCCAAAGCCCGTCACAGCGTCGTCACGCGCTGCCGACCAAAAAGCATGCAATGTGTAAATACATTATTTATCAACGATTTATAAACACAGCCCTGGTGTCAAGTGATCGGCACCAAAAAAGTTTCCCTGCGCCGAAATTGTGCATAAGTCAATGCTTCTATGCTTGGACCGACGCCGCCCGCGCCCTGGAAAGGCGCATCAGGCGGCGTGAAATCGTGGCATCAGGCCTGCTGGATGCCGGCGATGGTCCAGCCGCCGGGACCGGAAGCCGGTTTGACGAGGTGCCAGACCTCGTCGAAGGGCTGGGCGCTTGCGTCGCCGGCCTCGCGCACGAGACCCGTGAAGCGCACGCTGACGACATGGCGGTCGGCTTCGTCGAGCGCCTCCAGCACCTCGGCGTCGACCTGCACCACGTCGGTGGACTGCGCGCCGGCACGTTCGGCGACCTGCATCGACAGCTCGGCGAACACTTCCGGCGAAGTGAAGGCGCGCAGGTCGTCGAGATTGCCGGCGTCGAACGCCGCCTGCAGGCGGATGAAGTTGACCTTGGCCTCGCGCGCGAAGGCGGCGGCGTCGAAGCCGGGCGGGAAGCTGCGCGCCGCGTGGCCGGCGGTGGGCGCAGCGGGCAGAGGATCGAAGGCGGCGGTGGCGGCGCGCGGCATGCCGGCGTATTGCATGGCCGGCTGCGGCGCGTTGCGGCGCATGAAGAAGCGGAACAGCAGGAAGGCGGCCAGCGCCAGCAGCGCGAGCATCAGGAAACTCGCCATTTCCTCGCCGAGGCCGAGATGCGAGGCAAGGGCGGCCAGGCCCAGGCCGGCCGCGAGGCCAGCGATCGGCCCCATCCAGCTGCGCTTTTGCGGCGCGGCCTGCGCCGGCGCGGCGGACTGCTGGCGCTGCGGCGCGGGGGCGGCGTCCTGCTTGGCCGGCGCGCTGCGCTGCATGCCGAAGGACTTGCCGCCGCCCATGCGCTTGGCGTCGGCCTCCGGCGCGAGCAAACCGAAAGACAGCATGGCGGCGAACAGGCTGATCAGGAAATGTTTCATGGGGACTCCTCTGGGATTGTCGGGGCAGTGCGTTGGTGGGGACGGGAAGGAAAAAGTTCGTCTCAGCCGAGACGGATGGCGCGGCTCGTGGCGTGCACCGCCTCGACCAGCACGGCGACGTTGTCGGGATCGGTGAACTGCGAAATGCCATGACCGAGGTTGAACACGTGGCCGGGGTGGTTGCCGTAGGCCTCGAGGATGCGCCGCGCTTCGGCGCGGATGCGCTCGGGCGTGCCGTGCAGCGCGCAGGGGTCGAGGTTGCCCTGCAACGCGACGCGGTTGCCGACGCGCCGGCGCGCCTCGCCGATGTCGAGCGTCCAGTCGAGCCCGACCGCGTCGGCGCCGATGCCGGCCATCGCCTCCAGCCAGTTGCCGCCGCCCTTGGTGAAAATGATGCTCGGCACGCGCCGGCCTTCGCGTTCCCGGATCAGGCCGGCGACGATGCGCTGCATGTAGTCGAGCGAAAATTCCTGATAGGCGTGCGGGCTGAGGCTGCCGCCCCAGGAGTCGAAAATCATCACCGCCTGGGCGCCCGCCTCGATCTGCGCGTTGAGATAGTCGGTGACCGCCTGCGTGTTCACCTCGAGGACGCGGTGCAGCAGGTCCGGCCGGCGATACAGCATGGTCTTGATGTGGCGATAGTCGTCCGAGCTGCCGCCCTCGACCATGTAGCACGCGAGCGTGTAGGGGCTGCCGGAAAAGCCGATCAGCGGCACCGAATCGTCGAGCGCGCGGCGGATCGAGCGCACCGCGTCCATCACGTAGCCCAGCTTGTCGTTGGGGTCCGGGGCGGAAAGATCGCGGATTTCCCATTCGTGGCGCAGCGGGCGCTCGAAGCGCGGCCCCTCGCCGGCGGCGAAATACAGGCCCAGCCCCATCGCGTCCGGCACGGTGAGAATGTCGGAGAACAGGATCGCGGCGTCGAGCGGATAACGCGCCAACGGCTGCAGCGTCACCTCGGTCGCGAGGTCGGGCGTCTTGCACAGGGTGAGGAAATCGCCGGCGCGCGCCCGGGTGGCGTTGTACTCCGGCAGATAGCGGCCGGCCTGGCGCATCAGCCACAACGGCGTGTAGGCGGTAGGCTCGCGCAGCAGGGCGCGCAGGAAGGTATCGTTCTTGAGAGCGGACATGGAGGCAGCCAAAGCGAGGGCCGGGGCGCAAAGCCGCTAGTTTAGCAGGCTTGGCGCGCCGGCCCCGTGGCACGCTTGGAGCAGGCGGCGGGTCAGGGCTTGTGGAAACGCCACTCCCCGCGGCCGGACGGGCACGCGAGCACATCCTTCGGTTTGCGGCCATCGACCCTCAGCGTCGCGTAGCGGCAGCCGTCGCGCGCCTCGCCGCGCGGGGTGAAGTGGTAACGGTGGCCGCCGCTTTCCCACACCACCGGCACGCCGGTGCGGCCGAGTTCGAGTGCATGCCCCATGCAGGCGCGGTCGCGCTCGTCCATGCTGTCGCCGATGGCGTGCCCGATCACCGCGCCGAGCACGCCGCCGACGACCATGCCGACCACGCGATCCTCGCGGCCGGCGACCTGGCCGCCGATCACCGCACCGCTCACGCCGCCGATGACCGCGCCGATCTCGTCGCGGTTGCAGCGGCCGGCGGAAATGCCGAAATCGTGCACGTAGACGACGCCGCTTCTGCCCTTGTGGGGCTTCTTCTTGTGCTTGTCCTTGTAATAGCCGTGCGCGGGCGCGTGGTCGGGCGGGTCGGCGAGGGCCGGGCCGGCGCCGACCAGCGCGGCCAACGTCAGGGCGAGAACGCGTTTCATGGGGGTCTCCTGGGGTGTCGTGAGGGGTGGGGGCCCGGCGGGCGATCGCAGGCCCGGCTCAGCTGCGGGCCGGCGCGGCGGCATCGACGCCGCGATGGGCCTTGCGGGGCCGAGCCGGCAATGCGGCATCGTCCAGGGCACGAATCGCCGGGGCGTCGCTGGAGAGCGCACCGGATTGCACGGACGCGGCCGCGTCCGTGCCTGACCCGGCAAAGACGTCCAGATGGCGGTACGCCCGCACATGGGCACAGTCGCTGTGTCCCCAGGCGGCGTGCGCATTGCCGGCGGCGAAGGCGAGTGCCCACACACCCAGGGCGGTCGGTATCCAGCGTGGCGTCATGTGCGTCTCCTTTCGGTGGTGGCTCAAGGCGGCCCGGGCGGTAGACAGCCTAGGCCGTCAATGTAAACGTTTTGTGGTCGGGGCGTTACAGAGTGTTACCGGGGAACCCCGGTTTTTTTGCGGCTGGCCTCAAGATCGGGCCGGCTGGCGCCGTTAAGGCGCGTCAGAATACAATTATGTAATAAATTTCCAACCCTCAACCGAAGGATCTCCCCGATGCGTCGAACCAGAATCGCGGCCACGCTGGCCGCCATGGGCCTTGTCATGCCCGGTCTTTCCCATGCTACCAACGGCATGCTGATGGAGGCTTACGGCCCCGTTGCCGCCGGCCTGGGCGGTGCCGCCCTGGCCTACGACAACGGCGGCGCCGCGATGGCCAACAACCCCGCGACGCTCGCGCTGATGGCGCCCGGCAGCCGTATCGACCTCATGCTCGGCCACGTCGGCCCGGACGTGTCGGCGACCGGGATGGGGACGTCCCGCGCAGATTCGTTCTATATGCCGGCCTTCGGCTACGCCCGCAAGCAGGGCGACTGGACTTACGGCGTCGGCATTTACGGCCAGGGCGGCATGGGTACCGAATACGCCAGCGGCGACATGGCGCAGGTCGGCGTCGGCCGGCTCATCTTCCCCCTCGCCTGGAACCTGAATGAACGTTTTGCCGTCGGCGGCAGCGTCGACGTCGTGTGGGCGGGCATGGACCTGGTGGCCGACATCAGCGGCAGCCCGGCTTCCAAGGAAATCGACTTCAAGGATGGCAGCGACTTCACCGGCGCGGCCAAGGGCTACAGCCTCGCCGCCAAGCTCGGCTTCACGTACAAGCTCGACGATACCTTCACGGTCGGCGGCGTCTACCAGAGCGCCGGCAACCTGCCCAAGCTCAAGGGTGACGGCTACACGGTCGAAGGCTTCGACATGCCGGCGGTCGTCGGTCTGGGTTTCGCCTGGCAGGCGAACGACCGCTTGATGGTCGCGGCCGACGTCAAGTCGCTGCTGTGGGGCGACTCGATGAATACGGTGACGATCCGCGGTCCCGGCGGGCTGGTCGTGCCCTTCCAGCAGGACTGGGATAACCAGACCGTCCTCTCGCTCGGCCTCGCCTACAAGTTCAGCGACGCCTTCACCGGCCGCGTCGGCTACAACCACGGCAAGAACCCGATCCCCGACGCGTACGTCAATGTCCTGTGGCCGGCGATCGCCGAGGACCACTACACGGCCGGTTTCGGCTACGCGTTGAGCCGCGGCACCGAGATCAATTTCGGGCTGAGTCATGTGCCCGAGACGACGGTCACCGGCGGCATGGGCCCCTCGACCATCAAGCATGGCCAGCTCAACTGGCAGTTGATGTATAGCCACCGCTTCTGATCGCGCGCCGCGCCGGCTCACGGCTTCGGCGCGGATTCCTCGCCCGGCGTGCCGGCAGGCCGCGGCGCCTCGGCCGGCGCTTCGGGTACGGCGGGCCCGGCGTCCGGGGGCGGCTCGCTCCCCCCGGGCGGTGTCGCCGTGGCGCCGGTCTCCTCGGGCGGGGTCGGCGGGGTCTCCGGGCGGTCGCAGCCGTTCAGGATCAGCAGGCTGGCGAGCAAGGCGAGAATGCCGCTCGAGGCCTGCCAGGCGTGGTGGCGTCGTTTGCCGGCGGTCAGCCGTAGCGGGATCGCGGTGAGCGCGCCGCTCCATTCGACATGGGTCATGTATTCGTCCGGGCGGGTGGGGTGCTTGGTCATTGCTTGGCGCCTCGATATCGGGTCAGCCGGTCACGACGGCCGTGGCCGGCAAGGGGTCTCAACGCTTGATCTGCAGGTCGTTTTTTACGTCCTTCACGCCTTCGACGCTGCGTGCGATGCGTTCGGCCTGCGTGATCTGGCCCGGGCTGCTGACCCAGCCCGAGAGCTGGACCGTGCCTTGATGGGTCGCCACCTTCACGTCGAGGCCCTTCACGCCTTCGTCCTTGACCAGCAAGGCTTTCACCTTGGCGGTGATCCAGGCGTCGTCGACGTACTTGCCGGTCTTGAGGCGGTCGTTGTTGGCGACCGCCTTGGCGTATTCGTCGCTGCTGAGCTGTTTGTCGCCGTCGGCGTCGCCTTCGAGGAAGGCCTGCTCGACGCCGCCCACGGCCAGGAATTCCTGCAGGCTCACGGCGCCGTCGCCGTTGCGGTCGGCGGTCTTGAAGTTGGGCATGACCGGATTGGCCGCGGCAACGCCCGCGGCGCCGAGGACGCCGCTCAGAACGAGGGCCGGAAAGGCATGATTGAGGTTCTTCATCGCTAATCTCCTTGAATGGGTCGGAAGAATGCCTAAGCACTCATGCCGATTAGAGCGATGACCGTGCCAGCCTGATTTAATGTATTTATTACAATGAATTAGGTGTTCAGGATCGGAAGGCGCCCGTGCAGCGCGACGTTAAAAGCCGGAATCCGTCGCCTGAAAGCGACGGAATGCATGTAGATTGCCTAATTATTTGATTTTGAAGTCATCGCCAGTCGGCAATCGGAGACAACGGCGTTTCAACCGGCGTCGTCACGGTCCTTGAACAGCGCGGGGCTGAGGCCGTGGCGCTGCAGCAGGCGGTAGACCTCGGTGCGGTTGCGGCCGGCCAGCCGCGCGACCTCGCTGACATGGCCGCGGGTGAGCTTGAGCAGGTTGACGAGGTAATCGCGTTCGAAGGCGGCGCGCGCCTCGGCGAGCGGCTGGATTTCAGCCGGCTTGTCGCGCAGCGCGCGCGCCACCAGGCTGGCCGGGATCGTGGGGGTGGTGCACAGCGCGACGCATTGCTCGAGCGCGTTGGCGAGCTGCCGGATGTTGCCGGGCCAGTCGGCGGCGGCCAGCATGTCGAGCGCGTCGGGCGCGAAGCCGCGGATGCGGCGGTGGTATTTCTCGGTGAGCGCGGCGAGGAAGTGCTGCGCGAGTAGCGGAATGTCTTCGCGTCGCTCGCGCAGCGGCGGCAGTCGCAGGTTGACGACGTTGAGGCGGTAATAGAGGTCCTCGCGGAAGCCGCCGCTGGCAACCGCCTCTTCCAGGTCGCAGTGGGTCGCCGACAGGATGCGCACGTCGACCGCGCGCATCTCGGTCGCGCCGACCGGACGCACTTCGCCTTCCTGCAGCACGCGTAGCAGCTTCACCTGCAAGGGCAGCGGCATGTCGCCGATCTCGTCGAGGAAGACCGTGCCGCCGTCGGCGCTCAAGAACAGGCCGGGATGGTCGCGCGTGGCGCCGGTGAAGGCACCTTTCACATGGCCGAAGAGTTCCGATTCGAGCAATTCGGCGGGAATCGCGCCGCAGTTGATCGCGACGAAGGGCTTGCCGCGGCGCGGACTCGCATGGTGGATCGCGCGCGCGAGCAATTCCTTGCCGGTGCCCGATTCGCCCTGGATGAGGAGCGACGCCCCGCTTTGCGCGGCGAGCTTCGCCTCGGCGAGCAGCGTTTCCATCGCCGGGCTCGCAGTGACGATTTCGCTGCGCCAGCTGCTGTCGCCGTCGTCGGACGCGCCGCTGCCGGCGAGCCGGGTGGCGCGTTTCAGGAGATCGACCAGCGTCGCGGCGTCGTAGGGCTTGGTGAGGTAGCCGAACAGGCCCTGCTGCGTTGCCGCGACGGCGTCGGGGATGGTGCCGTGCGCGGTCAGCACGATCACCGGCAGCGCCGGGTCGCGCGCGCGGATCGCATTGAACAGCGCCATGCCGTCCATGCCGTCCATCTGCATGTCGGTCAGCACGGCGTCCGGGCGCGCCACGGCCAGTCGCGCCAGCGCGGCCTCGCCGCTGCCGACCGCGTCGACGCGGAAGCCGTTGGCTTCCAGCCGCAGCGTGATCAGTTCGCGCAGCGCGGCGTCGTCGTCGACGACCAGGATGGCGGGCTGCTTCATGGTTTGGCCGGGGGGCGTTGTTGCAGGGATTTTTCCAGCGTCTTGATCTGCTCGAGCCGGTCCTGCAGTTCCTGCGCGCGCGCTGTCTGCAGCTTGAGGTCGATGCGCGCGCGCAGGCTGCGCTTCATGAGTTCGACCGCCGCCTGCGCGCGGGGATCGGACGCATCGATGGCATTCAGGGCGCGCACGCCGCGTTCGAGGGCCTCGACGCTGTCCTCGCGTTCGAGCAGTGCCGCCAGCAGGAAGCGGCGTGTGTCGTCGAGCCGGTTGCCTTCCAGGGCGGCGAGTTCGCGGCGCCGCTGTTCGGCGGAGAGGCCGGCAACCCGCGCGAGTTCGCCCAGCATGGCATGGGCGCCGGTTTCCGGTTGCAGCGCGCGCAGCGCCGGCGAGTCGGGAAGCTGGGCGCATGCCGCCAGCGACAGCAGCAACGTTGCAAGCAGTAACGGTTTGGCGGTCATGTCGGAGACGGTGGGTGGGTGGGCCAGCTTAAACGAATACAGGTCGACCAGGGAGGACAGTCGGCGACGTCGGCGGTTCCCCCGGCCGCGCGCAGCGTCTCGCGCACGATCGACAGGCCGAGCCCGCTGCCCTTGACCGCGCTCGCCGGCTGGCGCGCCCCCTGGTAGAAGGGCTCGAACACGTGCGGGCGCTCCGCGGCCGGGATGCCGGGGCCCTCGTCGCATACCGTCACCCGGACCGCGCCGTCGATGGCTTCGCTTTTCACCAGGATGCGGCCGCCCTCGGGACTGAATTTGACCGCATTCGACAACAGATTGTCGAGCACGGTTTCCAGCTGGCCGCGTTCGGCCATCACGCTGTCCGCGGCAAACTGCGTCTCGACGCGGAGCTGGCGCGTGGCGAGCGTCAGCCGCTGCCGCGCCAGCACCGCGTCGAGCACGGCGGCGAGCGGCTGCGCCGTGGCGGGCGGCTGGGCGCCGTCCTGCATCATGCCGCCGTAGCGGATCAGGTCCTCGATCCGCCGCTGCAGCTCGCGGCTGCCGGTGTCCATGATGCTGACGATGCTGCGCTGGCGCGCGTTGAGGCTGCCGGCGAGTTCGTCGTCGAGCAGCGCGACCCCTTCGCGCAGCGATGCCAGCGGCGTTTTGAGTTCGTGCGAGACATGGCGCAGAAAACGCAGCTTCTGCGCTTCCAGCGCCTGGAGGCGCTGCCGCAGCCAGTCGAGTTCACGCCCCAGTTCGACCAGGTCGTGCGGGCCGCTGATGGTGGGCAGCGGCCGCAGGTCTGCCTGGCCGAGCTGCTGGATCGCGGCCTTCATCTGCCGGATCGGAAGGTTGATCAGCCAGGAAAACACGCCGGCGAGCAGCAACGTCAGCGGAATCAGCGCGAACATGAGCCAGATCAGGCGCTGGCGGGTGTTTTGCAGCCGCGCTTCCAGCGCCTGCTGGTCGCGCTGCACGACGGCGTCGGTTTCGACGAGCAGGCTGCGCGCGGCCGCATGCAGCGCATCGAACGCGGGCGCCTGGGCGTGGAAGCGGGCGCTGTCGAGAAAGGCGCCGGGCTGGAGGGCGCGGTAAAGGGCGCGCGCGCGGGTGCGCATGGCGGCCAGCGTGGTATGCGCCGGCGTGCCGGCAAGCGGCGCGTCGAGGCGCGTGAGCAGCGCCTGCAATTCCTCGTGGCGGCGGCGCAGGGTGGGACCGAACTCGGCGTCCTGCAGCAGATGGTATTGCCCCGCGGCGCGCTGGAGCTGGCCGACCGCCTCGGCGACCTGGCGCACGTCGCGGGTGACGGCGAGGCTGGTTGCCGCGAACGCGCGCTGCGTGTCGGCCACGCCCTGCAGCACGCGCACGGCGTTGATGAGGCCGCTGGCGAGCGGCAGGATGAGCACGCCCATCGCGATGACGACGAGCAGGGTGAACGAGCGGGGGTAATAACGGCCGGCGGTCATGCGCGTGCGTGGCGGCGGTAAAGGCGAAGCATACCGCGGCCCGGGCGGCGCTGCGCCGCCGGCGGGTTTACCCGAGACCCAGGTAGGCGAGGATGCCCTTGGCCGCTTCGCGGCCTTCCCACACCGCCGTGACCACGAGGTCGGAGCCGCGTACCATGTCGCCGCCGGCAAACACCTTGGGGTTGGCGGTCTGGAACGCGTGCGGCTGGCCGCTCGCGATCACACGGCCACCCGGGTCGGTGGCGATGTCGTGCTCGGCGAACCAGGGCTGCGGATTGGGGCGGAAGCCGAAGGCGACGATGACGTGGTCGGCCGGCACGATCTCTTCCGAACCCGGGACGACGACGGGGGTGCGGCGGCCGCGCGCGTCCGGCGGCCCGAGCTCGGTGGTCACGAGCTTCACGCCCTCGACGCGGCCGTTGCCGACGATCTCGACCGGCTGGCGGTTCCACAGGAATTGCACGCCTTCTTCCTTGGCGTTGGCGACCTCGCGCTTGGAGCCGGGCATGTTCTTCTCGTCGCGGCGGTAGGCGCAGGTGACGGACGCCGCGCCCTGGCGGATGCTGGTGCGGTTGCAGTCCATCGCGGTGTCGCCGCCGCCGAGCACGACGACGCGCTTGCCGCGCATGTCGTGGAAGACCTCGCCGGGCTTGGCGAGATTCAGGCACTTCCTGACGTTGGAAATCAGGAAGGGCAGCGCCTCCAGCACGCCGGGGAGATCCTCGCCGGGGAAGCCGCCCTTCATGTAGGTGTAGGTGCCCATGCCCATGAAGACGGCGTCGTATTCATCGAGCAGGGATTGCATGCTGACGTCGCGGCCGACTTCGGTGTTGAGGCGGAACTCGACGCCCATGCCTTCGAGCACCTCGCGACGGCGCGTCATCACCCATTTTTCCATCTTGAACTCGGGGATGCCGAAGGTTAAGAGGCCGCCGATCTCGTCGTAGCGGTCGAATACCACGGGCGTGACGCCGTTTCGCGCCAGCACGTCGGCGCAGCCGAGGCCCGCGGGGCCGGCGCCGATCACGGCGACCTTCCTGCCGGTCGGCGTCACGTTCGACATGTCGGGGCGCCAGCCGGCCTTGAAGGCTTCTTCGGAAATGTATTTCTCGATCTGGCCGATGGTCACCGCACCGAAGCCGTCGTTGAGCGTGCACGCGCCTTCGCACAGCCGGTCCTGCGGGCAGACGCGGCCGCAGACCTCGGGCAGCGAATTGGTCTGGTGGCTAAGCTCGGCGGCCTCGAACAGGCGGCCTTCGGTGACGAGCTTCAGCCAGTTCGGGATGTAGTTGTGCACCGGGCACTTCCACTCGCAGTAGGGGTTGCCGCAGCCGAGGCAGCGGTCGGCCTGCTCCTGCGCGTGCGCCGTGTCCATCAGCGCGTAGATCTCGCGGAACTCGTGCTTGCGGATCGCCGCGTCGGTCTTGTCGCCGTCGCGCCGGGGCAGCTTCAAAAACTGGAATACGTCGCCCATTTTCTTATGCACTCACTGCTTCTTGGGCCTGGCCGGGAATGTCCTCGACCAGGTCTTCTATCGAAATGCGCTTCGGCTTGACCAGCCACACGCGGGCCAACGTCGCGTCGTAGTCGGCGAGCAGCGTCTTGGCGCGCGCGCTGCCGGTGAGCGCCTGGTGGCGCTCGATCTGTGCCTTGAGGAAGACGCGGTAGGGCTCGGTCTCGTCGCTGGTGATGCGGGTGACCTCGACCATCTCCTTGTTGAGCCGGGAGACGAAGTCGCCGGTTTCGTCGACGACGAAGGCCATGCCGCCCGACATGCCGGCGCCGAAGTTGAGCCCCGTCTCGCCGAGCACGATGACGGTGCCGCCGGTCATGTATTCGCAGCCGTGGTCGCCGATGCCTTCCACCACCGCCAGCGCGCCCGAGTTGCGCACGCCGAAGCGCTCGCCGGCCATGCCCGCGGCGTAGAGTTCGCCGCCGGTCGCGCCGTACAGGCAGGTGTTGCCGATGAGCGTGTTGCGATGCGCGTCGAAGGTCGCGGTCCGGGGCGGGAAAATCACCAGCCGCCCGCCGCCCATGCCCTTGCCGACGTAGTCGTTGGCGTCGCCCTCGAGGGTGAGCGTGAGGCCCTTGTGGTTCCACACGCCGAAGCTCTGGCCGGCGCTGCCGGTGAGCCTGATCCGGATGGTGTCGTCGGGCAGGCCGCGGCCGCCGTGCGCGCGGGCGATCTCGCCCGACAGGCGTGCGCCGATCGAACGGTTGACGTTTTTCACGGGATAGGCGAGTTCGATCGGGGTGCCGGCCTGGATCGCGCCGATCGCGTCGGCGACCATTTTCTCGGCGAGCTCGCCGCGGTCGAACGAGGGGTTGCGTTCCTGCTGCGCGAAGCGCGGCGCGTCGGCGGGAATGTCGCCCTGCGAGAGCAGCGCGTCGAGCCTGAGCCGCGCCTGGCGCGGCGTGTCGCCGGCCGCGACCTCGAGCAGGTCGGTGCGGCCGATGAGGTCGGTGAGCCGGCGCACGCCGAGCTCGGCCATCAGTTCGCGCGTTTCCTCGGCGACGAACTTGAAGTAGTTCACCACCATGTCGGGCAGGCCGATGAAGTGCTCTTTGCGCAGTTTTTCGTTCTGCGTGGCGACGCCGGTCGCGCAGTTGTTGAGGTGGCAGATGCGCAGGTACTTGCAGCCCAGCGCGACCATCGGCCCGGTGCCGAAGCCGAACGACTCGGCGCCGAGGATCGCCGCCTTGACGACGTCGAGCCCGGTCTTGAGGCCGCCGTCGGTCTGCACGCGGACGCGGCCCCTGAGGCCGTTGGCGCGCAACACCTGCTGCGCTTCCGAGAGGCCCAGCTCCCACGGCGTGCCGGCGTATTTGACGCTGGTCAAGGGCGACGCGCCGGTGCCGCCGTCGTAGCCGGAAATCGTGATGAGGTCGGCGTAGGCCTTGGCCACGCCCGCGGCGATGGTGCCGACGCCGGGCTCGGCGACCAGCTTCACCGACACCAGCGCGTCGGGGTTGACCTGCTTCAAGTCGAAGATCAGCTGCGCCAAGTCCTCGATCGAATAGATGTCGTGGTGCGGCGGCGGCGAGATGAGCGGCGTGCCCGGCTTGCAGTGGCGCAGGCTTGCGATCATCGGCGACACCTTGTCGCCCGGCAGCTGGCCGCCCTCGCCGGGCTTGGCGCCCTGGGCGATCTTGATCTGCAGCACCTCGGCGTTGACCAGATACGTTGCCGTGACGCCGAAGCGGCCCGAGGCGACCTGCTTGATCTTCGAGGTCTTGATCGTGCCGTAGCGCCGGGGGTCCTCGCCGCCTTCGCCCGAGTTCGAACGGCCGCCGATGCGGTTCATGCCCTCGGCGAGCGCCTCGTGCGCTTCCGGCGACAGCGCGCCGAGGCTCATGCCGGCGGAGTCGAAGCGCTTGAGAATGGTCTCGAGCGGCTCGACTTCCTCCAGCGGGATCGGCGCCGTGCCGGTCTTGAGCCGCATCAAATCGCGGATCATCGCCACCGGGCGGGTGTTGACCAGCGCGGAATACTTCTTGTATTCCGCGTAGTCGCCGGTCTTCACCGCCTTCTGCAGCTGCTGCACCACGTCCGGGTTGTAGGCGTGGAATTCCTCGCCGAACATGAATTTCAGGAGGCCGCCCGCCGACAGCGGCTTGAGCGGATTGAACGCGGCCTTGGCGAGGCGCTTCTGGTCGGACTCGAAGTCGTCGAAATTGGCGCCGGAAATGCGCGACACCGTGCCTTTCAGGCACAGCGCGACGACGTCCTCGTGCACGCCCACCGCCTCGAACAGCTGCGCGCCGCGGTAGCTCGCGACGAGCGAGATGCCCATTTTCGAGAGCACCTTGTAGAGCCCCTTGTCCATGCCCTTGCGGTAGTTGGCGAGCGCCTTGTCGAGGTTGGGCTTGATCTCGCCGGTCTTCACGAATTCGCCGATGATCTGGTAGGCGAGGTAGGGATAGACGGCGGTCGCGCCGTAGCCGATGAGGCAGGCGTAGTGATGCGGGTCGCGCACGGTGCCGGTTTCCACCACGATGTTCGCGTCGCAGCGCAGGCCCGCGGCGATCAGCGCATGGTGCACGGCGCCGGTGGCGAACAGCGCGTGGATCGGCAGGCGGTCGCGCGCGATATTGCGGTCGGACAGCACGAGTATCACCTTGCCGGCCTTCACCGCGTCGACGGCGCGCGCGGTGAGCGCGCGGATCGCGCCTTCGAGCGTGGTCGACGCCGGGTCGTAGTGCAGGTCGAGCGTGGTCGCGGCGAACGCCGGGTCGTTCAGGTTCAGGAGCTTGTCGAAGGCTTCCTTCGACAACAGCGGGGTATGCACCTCGACGCGGTGCGCGTGCGCCGGCGTTTCCTCGAACAGGTTGCGCTCGGGGCCGAAGGCCGTGTTGAGCGACATCACGATCGCCTCGCGGATCGGGTCGATCGGCGGGTTGGTCACCTGCGCGAACTGCTGGCGCAGGTAGTCGAACGGCGAACGCACTTTCTGCGAGAGCACCGCCATCGGCGTGTCGTCGCCCATCGAGCCGATCGCTTCCTGCCCGTCCTCGGCGAGCACGCGGATGATCTGGTCGCGCTCCTCGAAGCTGACGTTGAAGAGCTTCTGGTGCGTCAACAGGCTCGCCGCGTCCATGACGGGCAGGTCGGCGTCCTGGTTGAGGGAAAGATCCAGCTTCACCGCGTTGGCCTTCAGCCATTCGCGGTAGGGGTGGCGGCCCTTCAGTTCGTTGTCGATGTCCTCCGGCATCAAGAGGCGCCCGGTCGCCAGGTCGGCGGCGATCATCTGGCCGGGCTTGACGCGGCCCTTCTTCTCGACCTTGGCCGGGTCGATCGGCCACACGCCGACTTCCGAGGCGATGGTGAGGATGCGGTCGCGGGTCAGCACCCAGCGCGCGGGGCGCAGGCCGTTGCGGTCGAGCGTGCAGACGGCGTAGCGACCGTCGGTCAGCACGATGCCCGCGGGGCCGTCCCACGGCTCCATGTGCATCGAGTTGTATTCGTAGAAGGCACGGATGTCGGGATCCATCGCCTCGACGTTCTGCCACGCCGGCGGGATCACCAGGCGCAGCGCGCGGAACAGGCCCGCGCCGCCCATCACCAGGCCCTCGACCATGTTGTCGAGGCTCATCGAGTCGGAACCGTTGGTGCCGACGATGGGCCGGATCGCGTCCAGGTCCGGGATCAGCGGGGTGGCGAACTTCCGCTCGCGCGCGCGGCTCCAGTTGCGGTTGCCCTGCACCGTGTTGATCTCGCCGTTGTGCGCGAGATAGCGGAACGGCTGCGCCAGCCGCCACTGCGGCCAGGTGTTGGTCGAGAAGCGCTGGTGGAACACCGCCAAGCTCGAGGCGAAGCGCGCGTCGCCGAGGTCGGGGTAGAAGCGCGGCAGGTTGTCCGGCATCACCAGGCCCTTGTAGCTGATCACGCGGCACGACAGCGTCGGCACGTAGAACACCGGGTCGGTCGCTTCCAGCGCCTTCTCGGCCTGGCGGCGGGCGATGTAGAGCTTGCGCTCGAAGTCGTCCTCGGCGAGGCCCGCGGGCGCGTTGACGAAGACCTGCTCGATGTGCGGCAGCGATTCCAGCGCGGATTCGCCGCACACCGATGGGTCGGTCGGCACCACGCGGAAGCCGGCGACCGCAAGGCCCTGCGCCTCCAGCGCGGCCTTCAGCGTGGAACGCGCATGGGCTTGCGGCGCGGCGTCGCGCGACAGGAAGACGAGGCCGGCGGCGTACAGCGCACCGAGCGCGAAGCCGGCGTCAGCAGCGACGGCGCGCAGGAACGCGTCGGGCTTCTTGAACAGGAGGCCGCAGCCGTCGCCCGACAGGCCGTCGGCCGCGATCGCGCCGCGGTGGGTCATGCAGGCGAGCGAGCCGATCGCGTTCTGCACCAGCGCATGGCTGGGCTGATCGTCGATCTGCGCGATCAGGCCGAAGCCGCAGCTATCCTGTTCGAAATCGGGCGAGTAGAGCGTCCCGTCCAGCCAGCGTTGTCGTTCCATGTTTCCGTGAGCCCAGATAGCAGCGGCCTGCCCGTTGGGCAAGCCGCAAAATTCAAGCGAAAAGTGCGGCATTTTAATCCCGTCCGCCTGCCGGGGCAACGTGCCGCGTGCCAAGGCCTTGACGCGGCAAGGGTTTAGCGTCGCACGCGGTCTTACATGCGAGTGCCGTCGCCGCGGAAAATTCCTTGCCTATGCTGAGAACAGGGAAGCGGAGGGCGAGATGAAGCTGCTGACATGGAACATCCAGTGGGGGCGCGGCATGGACGGTCGCGTCGACCTCGCGCGCAGCGTCGACACGATACGTGCGCTGGGCGATTTCGACGTCATCTGCCTGCAGGAGGTCGCGGTCAACTTCCCCGGCCTGCCCGGCAGCCACGGCGAGGACGGCCTCGCCGAGCTGAGCGCCCGGCTGCCGGGCTATACGCCGATTTATGGGGCTGCCACCGACCTGCCCGACGGCCGCGGCGGCCGCAAGCTGTTCGGCAACGCGATATTCACGCGGCTGCCGCTGGGGCAGGTGTGGCGGCACCTGCTGCCGTGGCCTGCCGAGATCGACACGCCGAGCATGCAGCGGGTGCTGGTCGAGGCCGTGGTCGAATCCGACGTCGGCCCGCTGCGCGTCATGACCACGCACCTTGAATACTATTCGCAGGCGCAGCGCATCGCCCAGATCGACGCGATCCGCCGCCTGCACCGCGAAGCCTGCGCGATGGCACGGCGGGCGCCGCTGCCCGGCGAGGTCGGCGGATCGTTCGAGGTGTTTCCGCGCCCCGCCGAAGCCATCCTCTGTGGCGACATGAACTTCCCCGCCACGGCGCCCGAGCGCGCGCGGCTGCTGGCGCCCTTTCCCGGGCGCGAGCCCGCGTTCCGCGACGCCTGGGACGTGCTGCACCCGGGCGAGGCCCACGCCCCCACCTGCGGCATCCGTCCGGTCGATTTCGTCGACCGGCCGGCGTGTTTCGATTTCGTGTTCCTGACCGCGGGCCTCGCCCGTCGCCTGCAGGCGCACGGCATCGACGCCGACACCCAGGCGTCGGACCACCAGCCGGTGTGGGTGGCGCTGGCCTGACGCCGGATTGCGCGGAAGACGATCGGCCAGCGCTTCCTGCGGCGGCCGGCGGAGGGGTTTCGATTTACCATGCCGGGCGGGAGCCAAGACCCCTACCTTCCCATCACCCAAGGAGGCGTTGTATGAAAACCAAGAACCCGCTGTTCCTGTATGCCGGCTTGCTGCTGGCCGCCGTCATCAGCGGCTGCGCGTCGGTGCCGATGGCGTCGCTGGACGAGGATGCCAGGGCCAAGACCTTCGCCGTGCGCGAGGGCAAGTCCAACATTTATGTGTACCGCAACGAATCCTTCGGCGGCGCGATCCCGCTGACCGTGGCGCTCGACGGCAAGGTCGCCGGGCAGACGGGGCCGCAGACGTACTTCCTGTTCGAGGTCGAGCCCGGCCCTCACGAAGTCAGCTCCATCGCGGAAAACACCTCCACGCTCAGGCTGGATACGGCGGCGGGAAAATCGTATTACGTCTGGCAGGAGGTCAAGATGGGCATGTGGATGGCGCGCAGCCAGCTGCAGCAGGTCGACGAGGCGACCGGCAAAAAAGGCGTGGCGGAATGCAAACGCGCGCAGGCGAGTTTCTAGCGAGGGTTTCGAGACCGGCGATTCTTGCCGGCTGAAGGGATGCCTGTCGTCATCGTGCGACAGGCATTATTTGTTTCAAGCCATTGTTTCGATGAGAATTTTTTTCTGTCGATCATTTTTGATGTCGTCGATAGGCGACGATATTGCGGGCGAATAAAGCCCCTGAAGCCGCTCCTTCATTCCATATCGCTGTTTTAAAAAGGTTTTCTCTTGCTGGCACGGAGCCTGCACCGAGACAGCAGCGGCCAGTTCCGGCCGCGACCCCACCCGAGCGTTCCAACCCAGATACAGAGAGAGACCCATGCTCAAGACTTTCATGCAACCCGGCGCATCCGCCACCCCGCGCGCCGACGCGAACCGTCCCGCCCGCGCGGCCGCCTATGCCCCCGGCAGGACGGTCGACGCCCCCAAGGCCGCCGCCTCGCCGGACGTGCCGGACGAGGCAGGCAGCAAGCTCATCGTCGGGCCGAACATCAAGCTGAAAGGCTCGGAAATCACCGACTGCGAAATCCTGGTGGTGGAAGGCCGCGTGGAGGCGTCGATGAACAGCCGGGTGATCCGTATCGCCGAGGGCGGCGTGTTTTCCGGCAAGGCGGAAATCGACGTGGCGGAAATCCACGGCCGTTTCGAGGGCGATCTCACCGCGCGCAAGCGCCTGGTGATCCACGCCACCGGCAGGGTGACCGGCACGATCCGCTACGGCGCGATGAGCGTCGAGGAAGGCGGCACGCTGGCGGGCGACGTGGCGACGCTGGCGCCGGTCCCCAGCCTCGTCAAGGTCGAAAACACGCAGGCCCCCGAACCTGACGGCGAAGCGGTCGTCACGGCGGACGCCGCGCCGACCGCCGTGTTCGGCCGCCAGCAATCCGCCCGTCGCTGAACGCCGTACCGGCCCCAGGCACGCCGCTGTCGTCGCACGACGACGGCGGCGTGTCGTTTTAGAGTTTAGAGCTTGGCGCTGCGGCCGCCGTCGACGGCGAGGATCTGGCCGGTGACGTAGTGGGTGTCCATGGCGAAGAAGCGCACCGCCAGCGCGATGTCGTGCGGGTCGCCGGCGCGCTTCAGCATGGTGTGCGAGACGATGCGCTGACGCGACACCTCGTCGAAATTCGAATCGCCCTCGGGCCACAGGATGGGGCCGGGGGCGATGCCGTTGACGCGCACCTCCGGCGCGAGCTCGCGCGCCAGCGACTTGGTGAGCCCGACCAGGCCCGCCTTCGCGACCGAGTAGACGACGTAGCTCTTCATCGGCCGTTCGGCGTGGATGTCGGTGATGTTGATGATGCAGCCGCGCCGTTTCTTCAGTTCGTGGGCAGCCGCCTGCGACAGGAACATCGGCGCCTTGAGGTTGCTGCCCATGAGGTCGAGCCAGTCGTCCTCGGTGATGCTGCCGACCGGCGTGGGATAGAAGCTCGACGCGTTGTTGAGCAGCACGTCGAGCCCGCCGAAGGTGGCGACGGTCTGGTTGACCAGCGCGGGCAGGCCGTGCGTGTCGTGCAGGTCGGCCTGGATCAGCGCGACCGAGCCGGGGCGGATGGCGTTCAATTCATCCTGCAGCGCGCGCGCCTCGGTGGCCGAGCTGCGGTAGTGGATCATCAGGTTGGCGCCGGCCGCGTGCAGCAGGCGGGCGGACGCTGCACCCACGCGCTTGGCCCCGCCAGTGATCAATACGACTTTGCCATGCATCGGAGTTCACCCTTATAGTCACGAGGATCCGGGGGATCCCGTCATCCCGCATTATCCTAGAAACCGCAGTTGGACGCGCCCGATGGTGCGTCTGGGCGTGTGTCTGCCGCGAAGCGACGACGCAGCCTACCGGGGTAGGCAAGGAGGAGCGAGAGCGGAGTCGTTGCCGCTATAGCGGCTTTACGAATCCGGCCTGCCCCTTGCGGGTACAAAGGCAGGCGCGCGACCGGACGTGCCAGCGGGTGTGTAGCGATCTCACCCATCTCACCCAAAGGGTGAGGCTGATCGAAGGCAAAGAATCCAGTATTCATGCGCAATTCCATGAAGTCATAAGCGGTCAACTGCGGTTTTTAGGATTATCCATGAACCCGATGCTCCCCGCCCCCACCGCCGACGCCCTCGCCCACAGCCGGCGCATGGCCGACCACTTGCGCTCGCTGATCCGCGAGGCCGGGGGCTGGGTGCCGTTTTCGCGCTTCATGGACGCCGCGCTGTATGCGCCGGGACTCGGCTACTACGCCGCCGGCGCGACGAAGTTCGGCGCCGCCGGCGATTTCGTCACCGCGCCGGAGCTGACGCCGCTGTTCGGCCGCACGCTGGCGCACGCGATCGCGCCGGTGCTCGCCGGAACAGGGGGCGAAGTGCTCGAGCTGGGCGCGGGCAGCGGCCGCCTGGCGGCCGACGTCTTGGGCGAACTCGAGCGGCACGATGCGCTGCCGCAGCGCTACGCCATCCTCGACCTGAGCGCCGACCTGCGCGAACGGCAGCGCGAAACCCTCGAGCGCACGGTGCCGCACCTGGCCGGGCGCGTTGCGTGGCTCGACGCGCTGCCCGCGCGTTTCACTGGCGTGATCCTCGGCAACGAAGTGTTCGACGCGCTGCCGGTGGAGGTCGTGCACTGGACCGACGCCGGACCGCAGGCGCGCGGCGTGGTGGCGGCGGACGACGGCTTCGCCTGGCAGGATCGCGCCATCGCCGACCCGGTGCTGCGCGCGCGCGCCGAGGCGCTCGACCTGGTGCCGGACTATGTCTCGGAAATCAACCTCGCCGCCGACGCGCTGGTCGCCTCGCTCGCCGCCTGTCTCGACCGCGGCCTGGTCCTGATGATCGACTATGGCTTCGCCGCGCGCGAGTACTACCACCCGCAGCGGCACATGGGCACGCTGCGCGCGCACTACCGCCACCACGCGCTCGATGACCCGTTTTATCTGCCGGGCTTGTGCGACCTCACCGCGCACGTCGACTTCAGCGCGGTGGCGCAAGCCGGCATGGCGGCAGGGCTGACGCTCGCCGGTTTCACCAGCCAGGCGGGCTTTTTGCTGAACAGCGGATTGACCGAGCTGCTGATGCAGACCCCGCCGGCCGACGCCGCGGCCTATCTGCCGCAGGCGAACGCGGTGCAGCGGCTGGTGTCGCCGGCCGAGATGGGGGAGTTGTTCAAGGTGATCGGCTTGTCGAAGGGCGAGGTGCCGCCGCTCGCGGGGTTCGCACGCGGGAATCGGCTGCACACGCTGTGAGCCGGCTCCCGCAAGGGCCCCACGTCACACCAGGGGCAGCTGCGCGTCGTCTTCTTCCGGCGCCAGGCGGGTCACGCGCAGGGCATGCAGGCGGCGGCTGTCGGCGCGCAGCACGCTGAACAGGAAGCCACCGAACCGGACCGACTCGCCGCGCTTGGGCAGATGGCCGAAGCGTGAAATCACCAAGCCGCCGATGGTGTCGAATTCCTCGTCGGAAAAATGCGCGCCGAGGGCTTTGTTGAAGTCGGCGATCTCGGTGCCGGCCTTCACGCGAAACACGCCTTCGTGCTCGCGGATGATGTTGTCCTCGGTCTCGTCGAAGTCGTATTCGTCCTCGATGTCGCCGACGATCTGCTCGAGCACGTCCTCGATCGTGACGAGCCCCGCGACGCCGCCGTATTCGTCGACGACGATGGCGATGTGGTTGCGGTTGGAGCGGAATTCCTTCAAGAGCACATTGAGCCGCTTCGATTCCGGAATGAACACTGCCGGGCGCAGCATGCCGCGGATATCGCTGTCGGATTCGGCGTAGTGCCGCAGCAGGTCCTTCGCCAGCAAAATCCCGATGACGTCGTCGCGGTCGCGATCGATGACCGGGAAGCGCGAGTGCGCGGTCTCGATCACGAAGGGGATGAATTTTTCAGGGGGATCGTTGATGTCGACGACGTCCATCTGCGCGCGCGGGATCATGATCTCGCCGACGCGCATCTCGGACACCTGCAGCACGCCCTCGATCATCGCCAGGGCGTCGGCGTCCATCAGGTTGTTTTCATAGGCGCCGTGCAGAAGCTCGATCAGCTGTTCACGGTCTTCGGGTTCGCGCATCAGCCAGTGGGAAATGCGCTCGAGCAGGCTGGGTTTATGGTGACTCTCGGGGTCCATGGGGGGTCAGGACGTATAGGGATTGGGTATGCGGAAGCGCTTCAGTATAGCGATTTCGCGTGTTTCCATGATGGCGGCGTCGGCCGGATCGAGGTGGTCGTAGCCCTGCAGGTGTAGGACGCCATGCACCGTCATGTGCGCGTAATGATGCTTCAGCGGCTTGCCCTGCGCGCGCGCCTCGCGCGCGACCACGGGGGCGCAGATGACGATATCGCCGCCGAGCCTGCCCGGCGACACCTCGCCGTACTCGAAGGTCAGCACATTGGGCACGTAGCCCTTGTGGCGGTAATCCTGGTTGAGCGCCCGCGCCTCGTCGGCGTCGACGAGGCGCACGGTGATGTCGGCCGGGTGTTCGAGCGCGGCGGCGACCCAGCGACGGATCTGCGCGCGGCCCGGCAGGCCGGGCGCGTCGCTGGCGAACTGCACCGACAGGCGCAAGTCAGGACCCGGCATCGGAGCGCGCGCGGCGCGCGGCGTAGGCGTCGACGATGCGGCCGACCAGCGGGTGGCGCACCACGTCCTCGGACTGGAAATGCGTGAAGGCGATGCCGCGCACGCCTTCGAGCACGTCGACGGCGTCCACCAGGCCCGACTTCACGTGCTTGGGCAGGTCGATCTGCGTCGGGTCGCCGGTGACGACCGCGCGCGCGCCGAAGCCGATGCGCGTGAGGAACATCTGCATCTGTTCGGGCGTGGTGTTCTGCGCCTCGTCGAGAATGATGAAGGCGTGGTTGAGCGTGCGCCCGCGCATGAAGGCGAGCGGCGCGACCTCGATCGCATGGCGCTCGATCAGCCGTGTGACCTTGTCAAAGCCCATCAGGTCGTAGAGCGCGTCGTACAGCGGGCGCAGGTAGGGGTCGACCTTCTGCGTGAGATCGCCCGGCAGAAAGCCCAGGCGCTCGCCGGCTTCCACCGCGGGGCGCGTCAGCACCAGGCGCTTCACCTGCTCGCGTTCGAGCGCGTCGACCGCGCACGCGACCGCAAGATACGTCTTGCCGGTGCCGGCGGGGCCGACGCCGAAGGTGATGTCGTGGCTGCGGATCTGCTCGATGTACTCGCCCTGGCGCGGCGTGCGCGCGCGGAGATCCGCGCGCCGCGTGCGCAGCGCCGGGCCTTCCTCGTCGCCCCGGCCGCGGGTGAGTTCGACCAGCCCCAGCTGGATGTCGTCCAGCGAGAGTTCATCGTGCGCGCGGTTGTAGAAGTGCTCGACCGCGTGCGCGCCCTTTTCGGCCTGCGCGGCGTCGCCGCTCACGCTGAAGCGCGAACCGCGACGGCCGATGGTGACGTCGAACGCCGCCTCGATCTGGCGCAGGTTTTCGTCCATGGGCCCGCACAGGTTGGCGAGCCGCCGGTTGTCCTCGGGGGCGAGACGCAGTTCGACGACGTTGGTCTTCAAGCGGATACCGTTTCGGTGGTGGCGATTTCGCCACGCAGGCTGTGCGGATAGGCCTCGGTGACGACGACGTCGACGAACTGCCCGATGAGTCGTGCGTTGCCCGCGAAATTGACGATGCGGTTGTTGTCGGTGCGGCCGGCCAGCTCCTCGGCGTTCTTGCGCGCATGGCCCTCGACCAGCACGCGCTGCACGCTGCCGACCATGGCGCGGTTCACCGCCTGCGCCTGCGCCTCGATCTGCGCCTGCAGCCGCATCAGCCGCTGCGTTTTCAGCTCGGCCGGGACGTCGTCCGGGTAGTCCGCTGCCGGCGTGCCGGGGCGCTTGCTGTAGATGAAGGAGAAGCTGGCGTCGAAGTCGAGCTCCTGCACCAGCCGCATCGTCGCCTCGAAGTCGGCCTCGGTCTCGCCGGGAAAGCCGACGATGAAATCCGACGACAGGCACAGACCGGGGCGCTGCTCGCGCAGCTTGCGCACGATCGACTTGAACTCGAGCACGGTGTGGCCGCGCTTCATCGCCGCGAGGATGCGGTCGGAGCCGGACTGCACCGGCAGGTGCAGGTGCGACACCAGCTTGGGCAGCGTGCCGTAGCAGTCGATCAGGCGCTGCGTCATTTCGCGCGGATGGCTCGTTGTGTAGCGGATGCGCTCGATGCCCGGGATCTCGTGCACCATTTCCAGCAGGAAGGCGAAATCGGCGGTGCCGCCGTCGTGCAGCGCGCCCTGCCAGGCGTTGACGTTCTGCCCCAGAAGGGTGACTTCCTTCACGCCGTGCGCGGCAAGATTCGCCACTTCGGCGATGACGTCGTCGAACGGGCGCGAGACCTCCTCGCCGCGCGTGTAGGGCACGACGCAGAAAGTGCAGTACTTGGAGCAGCCTTCCATGATCGACACGAACGCGGCGCCGCCTTCGACGCGCGCAGGCGGAAGAAAGTCGAACTTCTCGATTTCCGGGAAGCTGATGTCGACCTGCGCGCGGCCGGTCTCGCGTTTCCTGGCGATGAGCTCGGGCAGGCGGTGCAGCGTCTGCGGGCCGAACACCACGTCGACGAAAGGCGCGCGCGCGACGATGGCCGCGCCCTCCTGGCTGGCGACGCAGCCGCCGACGCCGATGATGAGATCGGGATTCGCCTGCTTCAGGTGCCGCACCCGGCCGAGGTCGTGGAACACCTTCTCCTGCGCCTTCTCGCGCACCGAACAGGTGTTGAACAGGATCACGTCGGCGTCTTCCGGCGTCGCGGTCGGCGTCAGGCCTTCGGCGACGCCGAGCACGTCGGCCATCTTGTCCGAGTCGTACTCGTTCATCTGGCAGCCGAAGGTTTTGATGTAGAGTTTTTTCATGGGGCGCCGGGACAGTGAATAGACTGGGGGCGGAGCTGCCGCGCGGAATGGCGCGCCGCAGGCGGGAATCTGGTGGTGATGGACAGACTTGAACTGTCGACCCCCGGATTATGAATCCGATGCTCTAACCGACTGAGCTACATCACCTTTTTTCCTGCGGACGGGCCGCAGGAAAGCCGCGCATTGTAGCCGAGGCCGCGCGGCGCTGTCAAAACCAGCCCCGGCTCATTGCGGCCGCAGTTTCGCCAGTTCGTCGAGCACGCTGACGAGCAGTTCGCGCCCCAGCGGGCCCATGCCGCGGGTGAGCTGGTCGGCGTCGCGCTCGCCGTTGACGAGCCGCCGCATGCGCCCGCCCAGGAGCGCCATGTCGCCGCCCGCCTTCATCATCTGCTCGGCCATGTTGGCGAGCACGGACATCGCCTGGGCGTCGCCGCGCGCGGAGGCGTCGATCAGCGCCGCGAGGCCGGGCGCGGCGGCGCTGCCGTCGGGCCGGGCGTCGAGCGGCGGCAGCGTCGCAGGGTTGTCGAGGCCGCGCAGGATGGCGTCGAGCAGGATGCTGTCTTCCTCGTCCAGGCCCAGCTTGATCGACGCGTCGCGGCGGCCGTCGACGACGTGGCGCAAGGCGCCGACCAGCCGCGCCCAGCCGGCGGCTTCGGCGGCGTCGAGCTGCCGCATCAGGTCGGGCAGCTGGCTGCGGTCGCGCAGGGCGTTGACCACGGTGTGGATGAAGGAAGCGTGGACGCGCAGGACCTGTTTGACGGCGGACGGGAGTTGGGCCATGGGTTTGGTGAAGGGTGAAGGCTGTAGGGGATTGTCGGGTCAGGCCAGCGGCTTGGCAATGGTGGGATGCCGCGGCACGTTTTCGACGTGCCAGTGAGCGCTTGCCCACGCCAGAAGCTCGCCGGGACCGGCGCCGACCAGGTCGTCCGGCGGCGGATGGCCAAGGGCGGCGAGCGCCTCGGCGAGCACGGCGCCGCGTCCTGCTTCGGGCAGCGCGGGGGCGAGCGTCTGCTTGGACAGTTTCTGCCCGGTGGCGTTGGTGACGAGCGGGACGTGGGCGTAGGCCGGGGTGGGCAGGCCGAGCAGGCGTTGCAGATGAATCTGGCGCGGGGTGTTCCACAGGAGGTCGGCGCCGCGCACGACGTGGGTGACGCCCTGGAAGGCGTCGTCGACTACCACCGCCAATTGGTAGGCGAACAAGCCGTCGGCGCGCCTGACGATGAAGTCGCCGACCGCGTGCGCGAGCGCCTGTTCCAGCCGGCCGTGGATGCGGTCTTCGAAGTGAATGCTCACATTGGATGCGCGCACGCGCCAGGCGCGGGCAACGGCGCCCGGCGCCAGGCCGTTGCGGCAGATGCCGGGGTACAGGATCTCGCCTTCGGGGTTGCGGGGGGCGTGGGCGAGCCGGCTGCGGGTGCAGGCGCAGGGGTAGGCCGCGCCCTGCGCTTTCAGCGCGTCGAGCGCGGCGGCGTAGGCGTCGTCGCGTCGTGACTGCACCAGCACGTCGCCATCCCAGGCGAGGCCATAGGCGTCGAGCTGGCGCAGGATCGTGTCGGCGGCGGCTTGGCTGCAACGCGGACGGTCGAGGTCTTCGATGCGCACCAGCCAGCGCCCGCCCGCCGCGCGCGCGTCGGCCCAGCTCGCCACCGCGGCGACGAGCGAGCCGACGTGGAGCGGTCCGGTGGGCGACGGCGCAAAGCGGCCGACGTAGGGAGCGGGGGTCACCCCGCGATTATGCCGGGGCGCAGGCCTGCGCTGCCAGCGGCGCGCGGTCGAGCGCGCGGTACAGTGCGAGCACCGACTCGACCATACGCGCCTCGCTCCAGCTCGCCGCATACGCCTTGCCCGCCTCGCCCAGCGCGCGCGCGGCGGCACGGTCGGCGAGCAACGGCACGACGGTGGCGGCAAAGCCCACGACGTCGTCCGGCGCGATGCGGCAGCCCTCGCCTTCCTTCAATACGTCCCGCGTACCCATTGCCGCCAGGCCCACGACCGGCACGCCGAGCGCCATCGCCTCCAACAGCACCAGGCCCTGGGTTTCGGTCTTCGAGGCGAACACGAACACGTCCGCCGCGCAATAGCACGCCGGCAGTTCGGTCCTGCGCTCGAGATAGCCGACGAAGCGCACGTTGTCCGCGAGGCCGCGTTTCGCCACCTGGCGCTCGAGCGAGGCGCGCGCCGGCCCTTCGCCGGCGATCACCAGCAGCACGTCGGGCAGCGCGCGTCGCACCGCGTCGGTCACGGCGAGCAGGAAATCGAGATTCTTCTCGAACGCCACCCGCCCGACGTAGGTCATCACCGGCCGCGCGGCCGGGATGGCGTGGCGCGCGCGGAACGCAGGGCCGTCGCAGTGCGCGAAGTCGGCGAGGTTGAGGCCGGTCGGGATGACATGGATCGGGCGCGTCACGCCGTAGGCTTGCAGCGTGGCCTGCATCGCCGACGACGGCGCGATGACTGCGGTCACGCCATCGCATTCCTTGCGCGAGATCCTGCGCGCCGCCGCCGCGAGCCACGCCTTCGGCAGGAACGGCAGGTAATGGTGGAAGTATTCCTCGAACAGCGTGTGGTAGGTCTCGACGCACGGCAGGCCATGGCGGCGCGCCCAGCGCACGCCGGCGCGGTGCGCGAGGAAGGGCGTGTGGATGTGGACGAGGTCGAAATCCGCGGGGTCGAGACGATCGAGCGAGGCGGCGAGCGCGCGCGGATGCATCAGGCGGTCTTCCGGGTCGCGCGGGACCTGCCAGCCCGGCACCCGCACGATACCATCCTCGGGGGGGGCGCCCGGATAATCCGGCGCGACCAGCACGCTCGCGTGCCCTGCCTCCCCCAGCCCCTGGCGCAGCGTCTGGATCGACGTCGACACGCCGTTGACGCGCGGGAAGTACACGTCGGACACCATCAGGATACGCACGGCAGACCCCCTGGCAGGAAAGCCCCCGTTGTATGGCAGAACGGTTACGGCGTGATGACCGTCAACGCGATTCCCGCCAGCAGCAAAGCCGCGGATTCGCACCCCTCGATGCCCGCCCCCAGGAGGTCGCCGGTGTATCCGCTCAGCCTGCGCCGCAGCCAGACGCCCCACAGCAGCGCCGGGATCAGGGCGGCGAAAGCAGGCGGCACCGCCGCGCTGGCCGTTGCCAGCGCCAAGCCGCCCACCGCCCAGCCCACCCGATTGCCGCGCCAGGCAAAGCGTTCACCGAGACCCGGTTTCAGCGGCGGCAGCCACAGCGTCCAGCCGGCGGCGGCCCAGCGCGCCCAGGCCGGAATCAGCACCAGCACGAGCCACGGCAGATCGAGCGCCAGCAGCCAGTGCAGCAGCACCAGCTTGGTGACAAGTTGCAGCACCAGCGCGATGACGCCGAAGCTGCCCACGTGCGGATCGGCGAGCACGGCGAAAAAACGCGCGGGGTCGCGGTGCGCGGCGCCAAGCGCGTCTGCGGTGTCGGCCAGGCCGTCGAGATGCAGGCCGCTGGTGATCCAGGCCCACATGACGACGCCGGCCAGCGCGCCCAGCCAAGGATCGAGCGTCGCCCCCAGGACGGCGGCCAGCGCCACCGCCGCGCCCACCACCAGCCCCGCCGCCGGAAACCATACCAGCGCGCGCACGAGTTCGGCGGGCTGGAAATCGCGCAGCGCGGGCAGCGGCAGCCGCGTCAAGAAACCCAGCGCGAGAATCAGTCCGCGCATCGCAAGGCCACCAGCAGCGGCGGCGAACCGGCCTGCCACGACACGACGACATGGGAGCCGGGCGTCAGCGCCACGCGCGCCCGGTAAGCGTCGGCCAGCCCCAGTACCTGCGCCAGCACCGCGCGCATCGCGCCGGCGTGGGTGACGACGAGCGTGGGCGTGCGGGCGGTGTCGCCGAGCCGGGCCAGCGCCGCGCCCACGCGCGCATCCAGCGCGTCCAGCGTTTCGCCGCCGGGCGGCGCGTGGCGGCGCGGATCGCGCACGAACGCGGCGTGCGCGGCGGCATCGCGCAGGGCGGCTTCATCCGGCCGCAGGCCTTCCCACGCGCCGAAATCGAGTTCGTGCCAGCCGGGATCGATCGTGCAATCGATCCCGCGGGCCATGGCTGCCTCGCGCGCGAAATCGAGGCAGCGCCGCGCCGGGCTGCTGACGATCGCGCCCCATTCCGGCAGCGCGGCGAGCGCGGCGTGCATCTGCTCGCGGCCGCGCGGGGTGAGCGGCGCATCGTCGCGCCCGCGGTACACGTGCGCCGGTCCCGCCACCTCGCCGTGACGCAGAAAGCCGAGCAGCACGGGTTCATCGGCGCGATCAGCCATTGGCCACGCCCGCTTCGGCAAACGTCGCCATGCCCGCGTGCAGCGCGCACGCGAGCTGGATCAGCGGCAGCACCGCCGCCGCGCCGCTGGCTTCGCCGAGGCGCATGTCGAGTGTTAACAGCGGCCGCGCGTCGAGCGCGCGCAACAGGGCGGCGTGGCCGGACTCGGCGGAGGCGTGGGCAAACAGCATCCAGTCGCGCGCGCCGGGGTTGAGGCGCACCGCCAGCAGCGCCGCCGCGCTGCAAATGAAGCCGTCGACCAGCACCGGCACGCCCGCTTGCGCCGCCGCCAGATACGCGCCGGCCAGCGCGCCGATTTCGAAGCCGCCGACCGCGCACAGCGCATGCAGCGGATCGGGCGCAACTCCGGCTGCGAGGCCGTGCAGCGCCAGCGCGCGGTCGATGACCGCTGCCTTGCGCGCCACGCCGGCGCGGTCGACGCCGGTGCCCGCGCCGGCCAGCGCCGCGCCCGGCAGCCCGAGCAGCGCACACGCCAGCGCCGCCGCCGTGGTGGTGTTGGCAATGCCCATGTCGCCGCCGATGAAGAGATCGGCGCCGCCGGCCTGGGCACGCGCGCACGCCGCCGCGCCGGCGTCGAGTGCGGCGTGCGCCTGCGCGGCGCTCATCGCCGCCTGCCGGCTGAAGTTGGCGCTGCCGCGCGCCACCTGCGCGGGGATCACGCCAGCCACCGGCGAAGCCGCGAGCGTGCCGACGTCGACCACTTCCAGCGTCGCGCCGGTTTCGCGCGCGAGCACGCTGATGGCCGCGCCGCCGCCGACGAAATTGGCGAGCATCTGCTGCGTGACCGCCTGCGGAAACGCCGACACGCCCTCGGCGGCGATCCCGTGATCGGCGGCGAAGAGGCTGATCCACGGCCGGCGCACGCGCGGCAGGGCGTTGCCTTGCATTGCGGCGAGCGTGACGGCCAGCGTTTCGAGCTGCCCCAGGCTGCCGGGCGGCTTGGTGAGCTGCGCCTGGCGCGCCAGCGCGGCGGCGCGCGCGGTTTCGTCCAGCGGTTTGACGGCGGCGTGGGGATTCATCGCGGGTCTCCTTTCAGCGTGAGCGGCAGCCCGGCGGCAACGAAGATCACCTCGTCGGCGATGCGGGCGACGTCCTGATTGAGCCAGCCCGCTTCATCGACGAAGCGGCGGGTGAGCGCGCCCAGCGGAATGATGCCGAGTCCGGTTTCGTTGCTGACCAGAATGATGTCGTCGGCGCGGCGCGCCTCGAGCGCGGCGAGCAACGCGGCGCGCGCGCTTGAAAAATCATGGGGTTCAGGCCGGCACAGCCAGTTGGTGAGCCAGAGCGTGAGGCAGTCCACCACGACGACGCCCGTGGGTGCCGAGGAAATCGCCCCCGCCAGATCCAGCGGCGCTTCGACGGTGAGCCAGTGCGCGGGGCGCTCGGCCTGATGGCGCGCGATGCGGTCCGCCATTTCGGCGTCGTGCGCGTGCGCGGTGGCGATGAAGCAAACCGGCTTGCCGGTCGCGTCGGCGCGTTGCAGGGCGAGGCGGCTTTTGCCGCTGCGTGCGCCGCCGAGGATCAGCGTCAGCATGGCGCAAGCCCCAGCAAGTTGCGCAATATTTGGGTATCGAGGTGCGCTTCCACGGCGTCGGCCAGGCGGTCGATGGCGGCGTCGCGCAGCGCGGCGATGTCGGGGCTGGCCGCGCCGCCCGCAAGGCCTGCCCACGCCAGCAGCGCATCGGCCGCGGCGGGGGTGTCGAACAGCCCGTGCAGATAGGTGCCGCGCACCTGGTCGTCGGGTGACATCGCGCCGTCGGGGCGGCCGTCGAGCCAGCACAGGGGTTGATTCAGCGCCGCGCCGCTGCTCACGCCGGCGTGGATTTCGTAGCCCGCCACCGGCGTCGTGCCGTCGGCCAGCGTGCCCGCGACCGTGCGCAACTGCTTGTCGTGGGCGAGCGTGGTTTCGAAGTCGAGCCAGCCCAGGCCGGCGCTGCTGCCCGGCTCGCCTTCGATGCCCGCCGGGTCGTGCAGCGCGCGCCCCAGCATCTGGAAGCCGCCGCAGATGCCGAGCACTTTGCCGCCGTAACGCAGATGCCGCGCCAAGGCGGCGTCCCAGCCGTAGGCGGTCAGCGCGGCGCGATCGGTCCGCACGGTTTTCGACCCCGGCAGAATCACCAGATCGGCGGGCGGCAGCGGCTGGTCGAGCGTGACGAAGCGCAGATCCACGCGCGGATGCGCGCGCAGCGGGTCGAAGTCGGTGTGATTGGAAATGTGCGGCAACACCGGCACCACCACGCGCAGCGCGTCGGGCATGGCGGGCGCGGACGACGCGGCAGGCAACGCGTCCTCGGCGTCGAGGTGCAGGCCGCGCAGATAGGGCAGCACGCCGAGGACCGGCTTGCCGGTTTTCGCTTCGAGCCAGTCGAGCCCGGGTTGCAGCAGCCCGAGGTCGCCGCGAAAGCGGTTGATGACGAAGCCCTGGACGCGCGCCTGCTCGGTGTCGGACAGCAAGGCCAGGGTGCCGACCAGGTGCGCGAATACGCCGCCGCGATCAATGTCGGCGATCAGGATCACCGGGCAGTCGGCGGCCTCGGCAAACCCCATGTTGGCGATGTCGTTGGCGCGCAGGTTGATTTCCGCCGGGCTGCCCGCGCCTTCGACGATGACGGCCTGATACTGCGCGGCAAGCCTGTGGTACGAGTCGAACACCGCCGCGCGCGCGGTGGCCTTGTAGGCGTGGTAATCGAGCGCGCGCATGTTGCCGATGGCGCGGCCCTGGATGATGACCTGCGCGCCGGTGTCGGAATTGGGCTTTAACAACACCGGGTTCATGTCGCTGTGCGGCGGCAACCCGCACGCCTGCGCCTGCACCGCCTGCGCCCGCCCGATCTCGCCGCCATCGGCGGTCACCGCGCTGTTCAGCGCCATGTTTTGCGGCTTGAACGGCGCCACCGCCACGTCCTGCCGCGCGAGCCAGCGGCACAGCGCCGTGACCAGCGCGCTTTTGCCGGCGTCGGACGTGCAGCCTTGCACCATCAGGGTATTCATGCGGATTTCAACGCGGCAGCGAGCCGCGCCCAGTCGGTTTCGTGATGCGGCAGCCCGAAGCGCAGGCTGGGCGGGTCGGCGAACAGGCGCGTCAATATGCCCTGTCGCGCCAGCCGTTCATGCCAGTCGGCGGCGTCCGGCGTGCGCACCCACTGAAACAGCGCGGTGCCCCCGCTGGGCGCCAGCCCGTGATCGCGCAACAAGGCGGCGAGGCGCGCGCCCGCCGCCAGCAGGGCCGGACGCGCGGCCTGCTGCCAAGCGGTGTCGGCCAGCGCGGCGCGCGCCACCCAGCGCGACGGCGCGCTCACTGCCCACGGTCCCAGCAGCGTGTTCAACGCAGCCAGCAACGCGGGCTCGGCCAGCACGAAACCGACGCGCGCGCCGGCCAGGCCGAAAAACTTGCCGAGGCTGCGCAAGACAATCAGGCCGGGGCGCGGGCCCACATCGGCCAGACTGTCGCCGGGCGTGGCGTCGATGAAGGCCTCGTCCACCACCAGCCAGCCGCCGCGCGCGGCGAGTTCCGCATGCCAGCCGAGCAGCGCGGCGCGGGTATACGTTTGTCCGCCGGGGTTGTTGGGGTGCACCAGCACGAGGACGTCGAGCGCGTCCACGCCCATCGCGGTGTCCCACGCCACGACCGCGTGCCCGGCGGCGCGCCACGCATGGGCGTGCTCGGCATACGCCGGATGCGGCACGCCGACGCGGCAGGCGGCGCGCAATCGCGGCAAGGACTGGATCGCGGCCTGCGACCCGGCCACCGGCAGCACGCTGGTGCAGCCGTAATACGCGGCGGCGGCGTCCAGCAGGCCGTCTTCCGTCTCGGGTAACCGCTGCCAGACCTCGGGGGGAACCGCGGGCGCCGGCCAGCCCGCCGGATTGATGCCGGTGGACAGATCCAGCCAGTCGGCAGCTTCGATGCGATAGCGCGCCGCGGCGGCCAGCAGTTTTCCGCCGTGCTCAAGCAAGACCGGCCCCCCGCGCGAGTAGCGACGCCACGACAAGCAGCGCCAGCCACAGCCCAGCACCGCGGCGCACCAGGCCGAGCGCGCGTGCAATATCGCTGCCTTGCGGCGCCGCGCCCTGGCCCAGGGGCGGGCGAACTTCGGTCCGTCCGTGATACACCGCCGCGCCGCCCAGCCGCACCTCCAGCGCGCCGGCGCCCGCCGCCATCACCGGGCCGGCGTTGGGGCTGTCCCACGCCGCCGCCTGCGCGCGCCAGCACGCCAGCGCACTGCGCGTGCGGCCGAGCAGTGCGTAGCTCAGTGCGGTCAGCCGCGCCGGAATGAAATTCAGCACGTCGTCGAGCCGCGCCGCCGCCCAGCCAAACTGGAGATAACGCGGCGTCTTGTAGCCCCACATGGCGTCGAGCGTGTTGACCAGCCGGTAGCCGAGCGCGCCCGCCGCGCCGGCGACCACAAACCAGAACAGCGCGCCGAACACGGCGTCGTTGCCGTTTTCCAGCACCGATTCGACCGTCGCGCGCGCCACGCCCTCGGTATCGAGCGCGGTCGTGTCGCGGCTCACCATCATCGAGACGCCCGCGCGCGCGGCGTCGAGATCGTTGCGCGCCAGCGCGGCCGCCACGGGTTCGGCGTGCCGGTGCAGGCTTTTCAGGCCGATCGCGGCGTACAGCACGACCACGCTGAAGGCCGCGCCCACCGCCGCTTGCTGTTGCAGCCACCCGGCGAGCGCGACCCCCGGCAGCACGAGCAGCGCCAGCGCGGCCACGCCGTGCCGCCGCTGCCCGCGTCCGGCGGCGTTCAACCGGGCTTCCAGCCACGTCGCCAGCCGCCCGAACCCCGTCAGCGGATGAAAGCGGCGCGGCTCGCCGAGCAGCGTGTCGAGCACGAGCGCGGCCGCAACGAGCAGCGCCGTCAACGCGCGCCCCAGCGATTCTCGAACAGACGGGCGGCCAAGTCGCGCCGCTCGCGGATCGCGCGGTAGACCGCGTCGCACTCGGGCTGGCCGTACGCGTGGATGTTCACAAATCGATGCCGCGCTGCGCCTTCACCCCCGCGCGGAAGGCGTGTTTCTCGTCGGCGATGACCGAGACCGTGTCGGCCAGCTCGGTCAGCGCATGCGGCGCGGCGCGCCCGGTGACGACGACGTGCTGCATCGGCGGGCGATGCGCGATCGCGTCGAGCACCTCGTCGGTGTCGAGGTAGCCGTAGTTCAGGAGATACGTGAGTTCGTCGAGCACGACCAGTTGATAGGCAGGATCGGCGAGCATGCGCGCGGCGATCGCCCAGCCGCGCCTGGCAGTGGCGATGTCCTGCTCGCGGTTCTGCGTATCCCAGGTGAAGCCGTCGCCGGTGACGTGCCACTCGACGCCCGGCTGGCGGCCGAAAAAGGCCTCCTCGCCGGTGTCGGTGCGGCTCTTGATGAACTGCACCACGCCGACCTTCATGCCGTGGCCGAGCGCGCGCGCGACCATGCCGAACGCCGAGGTGCTCTTGCCCTTGCCGTTGCCGGTGATGACGAGGAGCAGCCCGCGCTCGTCCTGCGCCGCCGCGATGGCGGCGTCGATCAGCGCTTTCTTGCGCGCCATGCGCGCGGCGTGGCGCGCGCTTTTTTCGGGGTCAGTGATCACGACGTACTCCCATCAGCGTGCGCGGGCCATCGTCGCGCCGGAACGCCGTGGCCAGCGCGACGCCCGCGAGCCGCAGCAATCCCGTCACCGACAGGCTGTGCCCGCCCGCAAACAGCACGGCGTAGGCGGGAACCAGCAGCCAGTAGGCCGGTGACACGCAGAAATCCGACACCCCGCCCCCGGTGATGGCGACGTAGTCGATGACCACGCTGGCGGCGATCAGCACCGGCACGACCCACAGCGCGCGCACGTACACGCCGAGCAGGAAAAAGATCGCCCACGAGGCGTCGGGCAGCGAATGGATGCCGGCCCAGTGGTGGCTGCGGGTGAGCAGCATCAGCAGGGCCAGCACCAGGCCGATCGCGACTTGCCGACGGGGGCTGGGGTTCAGCATGACGACTCCATGATTTTGGCCTCAAGCTTGACTAAAACACGAACAGTGCCGTTGTCAAAACACGACCTGCATCCCCACACGCCAGTTGCGGCTGAAATTGACGGGGTAGATCGTATCGTCGCGAATCCAGATGCCATTGGATTGTTCAAACAGATTGTCCACCGCAGCGAACCATTCAACCTGCTTGTAGCGATACTGGTAGGCAAGGCTGGTCGACCGGTAGGCCTGCTGCTTCTGCGTATTGTTGTTGTCGAAATCCTCGGCCGCCCAGGTAGCGGCGCGCCAGGTGTGCGTCAGGTTGAGGTTGGATGCGGGCGTGACGCGCCAGTTCAGCCCCAGGTTGACCCCATGACGCGGCACGCCCGGCAGATCCTTGCCGTCGAAGGCGCCGCTGCCGCTATTCTCGCGGTCGATCAGTGCGCGCGTGTAGGCATAGTTGATCGAGGCCGCCAGCGTCGGCGCGATCTGCCAGGTGTCTTGCAGTTCCAGGCCGTATTTGTGGGTCTTGTCGAGGTTGGTGTTGGTGAACGTCAGTGAATTGAAATAGATCTCGTTGTCGAGGTTGGCACGGAAAAGCGCCAGTTTCAGACGGTTGGCCGCAGTGACATGGTTTAGGCCAACGTTCACCGTGCGACTCCGGGCCGGCGAGATGAATGCGTTGAAGGTGCCACCCCAATTGAAAAAACGGTCGATGTCCGGTGCCTGGAACGCCTGGTTGTAGTTGGCGAACAGCGACAGGTGCTTGTCCAGCCGATGGTTGATGCCGACATCCCAGGCGCTGAGATCGTGGTCCGCCTTGAGTGCAGTGCCCGTATTCGGCGTATAAATATACCCGACCTTTTCGGTACGCGCGCCGGCCGACACCGTGGTTGCGCCCCACACGTACTGACCCTGCATGAACCAGCCCATATTGTCTTTAGTGGTTCGATTCGTGCTGCCAATGCGAGTGCCATCGAAAGTTTGCACGCCGGTAGTGAGGCTCAGTTGGTCACCACGATATTCCAGTGCCAGATCGCCGCTTCGGTAGTCGTAATCCGATTTGAACGCGTAGGTAATATAGTTGGAAAGCTTGTCCTCGCGCTGGTGGCGGGCCGTCAGCGTCCAGCCCGGCGCCAGTGCATAGGCGAACCCGGCACCCCAGACGTCGGTTTCGAATTTCTGATGCGTATAGGTATTGCCGCTGTTTTGCGCGGGGTTGGCCTCGTATTCGGCCAGCGTCAGGGGACCGACATAGCGGGTATCGATTCGGCTGCGGCTGGCGTCGAGGTTTAGCGTCAGCCCGTCCAGCGGGCTGATTTCCAGTTTGCCTTGCTGGGTGGTGTTGCGGGAGGCGGCCCGATGGCCCGTCACATCGCGATCGCTGGCGCCATCGAAGCCGGCGTAATCTGCGCTGGCCGATACGCTGAAGCGTTCTTTTTTCAGGCCGGCAGCAAGCGTGGCGTTCCGCGCCCCAAAGTTGCCTGCCGAAACCGTCACGGACGCGCCGCTATGCTGGCGCGTGACGATCTGGATGGTCCCGGCGGTGGCGCCGTCGCCAAACAGGACGGAACCGCTACCCTTCGTGATTTCAATGCGCTCGATATCCCCGAGCGGAATCGCGCCGAGCAGCTGCGGACTCATGTCGATATTGTTCAGGCGACGGCCATCCAGCGACACGACGATGTTCTGGTAGCCGTCGCCGATGCCATATCCGCGCATGTCGATTCTGGGGCTGGCCTTGTTGCCGTAGCTCGGCAACACCAGCAGCGAGGTGTGCTGCGCCAGATAATCGTAGAGCGAGGACGCGCCGGACTGCTTGATCATGTTCCGGGTATGTACCTCGGAGGCGAATGGCGCATCCACATCAACCTGCGGCGTGCGGGTCGCCGTGACGACGATGGTTTCGCCCGTTACGACAGGCAGGGTTTCCGCGTGCGCGAACGATGAGACAACGACGCCCAGGGCGAGCGCGAGAGGGGTTTGACGCATGATGAATTTCCAGTTTGGGCGCCTGGTTCCCCGCAGGCGCGTTGCACGATCCGCCGGGCGACTTTGCCGCGCCGGGGCTCAGGCCGGTATCCGGGCTCGCGCTTGAAGCCCGTCGCCTTCCCGGGAAAATCCCAGTGGCAAGTGTGACGGACCGTTTAGCGCTGACCGTTGCGGGGGCAGCACAGGCTTTGCGAAGGGTCGCGCACCTGTTTCCCGTTTATCCTCGGCGGCGGAACGCCGCGTCGGCACCTGAAGTCGCGCATTATAGCCACGCGGGGGGCCGATTGACCGCCCGCACATCGCCCCCTATAGTCGCGCCATGCACGCCGAACTCGATGCCCTCGAAGCCAAGATCCGCCAGGTGGCGGAGCTGTGCCACACGCTTCGCCGGGAGAACATCGCGCTGCGCCAGCAGCTGCTCGCGAGCCAGCAGGACGTGAAACAGCTCAACGCCAAGCTCGATGCCGCGAAGACGCGGCTGCAGGCGCTGCTCGACAAGTTGCCGGAGGACGCCTGATGGCCGGCCCGCGCTCGATCGAAATCCACATCCTCGGCCGCGCCTACAAGGTCGCGTGCTCGCGCGAGGAAGAGCCGGCGCTGCTCGCGGCGGCCGATTTGCTCGACGAGAAAATGCGCGCGATCCGCGAGACCAGCAAGGTGATCGGCGCCGAGCGCATCGCCATCATGGCGGGCCTCAATCTCGCGCACGACCTGCTCACCCAGGGCGGCGGCGACCAGGTCGAGGTGCACGGCCGCATCAAGCAGTGCAACGCCTTGCTGGACGCGGTCCTGGAAGATCAGGACACGCTTTTCTGATCCCCTCCCCGATCGGGCGGGAAAGGAATACACTAAGCACGCTCCCTGCGGTGTTCGAGGCCGGTTGCAATTTCTCTGAACCAATGCATACGTGCAAGGCTGCGATCTATTCCGATGCGGGTGTGCGCGTGACACGTCTCATGTGCCCGAAGCGTCTTTGAGCGCGGCCATCTTGAACCCCCGGTTCAAGAGTCTGCGGCCGGTCACGGCACAGGCGGGGAGCCCCTTTTTCACACGATGGATAAATTCACCCTGCGACGCCAGCTGAAGGCTGCGCGTCGCGCGAAGACGCCGGCCGAGCGCCGCCATGCCGCGCGCGCCGCGCTGCGCCTTGCGCTGCGCCAGGGCCTGTTCCTGCGCGCCCGCCGCATCGGCTTCTATCTGCCGCAGGGCGGCGAATTCGACGTCCGGCCCTTGCTCGAGCACGCGCGCGGCATGCGACGCACGTGCTATCTGCCCATGTTGCCCAAGCGGGGGAGAGTCATGCGCTTCGGGCGCGTGACGCGCGGCATGCAGACGGCGAAGAACCGTTACGGCATCCCCGAGCCGGTCGACGCCCGGCCGCTCTCCGCGCGCCAGCTCGACCTGCTGCTGCTGCCGCTGGTGGGGTTCGACAAAGACGGCTATCGCCTCGGGATGGGCGGGGGCTACTACGACGCGACGCTCGCCTTCATGCGGCATCGCCGGCACTGGCGCAAGCCGCGGCTGGTGGGGGTCGCCTACGAATGCCAGCGGGTCGGGGCAGTGCCGCGCGAGCCCTGGGACATGCCGCTCGACGCGGTGCTCACCGAAAGCCGGCTGCACCGCTTCGACACGCAGCGCCGCTGAGCCGTCGTCAGCGCTGGGTGATCTCGCGGTCGAGCTCGCCGTTCTTCAGCTTCGCCTGGTACTCGTCCAGCATCGCCCGCACCTTGCCGCTCAACAGGTACAGCCCGATCAGGTTGGGGAAGGCCATCGCGAGTACCAGCAGATCGGTGAAGTCGACCATGTTCGCCGCGCTCGCGACCGAGGCGATGACGATGAAGACGAGGAACAGCACGCGGTAGACGATCGAGGTGCGCTCGCCGAACAGGTAGGCCCAGCAGCGTTCACCGTAGTACGACCACGAGATCATGGTGCTGTAGGCGAACAGCACGACCGACAGCGTGAGGATGATCGGGAACCAGTCGGACACGGTGGCGAAGGCCACCGAGGTCAGCGCCGCGCCCTTGCTCGCCTCGCGGATCGCCAGCGTCGCCGGGTCGTTGTAGACGCCGGTGATGACGATGACCAGCGCGGTCATGGTGCAGATCACGATGGTGTCGATGAAGGGTTCGTAGAGCGCGACCATGCCCTGGCGGATCGGGTATTTCACCGACGCGGTCGAGTGCACGATGGCCGCCGAGCCGAGGCCGGCCTCGCTCGAGAACACGGCGCGCTTGAAGCCTTGCACCAGCACGCCGACCATGCCGCCGGCGACCGCGATCGGCGCGAAGGCTTCGGTGACGATCCGGGCCAGCGCCTCTGGAACGTGCTCGACATTGCCGAGGATGATCCACAGGCAGGCGCCGAGATAGATCAGGATCATGGTCGGCACCACGGCTTCGGCGGTGTGGGCGATGCGGCGCAGGCCGCCGATGATGACGACGCCCACGGCGACGCCCATGATCAGGCCGTAGGCGATCGGCGTGTCGTTGAAGAACGGCAGTTGTTCCTGCACGGCGCCGAGCGACTGGCTGACCTGGAACGCGCTGCCGGCGCCGAACGAACCGAGCACGGTGAATACCGCGAACATGCCCGCGAGGATCTTGCCGATGCGCGGTAGCTTGTATTCGGCGAAGCCCTTGGAGAGGTATTCCATCGGACCGCCCATGATGCGACCGTCGGGGCGCACTTCGCGATAGCGCTGCGCGAGCGTCGCTTCGGTGAACTTGGTTGTCATGCCGAGGAAACCGGCGACGATCATCCAGAAGGTCGCGCCCGGCCCGCCGATCGAGATCGCGATCGCCACGCCGGCGATGTTGCCCAGGCCGACAGTCGCCGACAGGGCCGTGGTCAGCGCCTGGAAGGGGCTCACCTCACCCTTGTCGTCGGCGGTGTGGTACTTGCCGCGCAGCACGCGGAACGCGTGACCCATCATGCGCAGGTTGACGAAACTGAAACGCAGCGTGAGGTAGACCGCGCCGGCGATCAGCCAGGCGACGATGAAGGGCATGGCCGGCTCGCCGGGGAAGACGTCGAAGAAGATGACACTCGCCAGATAGCCGTTCAAGGTGCCGAAGAAGGCGTCGAGCCGGCCCGGCTCGGCGGCCAGCGCCCACTGCGGGAACAGCCCGACGGCCACGACAAGGAAATACCGGTATATCGCCACACTCGTCTCCCACGCTTTTTTGTCGTTGCCCGCAACAATAACAAATTTGGTCGCGTCCCGGCGCCGCTGCGGACGCAAAAAAGCCGACGCTGGCGTCGGCTTTTTTGCCAAGATGCGCGATCAGATCACTTCAGGCTGAGCACCCAGGTGATGATCTTGTCGGCGTCTTCGGGCTTGACCTGCGGGTTCGGCGGCATGGGGATAGGGCCCCAGACGCCCTTGCTGCCGGTCTTCACTTTTTCGACCAGCATGTCGTGGGCGGCCTTGTTGCCGGCGTACTTGGCGGCGACTTCCTTGAACGCGGGGCCGACGATCTTCTTGTCGACGCCGTGGCAGGACATACAGGCGTTCTTCTGCGCCAGCTGCTGGTCGGCCAGCGCGGCGCCTGACAGCATCAGCAGGGCGGCGGGCACGGCGGCCATCACGAGTTTCTTCATCATCAGGGGTCTCCAGGAAAAAACGGGTTGGGAACTGAACTTCGGTGGATTCGTGACTGCAATATTAAGGCAAAACCCGGGCCCCGCAAGGGCAAAAGTTGGTTATTTGCTACCAAGCGGGCCGACACCTTCGTTGCCGTGTTCATTCGCGTTCCACCAGGGCGCGGTAGGCGTGCCAGCTGGCGTGGCCGAGCCAGGGGAAGATCAGCGCCATGGCGATGAAGTCGGTCGCCATGCCGATCGCGGTCAGCAGGGCGATCAGCCCCGCCCACAGCAGCAGGACCGGGAAATTGAGCCGCGTCGCCAGGAAGCTGGTGACCAGCGCGGTGGCGAAATCGACCTTGCGGTGCAGGAGCATCGGCAGCGACACCACCGACAGGCTGAACACCATCAGCGCCAGCACGCCGCCGAAAGCGAGATAGGCGAGCACGAAGTCGGTGTGTTCCCGCACGACCGAGAGGGACAGGAGGTCGGCAAGGCTGCCGATGCCCGAGTCGCCCAGGAACAGGCCGACCAGGATCGCCGAAAGGCGCTCCCACGAGATCAGCACGAATACCAGCATCAGGGCGTACAGGCCCAGCGACGATGGGTTGGCGCGCCAGGACAGAAGCGGCACGAACAGTGACGGCAGCTTGTGGTGATGTTCCAGGCGGTGGCTCACGCAATAGAACACCGTCGCCAGCACGGGCGCGACGAAGAGGAAACCGGAAATCAGCGCCATCGCCAGGTGCGGCCTGCTCGCCGCGGCGTGTACCAGGCCATAGCCCAGCGCGGCGAACACGATCCCGTAGAACAGGCTCAGCGGCCAGGCCCTGGCCATGTCGCGCGCGCCGGCGCGCAGCCAGCGGAACGGCTGGTCGAAGGTGACGCGGCGGATGCCCGGCAGGTCCATGTGCGCGGTCCTGGGGTGGAATACGTTGGGTTCTGCATGTGTGCTCATGTTGACTCCCTTTACGTAACGAACGGACACCTTGTTTGATAGCAGCGGCGGGCGCGGGTTCCTAGCAGCAAATGCTGATACGCGCTTTCAACCCGGATAATCCATTAGGGCGCGCGCAGGCCCGCAGGGCCGCCTAAGGGATTATCCGGGTTCAAGCCAGCAACGCCTGCCACGTTTCCACCGGCGGCCGGCACGCCGTGCCCTCACATACCCACGCCGTGACCCGTTCCGGCTCGGGCCCGGCGAGCGCCGCCGGCAGCGCGCTGCCATTGGGCAGGGCGAAAAGCAGGTCGCGCGCCGTGAGCCGGGACGCCAGCGCTGCGGTCCACGCCGCCATGGCGTCGTGCGGGCCGCGCAACAGAATGATGCGCGGCGGCGCCAGCGCCTCGTCGAGTGCGGCGAGCAGGGTCGGGCTGGCGATGGGGTAGTCCGCGAGCAGGGGCTGGAAGAGCCGCAGACAGCGCTGCGCGGCGTCGAGATAGCGTGTCTCGCCGAGCAGGTGGCCGAGCCGCTGCAGCGCGAAGGCGGCGACGCCGTTGCCCGACGGGGTGGCGTTGTCGTGGCCCGGCTTGGGGCGGCTGATCAGCGTCTCGTGATCGTGGCTGGTGAAGAAGAAACCGCCGGCCTGCGCATCCTCGAAGTGCGCCAGCAGCGCGTCGGCAAGTTCGGTCGCCCACGCCAGGTCCTGCGCGCGGTAGCCTGCCTGCAACGACTCCAGCAGCGCGTCGAGGAGAAAAGCGTAATCGTCGAGGTAGGCGTTCAGGCGCGCCTCGCCGTGCTGGTAGCTCGCCAGCAGCCGCCCGTCGCGCCACAGCGACGCGCGCAGGAAATCGAGCGCGGCGTGCGCTTCGGCGACCCAGTCGGGCCGTTGCATGACGCGCCCGGCATGGGCGAGTCCGGCGATCATGAGCGCGTTCCAGCCGGTGAGCCGCTTGTCGTCACAGCCGGGCCGTTCGCGCGTCGCGCGCGCGGCGAACAGTTTGGCGCGCGCGCTCGCCAGCCGCTGCGCCGCTGCGTTTTCCGGGATGCCGAGCGCCGCGGCGACCTCGGCGAGGGGTTTCGCCAGGATCGGGTTCCAGTACGCGCCCTCGAAATTGGGCGGCGCGTCGAAGCCGTAGACCGGCGCCGCCACCGCGTACTCGTCGGCGTCGAGCAGCGCGCGCACTTCCTCGCGCGTCCACACGTAGAACCGGCCTTCGTGTCCCGCGCTGTCGGCGTCGAGCGCTGCGTAGAAGCCGCCCCCGGGCGCGCGCATCTCACGCAAGAGCCAGGCGACGATGCCCTCGGCCGTCTGCCGGAAAAGATCGTCGCCGCGCATCGCCCAGGCGTCGGCGTACAGTTGCAGCAGCGGCCCGTTGTCGTAGAGCATTTTCTCGAAATGGGGAATCGCCCATTGCGCGTCGACCGAATAGCGGCAGAAGCCGCCGCCCAGCTGATCGACGACGCCGCCCGACGCCATCGTCGTCAGCGTGAAGAGCACCATCTCGCGTGCCTCGGCGTCGCCCGCCTGCGCGCGCCGCATCAGGAAGAAGAGTTCGCCCGGACGCGGGAACTTGGGGGCGCGCGAAAAACCGCCCCACACCGGATCGAAGGCCTGCGCCAGGTCGCGCACCGCCTGTGCGAGCGGCGCCTCGCTCAACGCGACGTCGCCCGCCGCGACCGGCTGCTGCGCGGCCAACGCGTCGCGCAGCGCTGCGTTCTGCGCCAGCACCTCGCCGCGCCGCTCGTGCCAGGCGCGCGCGACGTTCTGCATCAGGTCGATGAAGCCCGGCAGGTTGTAGCGCGGCGTCTTGGGGAAGTAGGTGCCGGCGAAAAAAGGCGTCTGGTCGGGGGCGAGGAAGACCGTCAACGGCCAGCCGCCGCCACGGCCCGCGAGCAGCTGATGTGCGGCCTGGTAGATCTGGTCGAGATCGGGGCGCTCCTCGCGGTCGACCTTGATGTTCACGAACAGGCGGTTCATCACCGCCGCCACCTCGGCGTCCTCGAAGCAGTCGTGCGCCATCACGTGGCACCAGTGGCAGGCCGAATAGCCGATCGACAGCAGGATGGGCTTGTCCTCGCGGCGCGCGCGTTCCAGCGCTTCCGCGCCCCAAGGGTACCAGTCGACCGGATTGTCGGCGTGCTGCAGGAGATAGGGGCTGGATTCGGTGGCGAGGCGGTTGGGCATGGCGGCGTCAATAGTTGATTAAATCGCTCAACAATTGTACGCTGGGCGCCACCGAATTTGCAGGAGTCCCGCGATGTCCCATGAACTGTTTGCCGCCGCCCGCTCGGGCGACGCCGCCAAAGTGAAAATGCTGCTCGACGCCGGCGCCGACCCGGCGGCCACGGACGAGGCGGGCGAGACCGCGTTGATGCACGCCGCGCATCACGGCCACGTCGCCGCCGTCGAGGTGTTGCTCGGCGCCGGCGCCGACGTCAACGCGAAGTCGCCGCAGGGCTGGACCGCGCTCGCCAAGGCCGCCTACAACGGCGAGACCGAGCGCGGCTACGTCGAGGTGATCGAGGTGCTGCACCAGGCGGGCGCCAATCTCGACGAGCGCATCTTCTTCGGCATCACGCCGCTGATGCTGGCGGCCGGCGGCGGCGACGCCGCGGTGGTGGAGTGGCTGATCAACGCCGGCGCCGACGTGCTCGCCGCCAACGACGGCGGCCGCACCGCGCGCCTGATGGCGAACGACAAGTTCTACGTCGACGTGATCAATCTGCTGACCGAGGCCGAGCGCCAGCTCGGCGTGACCGAGGAAGGCACGTGTTCGTCGACCAAGAGCGTGGTGAAGCCGCAGGTGGTCAACCTGCTGAAGCCGACCACGCACTGACGAAACCGTGGCTGGACCAGAAAGGCGCTGAGAATCGGCGCGGAGCGGGAGAAGGGTTCGCCCGCCTTGCCGGCCCCGCCTTTCAGGTCAGCGTTCCAGCCATTGGATCAGCCCCTGCCACTGCTCCACGTCGCGCTCGGCGATGTGGGGCGGCAGGTCGAACAGGCTCTTGCCTTCGAAAGCGGCGTTGACGTAGTGCTGGGTGTTGCGCAGGTAGGCCAGCACCGGCAGATCCTGGCGCGCCATGAACTGCTCGAGCGTGACGCCGGCGCGGGTGCGCGGATCGACGCGCATGCCGACCACGCCGATGAAGGCGTGGCCTTTTCGCACCGCCTTCTCGGCGTGCAGCGCGGCGAGGAAATCCTGGCTCGCGCGGATGTCGAACAGTGAGGGCGCGATCGGCACCGCGACCTTGTGCGCGAGCTTCAGCGCGCGCTCGAGGTTCTTGCCGTGCAGACCCGCGGGCGTATCGATCACCAGCCAGTCGGCCTCGCCCTTCTGACCTTCGTGCAGCAGGGTGATGTCGGGCAGCGACGCGTCGCGCACGGCGAGCCACTGGGTCGCCGACTTCTGGCGGTCGAGGTCGAGCAGCGCGACCCGCTCGCCGGTTGAAGCGAGATAGCCCGCGAGGTTGATCGACAGCGTCGTCTTGCCGCTGCCGCCCTTGGGGTTGGCTACCAGGATCGCGCGCATGTCTGGTTCCGGACTACAGCGGCTCGACGCTGTACGTCACCGCCAGCGTATGCGTTGCGCCCGGCGCGACGGTGACGACGTTGTCCATCGCGTTGCCCGATTCGACGCACACCATCTCGCGCCAGCCGGCGCCGGATTTGCCCTTGCCCAGGTCGCCCATTTTGTCGGCCTTCTCGGCCCACGGCGTCCACACCACGGTCGACTGCGAGCCCGTCTTGGCGATGCGGATGCGGCGCCCGAGGCCAGGGTCGACGATGACGCAGTCGGCCGGCGTGTCGACGTAGACCCGGTCGACCTCGCCGTCGAAGGTGATGGCGCCCTGCTGCGTCTTGCGGGCGAAAGCGTCGACCTTGTCGTAGTAGGCGCAGGCGTCGAGGCCTTCGACCTTCACCGCGCCGATGTCGCTGATGTGGAAATACGTGTGCAGCGCCTCGCCGATCGTCACCGGCGCCTCGCCGGTGTTGGTGGTGGAAAGTTGCACTTCCAACCGTTCGCCGACGATCACGGTGAGCGTGAGGCGCGTGGCGTGTGGCCACTGCGCGCGCGTCTGCTCGTTCTCCACGAGTTGCAGGGTGAGCTCGGTGCGGGCGTCGCTGCGCTTGCGGCTGCCGACGACGGTCCAGTCGACGGTGCGGGCGAAGCCATGCGCCGGGAACCCGGGTTCGCTGGGGTGCGGGCCGAACCACGGCCAGCACACCGGCACGCCGCCGCGGATCGACTTGCCCGGCGCGAACTTGGCCGCGTCCGACACCCACACCACCGGCGCCTGCTGCGATTTCGGCCGGAAGCTGACGAGGTGGGCGCCCTGCAGGCAGATCGTCGCGCGGCCGCCGTGGTTGTCGATGTCGGCATAGGTGAGTCCGCCGGCGCCGACACGGAACGCCAGCTGGCCGGGAATGGCAAAGCGCGCCAGCGGGTCGGCGTGCACCTGCGCCTCGGTGGGATGCTCGACCTGGCTGACGTCGCGCACCGCGCCGAACGCGGCCGAGGTCGTCATCGCGGCGTACGCGCGCAGCGCGGCCGACACGGCGCGATTGCGATTGACCGGCTTCCAGGCCTGGGCACCTTTCGCGTCCATCGCGGCGCGGCGTTGCGCCAGCACCTCGTCGCTGAGCGCGACGCGAATGCTGCGGTTCGGGATGTCGATTTCGATGATGTCGCCTTCTTCGACGAGACCGATGTTGCCGCCTTCCGCCGCTTCGGGCGAGGCGTGGCCGATCGACAGCCCCGAGGTGCCGCCGGAGAAGCGGCCGTCGGTAATGAGCGCGCAGGCCTTGCCCAGCCCTTTCGACTTCAGGTACGAGGTCGGGTAGAGCATTTCCTGCATGCCGGGGCCGCCCTTCGGGCCTTCGTAACGGATCACCACCACGTCGCCCGGCTGGATGCGGTCGCCGAGGATGGCCTCGACCGCGGCGTCCTGCGATTCGAACACGCGCGCCGGGCCCGAGAATTTCCAGATGCTCTCGTCGACGCCGGCGGTCTTGACGATGCAGCCGTCCTCGGCGAGGTTGCCGTAGAGCACGGCGAGCCCCCCGTCCTTCGAGTAGGCGTGTTCGATATCGCGGATGCAGCCGTTCGCGCGGTCGTCGTCGAGCTTCGGAAAGCGGCGGTCCTGCGAGAACGCGACCTGGGTCGGCACGCCGCCGGGCGCGGCCCGATAGTAGTCCTTGACGTCGCGGTCCTTGGTGCGGCGGATGTCGTAGACGTCGATCTGCTCGCCCAGCGTCTTCATCAGCACGGTCGGGACGTCGCGGTGCACCAGCCCGGCACGCTCGAGCTCGCCGAGTATCGCCATCACGCCGCCGGCGCGGTGCACGTCTTCCATGTGGTAGGTCTGGATCGACGGCGCGACTTTCGAGAGGTGCGGCACGCGGCGGCTCATGCGGTCGATGTCGGCCATGGTGAAATCGACGCCGGCCTCGTGCGCCGCCGCCAGGAGATGCAGCACGGTGTTGGTCGAGCCGCCCATGGCGATGTCGAGCGCGATCGCGTTCTCGAACGCGTCGAAGCTGGCGATCGCGCGCGGCAGCACCGAGGTGTCATTCTGCTCGTAGTAGCGCCGCGTGTTGCGAACGATCAGGCGCGCGGCGGCGAGGAAGAGATTCCTGCGGTCGGCGTGGGTCGCCAGGAGCGAGCCGTTGCCGGGCAGTGAAAGACCCAGCGCCTCGGTGAGGCAGTTCATCGAGTTGGCGGTGAACATGCCCGAGCACGAACCGCAGGTCGGGCACGCCGAGCGTTCGAGCTGCTGCACTTTCTCGTCGCTGACCTTGTCGTCGGCGGCCGAGACCATGGCGTCGACCAGGTCGAGCTTGATCGTCTGCTTGTCCCATACCACCTTGCCGGCTTCCATCGGGCCGCCGGAGACGAACACGGTGGGGATGTTCAGCCGCAGCGCGGCGTTGAGCATGCCGGGCGTGATCTTGTCGCAGTTGGAAATGCACACCAGCGCGTCGGCGCAGTGGGCGTTGACCATGTATTCGACCGAGTCGGCGATGAGGTCGCGGCTTGGCAGCGAATAGAGCATGCCGCCGTGGCCCATGGCGATGCCGTCGTCGACCGCGATGGTGTTGAATTCCTTCGCCACGCCGCCCATGGCTTCGATTTCGCGCGCGACCAGCTGGCCCATGTCCTTCAGGTGCACGTGGCCGGGCACGAACTGGGTGAACGAGTTGGCGATCGCGATGATGGGCTTGTCGAAGTCGCCGTCCTTCATGCCGGTGGCGCGCCACAGGGCGCGGGCGCCGGCCATGTTGCGGCCGTGGGTGGTGGTGCGGGAACGGTAGACAGGCATGGCTCGATCCTGGGGCAATCAAAAACATGATTGTATCGCCTGTCGTCGTCCCGGCAGCAGGCGAAGCTCGTGCCTGTCGTCGACGAGACGGACGGAACAGGGCCGCGCGGCGAGGGCTTCCTTCAACTCGAGCGGTATGCCGCCTGGCTCCCGGCGGGCCGGGTCGCTTCGCCGGCCCGGATGCGCCGCGCCAACCGCGCGAATTCATCGATCTGGCCAAGCACTTCATCCAACTTGCCGGCCAGGATGCTGGCCTCCATCCGGATCGCCAGCTGCGTCACCAGCGGGTAGCCGTAACCGCCCCCCACCGACTTGAGATCGTGCGCCTGGGTCTTCAGCGCGGCGAGATCCGCTGCCGCCGCCGCGGTGCGCAGCGAGGCTTCGTACTCGGGCAGGCGTTCGAGAAAATATTCGACCAGATCGGCCATGTCGGGGCTTTCCTGCAGCAGATCGGATACCAGCGGCGTGTCCGCGGCGCTCGCCGGCGTTGCCGCCCCGTCGGGGGGCGAGGGCAGCTGGAGGCGCGCCATCAGCGCGTCGAATTTCGCCACCAGATCCTGCGTCGACTGCCGGTTGCCGGCGGTCGCCGCGAACTCGAGCTGGCCGATCAATTCGGTGAGCTGGGGAGCGAGGTAATCCGGACCGGCGGTCTTCATCTGCCGCGCCAGCGTGCGCATCGCTTCGTTGTCCCCTGCCGCCTGCGCGCGCTGAAGCGCCGCGCCATAGGCGACGAAGCGTTCGTGCAGGTGGCGGGCGAGCTCGACCAGGTCCGGATCTTGCCACAGCAGGGCCGGCACGAGAGGCTCGCCGGATGCGGCCGGGGCCGCCTCGCCGGCCTGCAAATGCCGTCGCAGGGTCTCGGTGAACTGCGCGTTCTCGATCGGCTTGGTCAGAAAGCCGTTGCAGCCGGCGTCGAGACAGTACTGCCGGTCCTCCTGGGTGGAATTGGCCGTGAGGGCGACGATGGGGCCGGTATAACCACGCGCGCGCAGCGTGCGCGTCGCGGTCATCCCGTCCATCACCGGCATGTGCATGTCCATGAGGATGAGGTCGAAGGGCTCGGCCAGCGCGGCTTCGACCGCCTGCGCGCCATTCTCGACGATGCGCGGCTCGATGCCCAGGTGACGGGCCTTGAGGGCGATCACGCGCTGGTTGACCGGGTTGTCCTCGACGAGCAGCAGGCGCCCCTTGAGGTTCGGCGCCGTCGTCCGCGCGTCCTCGGGCGGGGGCGCCCGGCGGATGTCGTCTGCACCATGCATCATCGCGTCGATTGCCCCGACCGGTAGGGTGACGGTGAAGCGGCTGCCGCGGCCCGGCGCGCTGTCGACGCAGATGCTGCCGCCCAGCATTTCGGCCAACTGCTTCGACAGCGCGAGGCCGAGGCCGGTGCCGCCAAAGCGCCGGGTCGTGCTGGCGTCGGCCTGGCTGAAGGCCTGGAACAGCCGCACCAGCTGCTCGGCGCTGATGCCGATGCCGGTGTCCACCACCTCGATCACCAAGCGCCCGCCGACGGCATCGTGGCGCACCCGCAACGAGACCTGGCCCTGTTCGGTGAACTTGATCGCATTGCTGATGAGGTTGAGCAGGATCTGCTTGGCGCGCACCGGATCGGTCGTCACTTTTGCGGGCAGCGGAAACACCGGCTCGACCGCGAACCCTATGCCCTTGGCTTCGGCCTGCGGGCGTGCCAGCGCGACGACGTCGTCGATCAGGTCGAACAGCGGCACCGGAATGCATTCGACCTCGAGCCGGCCGGCCTCGATCTTCGACAAGTCGAGTATGTCGTTGATGAGGCCGAGCAGATGCCGGCCTGCCTGCCGGATGGTGCGGATGCCCTCGATGCGCTCGGCCATCGACTGCCTGACGTCGAGCAGCGCCTCCGAGTAGCCGATGATCGCCGTCAACGGCGTGCGGATCTCGTGGCTCATGTTGGCGAGGAACAGGCTCTTGGCCTGGTTGGCTTTTTCGGCCGCGGTTTTCTCGATCAACGCAGCGCGCGCCTGGTGTTCGGCGCGCTTCAGCTCGGTGAGGTCGGTGATGGCGCCGATCAGTCCGATGACATGGCCGTCGGCGTCGGTCAGCGTGGTCTTGGCGAACATCACCTGCCGGTCTTCGCCACGGCGCGTGCGCAGGGTGGCGTCGTGCGTCTGCAACCCGCCATTGCGCATCAGCGCCCGGTCCATCACGTCGATATGGGCGGCAATCTCGGGCGAGTCGAGATACAGGTCGGCGACATGGCGGCCGAGCATTTCGGCGCGGCCGGCGCCGAAGAACGCCTCCCATGCCTTGTTCACGCGGGTGAACCTGCCCTGCCGGTTCTTGGTATAGAGCGGCAGCGGCAGGGTCTCGATCAGCTCCTCGGAGAAGTGCAGCTGCTCGCGCAGCTGCTGGCGGCTCTCGGACAGGTCGTTGAGCAGGCCTTGCATGCGCTCGGCCACGTTGTTGAAAGCGGATGCGGCGCTGCGCACTTCCCGCGCGCCCCCCGGGCGGACCCGTACCGTGTGGTCGCCGTGGCGGAAGCGGTCGGCGGCGTCGGCCAGCTGCCGCAACACCCGCAGGTTCGCGCGCAGCACGAAGAACAGCGCAACCATCAAGACCAGCATCGCACTGCTGCTCAGCGCCAGGTTGTGCAGGGTGGCACGCCACAGCGCATGCTGGGCGCGCGTCGGATCGAGGACCGCTTCGAGCCTGCCGTAATCGGCGCCGCCCAGCCGGATGTCCGCCGTTGCGTGCGCTTCGGGCATCGCCGCCAGGCGCTGGAACCAGCCGGGAACCTCCTCGCGCGGCACGTCCGGGCGCACGACGACGCGGTCGCGCCCGTTCCAGCGCCAGGTCAGGCGCGAGATCTCGGGATAGACCGTGGCCTGGCGCTCCAGCAGCTGTTTCACCGCGGCATAGTCGCCGATCAGCGCCTGCTCCGCCACCAGAGGCGCGGCGACGTCGAGCAGCAGCCGCGCCTTGGCCGCCTGCTCGCCGGCGAGCTGGGCGTGATACTGGCGCGCGAACAGCAGGGTGATGAGGGCCGCAGCGCACAGCAGCAGCAGGCCCTGTGCCGCCGCGAGGCGCGGCAACAGGCCCAGGCTCCGCCACACAGCGGTCCCGCGCGCGGCCAGGTTCACGGATTCCCCTTCACCACGGTCGTGCGATAGAAGCGTCGGTAGTTGTCGTACTCGGCATCCTCCGCCCGCACGAAGCGCCACACCTCCGGGCTGCCGAGCGCCTCGGCGCTCGCCTGCAGCGCGCGGCGTCCCGCGGGATCCTCTGCCATGCCGATGAAGGCGGCGCGCACCGCCTCCACCAGCCGGGGCGGCAGCGAGGGATGCGCCACGATGGGAACGTCGAGATAGGGATCGGACGTCCAGATCACCCGGTAGCGGAAGCCCTCGCGCTGCCCGTAGCGCGACAGCAGCTTGTGGTTGACCGCGGCGGCGGCCACCTCGCCGAACTGCAGCTGCGACATCGCGCCCTCCTGGTTGCCGGCGAACACCTCCTGCACCCGCACGCCCGATTTCAGCAGATGGTCCATCGGCAGCCAGTAGCCGACGAAGGCCTCCCTCGACGGGAAAGCCACCCGCGCATCTTTGAGGTCGGCCACGCTGCGGACCGGGCTATCGTCGCGCACGACGATAGCGCCACGAATCGGCTCCCCCTGCATGCGCAGAATCACTTTGTAGCCCAGCCGATCACGGTCCACCGTGAACATGTGGTTGGTGTAGGCGAAGGCATGTTCGCCGCGCACCGTCATCGCCGTCGTTTCGGGCGCGGTCCTGCCCATTTTCAGGACCAGGGGCACGCCGACCTTCTTGCCAACGTAGCCGAGGATGGGGTTCCAGGCCTGTGCCGTGAGGGTCACGCTGCGCTGGTTGATCACGCCGAAACCCAGCGGGGCCTCGGTCTCGGCGGGCGCGCCGGTCGCCGGCGTCCATCCGACCGTCATAGCCAGAACGAAAAAATACCAACGCAAGCCCGTGACTCCTCCTGTGCCCAGAATGTCTTATCGGGGGCGTGCACGCAAAACTTGAGCCAGCATCAGGGGGTGCCGCAGCCGATACAATGGCGCTTCGCCCCCCTCCGGAGACGTCATGCTGATCCATCCCCAATTCGATCCGGTCGCCCTGCAACTCGGCCCTGTCGCCATCCATTGGTACGGCCTCATGTACCTGGTCGCCTTTGTCCAGGTCATCCTGCTTGGCCGCTGGTGCATCGCCCACCGGCCGTGGTCCGGCTGGAACGCGACCATGCTCGACGACGTGCTGTTCTATGGCGTGCTCGGCGTCATCCTCGGCGGCCGCCTCGGCTACGTGCTGTTCTACAAGCCCGCCGAATACCTCGCCAACCCCATCGATATCCTCAAGGTGTGGGAAGGCGGCATGAGCTTCCACGGCGGTTTCCTCGGCGTGCTCGTCGCCATGATCGTATTCGCCCACCGGCATCGCTTGCGCTGGCTCGCCGTCACCGACTTCATCGCCCCGCTGGTGCCGCTGGGGCTCGCCGCCGGACGGCTCGGCAACTTCATCAACGGCGAACTGTGGGGGCGTGCCACCGACCTGCCCTGGGGCATGGTCTTCCCGCAGGCCGGCGACGGCATCGCGCGCCACCCCTCGCAGCTCTACCAGTTCGCCGGCGAGGGCCTGCTGCTGTTCGTCATCCTGTGGCTGTATTCCGCGAAGCCGCGCCCCGTGGGCGCCGTCTCCGGCGTCTTCCTCATCGGCTACGGCGTTTTCCGCTTCCTCGCCGAATTCACGCGCGAACCGGACGCCTTCCTCGGCCTCGTCGGCCTGGGGCTGTCGATGGGGCAGTGGCTCAGCCTGCCGATGATCGTCGCCGGCGGACTCATGCTGCGCTGGGCGCACCGGCACGCGTGATGCCGCAGCCAGGCGACATACCCGCGATCATGCGTCTGTGGCGCGCGGGCGGCTGGCTCGGTATCGCTCTCACGCTCGTTTTCTCGCTCGGCCCGCCCACCGTCGGCGAAGACGACAGCGGTCTCGACAAACTCGTCCACCTCGCCGGCTACGCGCTGCTCGCGTTCTGGTGGGCGCAGCTCGTCGTGGCCCGGCGCTGGCGGCTCGCGCTCGCCGTCATCGCGTTCGGCGCGGCGATCGAATTGCTGCAAGGTCTCACCCCCGCGCGCCAACCCGACCCGGTCGACGCCCTGGCCAACGCCGCCGGCGTGCTGCTGGGCTGGGGCATCGCCCGCCTGCTGCCCCATCTGCCCACCCGCATCGCCGCGCTTCCCGCTTTCCGGCGGTAAGGCTATAATCCGCGCCACGTTGGGGCGGTAGCTCAGCTGGGAGAGCGTCGCGTTCGCAATGCGAAGGTCGGGA